>DAISVV010000001.1:0-63171 GCA_036840015.1 Micropepsaceae bacterium
CGCTTCAGCAGTCGCTTCTGGGCGAGCTCTTGCCCCGCGGCGGCATTCCGGAGGGGCCGCTGGAACCAGCGGCCCTTTTTCCAGGTGCGTCAGCTCTTGCTTTCGAGGTTGGTTTCGGCGGGGGCGAACATCTTGCCGCGCAGGCGAGGCTGCATCCGCAGACCGGCTTCATTGGCTGCGAGCCGTTCGAGAACGGGGTTGCCAAGCTCCTGACGCAGGTCCGGGCCCAGGGGCTGGCGAATGTGCGTGTGCATCCCGATGATGCGCGTGACATCCTCGAGCGACTGCCCGATGCCAGTCTTTCGGTGATGTTTGTCCTCTTTCCTGATCCCTGGCCGAAATTCCGCCACCACAAGCGCCGCTTCATCCAGCCGCGGACACTCGGCGAAATTGCCCGCGCCCTGAGGCCTGGCGGCGAGTTGCGGATCGCCACCGACCATCCCGATTATGCGCAATGGGCGCTCATGCATCTTGTTCGCGATGCGCGGTTCACCTGGGCGGCGCAATGTGCGGCGGATTGGCGCGTGCGTCCGGCCGACTGGGTCGCGACGCGCTATGAGCAGAAGGCGCTGGCGGCCGGCCGAAGCTGCGTTTACCTCAGATTTTTCAGGGCCTGAGCCTTCTTTTGCCCTTGGATTGGTGGGGGGCATCCTGTAGAACACCCTCGATTTCCCGGACAAGATGAGCTTGTTCGCTGGCTGACCGAAAGGGCAGCCCGGCGCCAGAGGTTTTTTGTCCGGACAACGGACATGACCATGGCAAGACGCGCCACAGAGCTTGAACACCTGATTGCCCCCATCGCGGAAGCGCTGGGCTATGCGCTCGTGCGTGTGCGGCTTTCAGGCGCCGTTCGCCCGACCCTGCAGGTGATGGCCGAGCTGCCTGATGGAACGATGCCGATCGAGGATTGCGCGCGCCTGAGCGAGGCGATTTCTGCAGCCTTCGAGCAGGCCGATCCCATCGAGGGCGAGTATGTGCTGGAGGTCTCGTCGCCGGGCATTGACCGGCCGCTGACGCGTCGGCGCGACTTCGACGATTTCAACGGCCATGAAGCCAAGCTTGACCTGGTGGCGCCCATCGACGGGCGCAAGCGCATCAAGGGCACGCTGCGCGGGTTGCGCGGGGAAGACGTGCTGATCGAGACGGATGCCGGCCCGGGGGGCGGGCGGATCGAACTTTCCATTCCCCATGTTTCGATCGGCGAGGCCAAGCTCCTCTTGACCGATGCGCTGATCGAGCAGGATCTCAAGCGAAGAAAACAGGCCGGGAAGCCGGCGAAACCGAGGTAACGAAGATGGCTGTCAGTGCAAACAGGCTTGAATTGCTTCAGATCGCGGATGCGGTCGCGCGGGAGAAATCGATCGACAAGCAGATCGTGATTGCCGCGATGGAAGAAGCGATCATGAAGGCTGCAAAGTCGCGCTATGGCCAGGAAAACGACATCACCGCCGAGATCGACCCCAAGACGGGCGAGACGCGGCTCAACCGCAAGCGTTCGGTCGTCGACAAGGTTGAGAACGATGCAACCGAAATCACGCTTGAAGAGGCGCTGAACCACAATCCTGCCGCCGAGGTGGGCGACGTTATCCTCGATCCGCTGCCGCCGATCGATTTCGGCCGCATTGCGACGCAGGCTGCCAAGCAGGTCATCTTCCAGAAGGTGCGCGATGCCGAGCGCGAGAAGCAGTTCGAGGAGTACAAGGACCGCGTCGGCGAGATCGTGCATGGCACGGTGAAGCGCGTCGAATACGGCAATGTGGTTGTCGACCTGGGCCGGGGCGAAGCCTTCGTGCGGCGCGACGAGCTTCTGCCGCGCGAGACGTTCCGCACGGGCGATCGCATCCGCGCCTACATCTATGATGTTCGCCGCGAAGCCCGCGGACCGCAGATCTTCCTGTCTCGCACCCATACGCAGTTCATGGCCAAGCTGTTCGCGCAGGAGGTTCCCGAGATCTATGACGGGATCGTCGAGATCCGCTCGGTGGCCCGCGATCCCGGCTCGCGCGCGAAGATTGCCGTGATTTCCAAGGACTCCTCGATCGATCCGGTCGGCGCCTGCGTCGGCATGCGCGGCAGCCGCGTGCAGGCTGTCGTTCAGGAATTGCAGGGCGAGAAGATCGACATCATTCCCTGGTCCCAGGACGCGGCAAACTTTGTCGTCAACGCGCTGGCACCGGCCGAGGTTTCCAAGGTGGTGCTCGATGATGACGCGCACCGGATCGAGGTTGTCGTAGGCGATGACCAGCTGTCGCTGGCGATCGGGCGGCGTGGACAGAACGTGCGTCTTGCCTCGCAGCTGACCGGCTGGCAGATCGACATCCTGACGGAGGCCGAGGAATCGGAGCGCCGGCAGGAGCAGTTCCGCAAGCGGACCGAGTTGTTCATGAATTCGCTGGACGTGGACGAGACGCTTGCGCAGCTTCTCGCGTCGGAAAATTTCTCGGCCGTCGAGGACCTCGCCTATGTGGTGACGGAAGAGCTGGCCGAGATCCAGGGCATTGGCGAGGAGACGGCGAACGAGCTGCAGCGCCGGGCGCTTGAGTACCTTGAGCGGCAGAATGAGGCGTTTGATACCAAGCGTCGCGAGCTGGGCGTCGATGATGCGATCCTGCAGGTCGAGGGCGTCACGCCTGCCATGGCGGTCGCGCTGGGCGAGGGCGGGGTGAAGACGCTCGAGGACCTCGCGGGATGCGCCACCGATGACCTCGTCGGCTGGAACGAGACCGTGAACGGCGAGCGCAAGCATTTCGCGGGCATGCTGGAGAGCCTTGCTGTAACGGCCGATGATGCCAATGCGATCATCATGGCTGCGCGCATTGCGGCGGGCTGGGTCGAGGCGCCGGCTGCGCCGGCCGAACCGGCTGCAGCGGAGGCCGATGCCTAGTGGCCAGCCACCGGACGGTGCAGCGCGAGCGCGACGAGCGCGATGAGGGGGTCGAAGGATCCCTGCGCCGCTGCATCGTGTCGGGGGACAGCAGGGCGCCGGAGCGCATGGTGCGCTTCGTCGTCGGCCCGGACGGCGACATCGTGCCGGACGTCGCCCACAAGCTGCCGGGTCGCGGCTATTGGGTCGGGGCCGAGCGCGCGCTGATCCAGCGAGCGGTCGAGCGGGAGGCCTTCTCGAAAGCTGCCCGCACCAAGGTGGTTCATCCGGCTGACCTGGCCTTCCGGGTCGAGGCGCTGATCGTCGCCCGGCTTGGCGAACTTCTTGGCCTTGCCCGGCGTGCGGGGGTGCTTACGCTCGGCTTTGCCAAGGTGGAGCCGCTGCTCAAGTCGCAGGCGGGGCGTATCGCCGCATTGGTCGAGGCGTCCAATTCGGGCGGCGCGGATCGCGGAAAGCTCATCGGAATTGCCCGCAGAAACCCCGGGATCCGGGTTGTGGGATGCCTTACCGACGAGGAAATCGGCGTGGCGCTGGGCCGAGAAAATGTGATACACGCTTGCCTGAGCCATGGTCCGCTTGCCGATCGGTTTTTGTCCGAGGCTGAGCGGCTTGGCGGCTTCCGCGTGTTGTGTCCAGCCGAATGGGACGTGGCTTCGCACCGCGAGGGCGACGGCGTTTGAGTTGGTGTTTCCTAAAGTGACCCAAGACAAGGGATTGAAAGGCGCGCATGACTGACAAAAAGACTCCAGATGGCGACAAGACACTGCATGCCTCTGGTGCGCCCAAAACCCTGTCGGTGAAGCGCCCGGAGACGGGTGTCGTGCGCCAGGCCTTCAGCCATGGACGGTCGAAGGCCGTGGTGGTCGAGATCAAGCGGCCGACGGTCGTGCGGCCTGCAGGCAAGCCGGAGGCGCCCAAGGCGCCAGCGGTTCCCGCCGATGCGCCGAAGGCCGAGGCTGCTGCCCCGCCGGCAGCGCCCGCGAAGCCGGCGAAGCCCGCGCCTGTGCAGCCCAAGCAGGGCGGCATGGTGCTGCGCACGCTGACCGAAGGGGAAAAGGAAGCCCGGCTTCGCGCGCTCAAGGATGCCCGCATTGCCGAAGAGGAAGAGCGGCGCCGCGCGCAGGAAGAAGCCAAGCGGCGCGCCGAAGAGGAAGAGCGGCTGGCCCGCGAGCGCGAAGCTGCAGCCAAGCGCAAGGCCGAAGAAGATGCCCGCCGTGTCATCGAAGATGAAACACGCCGCAGGGCCGATGTTGATGCCCGCAGGCGCAACGAACCCGTCGATGAGGCTGCGGCCGCACCGCTGGTGAAACCGATCTCGCGTGGTCCGGCGCCCACGGGGCCGCGCAGCCCGCGTCCGGCCGGTGCGCCGGGTGCCCGCCCGTCAGGGCCGGGGACTGGCCCGCGTCCTGCCGGGGGACCTTCCGGGGCACCTGGCCGCGGTTCGGCGTTTCCGCCTGCTGGCGGGCGCGGTGCGCCGTCGCCTGCCGGGCTTCAGGGGCCTGCACGCAGGCCTGGGCAGGGTGACGATGATGACGGGCGCCGTCGCGCCGGCGGCAAGGGTGTTCCGGCGAAGCCGGTCTCTGCCCCGCGCAAGGGTGGCGATGAACGCCGCACAGGCAAGCTGTCGGTGGTGACCGCGCTCGACGAGCAGGAGCGCGTTCGCTCGATCGCAGCCTACAAGCGCCATGTGCAGCGTGCACAGCGTGCGCAGCTTGGCATCAAGGACAACAATGATGCGCCGCAGAAGATCGTCAGGGATGTCGTCATCCCTGAATCGATCACGGTGCAGGAACTGGCGAACCGCATGGCCACGCGTGCGGTCGACATCATCAAGAGCCTGATGAAGCAGGGGCAGATGGTGACGATCAACACGTCGCTCGATGCGGATACTGCGCAGCTGATTGCCGAGGAGTTCGGTCATACGGTGAAGCGTGTTGCCGAGTCTGACGTGCTCGAGGGCCTGGCCGGCGACGATGACACGGATGAGACACTTGTGGCGCGTGCGCCAGTGGTGACCGTCATGGGTCATGTCGACCACGGCAAGACATCACTGCTTGATGCTTTGCGCTCGACCGACGTGGCGGCGGGCGAGGCCGGCGGCATCACGCAGCATATCGGTGCCTATCAGGTGACGCTGCCGTCCAAGCAGAAGATCACGTTCCTCGATACGCCGGGCCATGCTGCGTTCACAGCCATGCGCGCGCGCGGCGCGAAGGTGACGGATATCGTGGTTCTCGTGGTGGCAGCGGATGACGGCGTGATGCCGCAGACCATCGAGGCCATCAATCACGCCAAGGCGGCGAAGGTTCCGATCATTGTTGCCATCAACAAGATCGACAAGCCGGGCTGCCAGCCCGACCGCGTGCGCAATGAATTGCTGAGCCACGAGATCGTACTCGAGGCGATGGGCGGCGACACGCTGTCCGTCGAGGTCTCGGCAACCAAGCGGATCAACCTCGACAAGCTCGAGGAGGCGATCCTCCTGCAGGCGGAAGTACTTGACCTGAAGGCCAACCCGAACCGTCCCGCGTCGGGCGCGATCGTGGAGGCCAAACTCGACAAGGGGCGTGGTCCGGTTGCAACCGCTCTGGTCCAGCGCGGCTCCATCAAGGTGGGTGACATTGTCGTGGCCGGTGCCGAATGGGGCCGCGTGCGCGCGCTTGTGAACGAGCGCGGCGAGCAGGTCCAGCGTGCTGGTCCGTCCGAGCCGGTCGAGATCCTCGGCCTTTCGGCACCTCCGGAAGCCGGCGACGACTTCGCCGTCGTCGACAGCGAAGGCCGTGCGCGCGAGGTTGCCGATTTCCGTGCCCGCAAGAAGAAAGAGCTTCGCTCGCGTGCTGTCGGTCGCGCGTCGCTTGACCAGGTGCTTGCCGCCAAGGGACAGGGCGAGGCGAAGATCCTTCCGCTCGTCGTCAAGTCGGACGTGCAGGGTTCGGTCGAAGCCATTTCGGCCGCCCTGGCACAGCTGTCAACTTCGGAAGTCAAGGCGCAGGTGCTTCATGCAGGCGTCGGCGGTGTCACGCAGAGCGACATCATCCTCGCGCGTGCCTCGGGTGCACCCATTATCGCCTTCAACGTGCGTGCGACTGCGGAAGCGCGTGACATGGCGAAGCGCGACGGCGTCGAGATCCGGTATTACTCGATCATCTACAACATCATCGATGACATCCGGGCAGCGATGTCGGGCCTGCTCGCGCCGACCCTGCGAGAGAATTTCCTCGGCTATGCCGAGATCCTCGAGGTGTTCAACATCACGAAGGTCGGCAAGGTTGCGGGTTGCCGCGTGACGGAAGGCAAGGTGCTTCGCGGCAACAAGGTTCGCCTGCTGCGGGACAACGTGGTCATCCACGAAGGCACGCTGTCGACCCTCAAGCGCTTCAAGGACGAGGTCAAGGAAGTCGTCGTGGGCCAGGAATGCGGCATGGCCTTCGACAACTACCAGGACATCCAGAAGGGTGACCAGATCGAGTGCTTCGAGGTCGAAACGATCAAGCGGACACTCTAGCCCGGCGTCCGCGCCGCGCGCGGACGGCGGGGGCGGGCCTCACGGGAGGTTCGCCCCGTCCTCCCTGAAGGAATTGGTGCCAGCATGGCCCGGAAACCCCACCGACCCGAGACCGGCAGCGGACCCACGCAGCGGCAGCTGCGCGTGGGCGAAGAGATCCGGCATATCCTTGCCGGCATCCTGATGCGCGGCGAATTGCGGGATCCGGCGCTTGCCGGCGTATCGGTCACCATCTCGGAGGTTCGGATCAGTCCGGACCTGAAGAATGCCACGGCCTTTGCCATGCCGCTGGGCGGGGCGCAGCTTGAACCTGTGCTCGAGGCCCTGAACCGCACATCGCCCTACCTGCGGTCGCAGGTCGCCAAGCTGCTGCAGTTGCGCCACGCGCCGGTCCTGCAATTCGTGGCCGACCGGTCGTTCGACGAGGCGCATCACATCGAGGAGATCCTGCGGTCCGAGAAGGTTGCCCGCGATCTTCGCCATGCGGGCGACGGCCCTGATCCTCATGACGGTGACGATGGCGAAGCGAAAGGGTGAGCCGGTCCATGGCTGGCTTGTGCTCAACAAGTCCTGCGGGATCACCTCGACAAAGGCGCTATCGATTGCCCGACGCCTGCTGAATGCCAACAAGGCCGGCCACGCCGGCACGCTCGATCCGCTTGCCGACGGGGTGCTGCCGCTGGCGTTCGGCGAGGCGACCAAGACCGTTCCCTACCTCGTCGATGCGCGCAAGACCTACCGCTTCACGGTCCGCTGGGGGCAGGAGACCTCGACGGATGACCGTGAGGGGCCGGTCGTGCAGTCGAGCGACTTGCGCCCGAACCCGGAACAGGTCCTTGCGGCCTTGCCGGGCTTCATCGGGCGGGTGCTGCAGGTGCCGCCTGCTTTCTCGGCGATCCTTGTCGACGGGCAGCGCGCCTATGACCTCGCGCGGGATGGCGAGACGGTGGAGCTTCTTGCCCGCGAGACAGACATCTTCCGGCTTGAGGTCGTCGAGGCCCCGGACGCCGACCATACCGTCTTCCACATGACGTGCGGCAAAGGGACCTATGTTCGGGCCTTTGCGCGCGATATCGGCCGGGTCCTTGGCTGTTTTGGCCATGTTGCCTCGTTAACCCGGACGGCGGTCGGACCCTTCCGGCTGGCGGACGCGATTACGCTGGAAAAACTCGAGGAATCTGCTAAAGACCCCGCCACCACGCGTGGCCTCCGGCCGCTCGCGACCGTGCTGGACGACATCCCGGCACTGGCCGTGACAGACCAGGAGGCCTCCCAGCTCAGGCTGGGTCGGGCCATCCTGGCGCGCGGTCGTCTCTTCCTCTCCGAAGGGGTAGCCGATGACAGCGTCGCGCATGCCGTGCCGCCTGTCTATTGCCGTACCCGTTCCGGCGATCCCGTTGCGATCGCGGTCTTCGAGGCAGGAGAGGTGAAGCCCATCCGTGTATTCAACTTTTCACATTGAGGAACAATCCGATGTCGTTGACTGCAGAGCGCAAGCTTGAAATCGTCAAGCAATTCGCCACGAAGCCGGGTGACACCGGTTCTCCAGAGGTACAGGTGGCCGTTCTTTCGGAACGGATCAACGGTCTCACGGAACACTTCAAGAGCCACGTGAAGGACAACCATTCGCGTCGCGGCCTTCTGAAGATGGTCTCCCAGCGCCGGCGTCTTCTCGACTATCTCAAGAAGACCGACAAGGCGCGCTACGACACAATCATCTCGAAACTCGGCCTGCGCCGGTAGATCCGAATGACGCCATCCAACGGACGGAGTGAAGGCTTCGTCCAGCCAAACAGGTTTCCGGGTTGCGCGCGTGGCGCGCAGACCCGGAGGCGTCACTTGCGCGTGCCCAATCTCCCTACAACCATTTCCCTGCAAGAAGAGAGCAGAGAAGGCTGTCCGCAATCCGGCGGACCGCAAACTCAGGACTGAAACAGAATGTTCGACATTCACAGAGAACACATTGACTGGGGCGGCAAGACGCTTGTCCTCGAAACAGGCCGCATTGCGCGGCAGGCCGACGGCGCGGTTCTCGCGTCGATGGGCGAGACCAGCGTGCTCGCCACCGTGGTCTCGTCCAAGTCACCCAAGGAAGGCATCGACTTCCTGCCCTTGACCGTGAATTACCAGGAAAAGGCCTTCGCGGCCGGCCGCATTCCGGGCGGCTATTTCAAGCGCGAAGGACGCCCCACCGAGCGCGAGACGCTGATCTCGCGCCTGATCGACCGTCCCATCCGCCCCTTGTTCGTCGATGGCTATCGCTGCGACACGCAGGTCATCGTGACGGTTCTCAGCCACGACCTCGAGAACGATCCCGACATCCTTGCCATGGTGGCCGTCTCGGCGGCGCTGACGCTCTCGGGCGTTCCCTTCCAGGGACCGGTGGGCGCGGCGCGCGTGGGCTACATCAATGGCGAGTATGTGCTGAACACCCCGATCGACAAGATGCCGGAGTCGGTGCTTGACCTCGTCGTCGCGGGTACCAGCGACGCCGTGCTGATGGTTGAATCCGAGGCCAAGGAGCTTTCGGAAGACATCATGTTGGGCGCGGGCATGTTCGGGCACCGCGCGTTCCAGGCCGTGATCAACGGGATCATCCGGCTTGCCGAGAAGGCTGCGAAGGATCCGCGCGATTTCACGCCGCCGGACCACAGCGCGCTCTATGCGAAGATCAAGGCCTTTGCCGAGGCTGACCTGCGGGCGGCCTATGGCGAGCGGCAGAAGCAGGTGCGGCACTCGAAGATCGATGCGGTCAAGAAGCGCGTCATGGCCGAGTTCACGGGCGAGGGAAAGCCGGATTCGGCGCTTACGGTCAGCGGCCAGTTCAAGGAACTGGAAGCTGCCATCGTCCGCAACGACATCCTGGACACGGGCCGGCGCATCGATGGCCGCGACACCAAGACGGTCCGCCCGATCGTCTCGGAGGTGGGCGTGCTGCCCCGCACGCATGGCTCGTCGCTGTTCACCCGCGGTGAAACGCAGGCGCTGGTCGTCACCACGCTGGGTACCGGCGAGGACGAGCAGTATGTCGACTCGCTCGAGGGCACGTTCAAGCAGCACTTCATGCTGCACTACAATTTCCCTCCGTACTCGGTGGGTGAGACCGGCCGCATGGGCAGCCCGGGCCGTCGCGAGATCGGCCATGGCAAGCTTGCGTGGCGGGCCATCAACCCGCTGCTTCCGGCCAAGGAAAGCTTCCCCTACACGATCCGTGCCGTGTCGGAGATCACCGAGTCGAACGGCTCGTCGTCGATGGCCACTGTCTGCGGCACGTCGCTGTCGATGATGGATGCGGGCGTTCCGCTCAAGTCTCCCTGCGCGGGCATCGCGATGGGCCTCATCAAGGAAGGTACCCGTTTTGCCGTCCTGTCCGACATCCTGGGTGACGAAGATCACCTGGGTGACATGGACTTCAAGGTTGCCGGGTCGGCGAACGGCGTCACTGCGCTGCAGATGGACATCAAGATCACAGGCATCACCGAGGAGATCATGAAGGTCGCGCTCGGCCAGGCGAAGGACGGGCGGCTGCACATCCTTGGCGAGATGTCCAAGGCGATTACCGGCGCGCGCGCCGAACTGGGTGAGCATGCGCCGCGCATCGAGGTGATCAACATTCCGACTGACAAGATCCGCGAAGTGATCGGTTCGGGCGGCAAGGTCATCCGCGAGATCGTCGAGAAGACGGGTGCGAAGATCGACATTTCCGACGACGGCACGGTCAAGGTCGCCTCGGCGAATGGCGAGTCGATCCGTGCAGCACTCAAGTGGATCAAGTCGATCGTGGCCGAACCCGAAGTGGGCGAGATCTACGAAGGCAAGGTCGTCAAGATCATGGACTTCGGCGCGTTCGTGAATTTCTTCGGCGCGCGTGACGGCCTCGTGCACATTTCACACCTGGCCAAGCAGAAGGTTGCGAAGACCAGCGATGTCGTCAAGGAAGGCGACAAGGTGTTCGTGAAGCTGCTCGGGTTTGACGATCGCGGCAAGGTGCGCCTGTCGATGAAGGTTGTCGACCAGCAGACCGGCAAGGAAATCGCGCCGGAGGCTGGCGAGAAGAGCGAAGGATGATGCCATGATGGACGCCGTCATCTTTGATTGTGACGGCGTCCTCATCGACTCTGAAACCATTGCACATGAAGTCGAGCTCGATGCGCTCAAGCGCATCGGGCTTTTTGCTGACAGCCGCGAGTACCGAGTCCGTTTCCAGGGGCTGACTGTCAGGAGCTGGGGCGAGGCGCTGAACGAGTTGCATTTGGCCCAGCGGGGCGCGCCCCTGCCGCCGGGGTTCATCGACCAGCTGAGCGCCGAGATCACGCGGCGGATTCTGTCCGATATCCGGCCCATTGCGGGTGCCTTCGACGCTGCCCGTGCATTCCAGGGAGCGAAGGCGATTGCGTCATCCAGCCCGAAGCGGGAGCTGCACGGCAAGGTCAGGGCGCTGGGTCTCTGGGATGTGTTCGACGGCCAGGTTTTTTCCGGCGACGATGTTGCGCACGGAAAGCCTGCGCCGGACCTGTTCCTCCTGGCCGCCGGGCGACTGGGCGTACCCGGGGCACGGTGCATCGTGATTGAAGACAGCGTCAACGGCGTGAAGGCCGGCATTGCTGCGGGCATGACCGTGTGGGGCTTCACGGGTGGTCCGCACTGTCATCCCGAGCAGGGCCGGGCGCTGAGCGAGGTTGGGGCGGCGCGGGTCTTTGGAGACATGAAGGCGCTGGAGGCAGTTCTCGCGGGCCGGGGTTGAGGATTTGTGCTGGGTGGCCGGGTCAAGCCCGGCCATGACGTTTGGCCGGGTCAAGATTGGCCATGACGAAGGGGCTGGAGTTACTCGCCCTGGTCGCCTGCGAACAGGGCCTTGATCTCGGGTGCGCCGGGCATGCCGGTGACGTTGAAGCCTGCGTCTATGTAGTGGATCTCGCCGGTGACCCCAGCCGACAGGTCGCTCAGGAAGTAGAGCGCGGCGCCGCCAACGTGCTGGAGCTCTACCGTCTTTCGCAGGGGCGAGTACTGCTTGTACCACTTGAAGACGTTGCGTGCATCCCCGACGGCTGCGCCTGCGAGCGTGCGCATGGGGCCCGGCGAGAGCGCGTTGACGCGAATGCCTTGCGGTCCGAGGTCGGCGGCGAGGTAGCGTACCGACGCCTCGAGCGCGGCCTTGGCCACGCCCATGATGTTGTAGCTCGGCATGACGCGCTGCGAGCCGGCATAGCTGAGGGTAATGAGCGAGCCACCGGCCGTCATGAGAGGGGCCGCCCTGCGCGCGATGTCAGTGAACGAGAAGCAGGAGATTTCCAGGGACCGGCGGAAGTTTCCGCGCGTCGTGTCGACGTAGCGGCCCTTCAGTTCGTTTCGATCCGAGAAGGCGATGGCATGGACCACGAAGTCGATGCTGCCCCATTCGCGCCCAAGCGTCGCAAACACGTTGTCGAGGGACTGGTCGTTTTCAACGTCCGCCTCGAGGATGATCTTCGCGCCGACTGTTTCGACCAGCGGCCTTACACGCTTTCCGAAGGCCTCGCCCTGATAGGTAAAGGCGAGCTCGGCACCGTGCTCGTGCAGGGTCTTTGCAATGCCCCAGGCAATCGAGTGGTCGTTGGCAACGCCCATGATCAGGCCGCGCTTGCCGGCCATGAGGTTGGTCTTGAGGGTCATGGCTGTCAGTTCGGTTTCTGGAAGACGAGGGTTGCGTTCGTGCCGCCGAAGCCGAACGAATTCGACATCACGGTCGTGAGTCCTGCGTTGTCGATGCGGCGGCGGATGATGTTGGCGCTGGCCACTTCGGGATCGATCTCCTCGATGTTGGCGCTTTCGCAGATGAAGTCGTTGTGCAGCATCAGGAGCGAATAGATCGCCTCGTGTACGCCGGCGGCGCCCTGGCTGTGGCCCGTGAGGGACTTCGTGGCGCTGATCGGCGGGGTGGTCTTGCCGAAGACTTCGTGGATGGCCTTGATCTCGGGAATGTCGCCAACGGGCGTCGAGGTTGCGTGCGGATTGATGTAGTCGATGGGGGCCTTCACGTTCTGGATGGCCATGCGCATGCAGCGCACGGCGCCTTCGCCCGACGGGGCGACCATGTCGGCGCCGTCGGCGGTGGCGCCGTAGCCAACGATCTCGGCGTAGATCTTCGCGCCGCGCGCCCTGGCGTGGTTCCATTCCTCGAGGACGAGGATGCCACCACCGCCCGAGATCACGAAGCCGTCGCGGTTCCTGTCGTAGGCGCGGCTCGCGGTGGCCGGCGTGCCGTTGTACTTCGAGGACATGGCGCCCATCGCGTCAAAGAGCACGGAGAGGGTCCAATCGAGCTCCTCGCCGCCGCCGGCAAACATGATGTCCTGCTTGCCCCACTGGATCATCTCGTAGGCATTGCCGATGCAGTTGGCCGAGGTGGAGCAGGCTGAAGAGATGGAGTAGTTCACGCCCTTGGTCTTGAACCAGGTCGACAGGTTGGCCGAGCAGGTCGATGACATGGCCTTGGGGACTGCAAAGGGGCCCACCTTCTTGGGGCCCTTGCCGGGTTCGCTGCGCGCCGTGTCGGCGGCTGCCACGATGGCCTTGGTGG
The DNA here is from genome assembly GCA_036840015.1 of Micropepsaceae bacterium. Lineage (GTDB taxonomy): Bacteria > Pseudomonadota > Alphaproteobacteria > Micropepsales > Micropepsaceae > SZUA-430. The sequence continues at coordinate 12,949 of DAISVV010000001.1, forward strand.
AGGGGCCACCGGATCCGACAATCAGGCCGGTTCTCTCGTTCGAGACGTGGTGGGGTTCGAGGCCTGCGTCGGCAATGGCCTGGTTCATGGCCATCCAGGCATAGGCGGCGCCATCGCCCATGAAGCGGCGGGCGCGGCGATCGACGGCGGTATCGAGATCAACCTTCAGGCTGCCATGCACCTGGCTGCGGAAGCCCATCTTTTGATAGTCCTCGGCCGCGACGATGCCCGACCGGGCCTCGCGAAGGGAGGCGAGCACCTCCTGCGTGGTGTTGCCGATCGAGCAGACGATGCCCATGCCAGTCACAGCGACGCGTCTCATGTCAGTCGTGTCCCTTCATTGTTGCCTGACGGTACCTGCGGGGAGGTGTCAGGCGGGTACGGCATCGTCCTGGAAAACGCCGACGCGCAGATCCTTGGCCTCGTAGATCGTCTTGCCATCGACCATCATGATGCCGTCGGCGATGCCCATCACGAGCCTGCCCTTCATGACGCGGCGGAAGTCGATCGCGTAGGTCACGAGCTTTGCTGTGGGCAGGACCATGCCGGTGAACTTGACCTCGCCGACGCCAAGTGCGCGGCCCTTGCCCTTGCCGCCGGACCAGCCGAGATAGAATCCGACCAGCTGCCAGAGGGCGTCGAGACCGAGGCACCCCGGCATGACGGGATCGGACTCGAAGTGGCACTTGAAGAACCAGTGGTCGGGTGAGATGTCGAACTCGGCCTTGATGTGGCCCTTGTCGTTTGCGCCGCCCTTCTCGGTGATCTCGGTGATGCGATCGAACATCAGCATGGGCGGCAATGGCAGGCGCGGGAAGCCGGGGCCGAAAAGCGTGCCGTGGCCGCACTTGAGCAGGGCGTCCCGTCCGAAGCTGGAGAATGCCTTGGCCGGATTTGTTTCTGTCGCTTCCATCTGGATCCTTCAGCCCTTTCGTGCGCCGACGCGGTCTTGACTTTCTGCGTTAACCATCCAAATTCCAAAAGGCACTGTTTTGAGCTATTCAAAACTGGGTGGGCCGGAACCTGAGACGGGTCCCCTTTCGCCGGGGAACTCTACGGGCTGGCTCTCGGTGTTTCAACCTCGGACGGCAGGGGAAGAGTTTGTCAGGCATGCGTTCCACAGGATCGAAGCCAGCAGCCGAAAATGCCCGACATGGCCAGCGGCACCGGGCGGACTTCGTGGCGAGGCTGCGCGCGGCGCAGCTGCGACCTACACAGCAGCGCCTGGCGCTTGCGCGGCTCCTGTTTTCGGGCAGCGACCGGCACGTCACCGCCGAGGATCTCCATGACGAGGCCCTGCAGGCCGGGGCGAGGCTATCGCTTGCCACGGTGTACAACACGCTGCACCAGTTCACGCAGGCTGGCCTCTTGCGGCAGGTCATTGTCGACGGCGACAAGATCCACTTCGATACCAACACGGGCGAGCATCATCACTTCTACGTCGAGGATGACGGCGTCCTGATCGACATCCCGGGCAGCGATGTGCGCATCGAGGGTTTGCCGAAGGCGCCTTCGGGCAAGGAGATCGAGCGCGTGGACATCGTGGTGCGGCTCAAGTCGCGTTCATGAAATTAGAATAATTCCAACTTATTGACTTCGTGGCGAAGGCGAGTAGTTTTAACCATCTGGACGATCGCCTTTTTCGTTTGACTGGAAGGAGAGAGGAACCATGACGAAACTTGCAGCATCGAAGACACTCGAAAACCTCAAGGCGGCCTTCGCCGGCGAAAGCCAGGCCAACCGCCGCTATCTCTATTTCGCGCAGAAGGCCGACGTCGAAGGCTACAATGACGTTGCCGCCGTCTTCCGTTCGACGGCTGAAGGCGAGACGGGCCATGCGCATGGCCAGCTGGAGTTTCTGGAAGCCGTGGGTGACCCGGCGACGGGCCTGAAGATCGGTTCCACGTCGGACAACCTCAAGGCTTCCATCGCCGGTGAAACGCACGAGTACACCGACATGTACCCGGGCATGGCGAAGACCGCGCGCGAGGAAGGCTTCGACGAGATCGCCGACTGGTTCGAGACGCTGGCCAAGGCTGAAAAGAGCCATGCCGGGCGTTTCCAGAAGGCGCTCGACAACCTGGGCTGATCACCGCGTTCTTCACGCCGGCGGGCCGCGTTGCCTGCCGGCGTCCCAGTTTTCCCTTCCCCCAGGCTTGCGGATCGTGCGTGCTTCCGGGCCGCAGCCTCTCGTCGTCCAGAGGTACTTGACCCATGCGTGAAGGCAGCCTGCAGGCTCCGGTGCGGCATCCGCTGAACTGGGAGGAGCCCGATTTCCTCGACGAGAAAAAGCTCGATGAGGAGATGCGGCGCGTCTTCGACATCTGCCATGGCTGCCGGCGCTGTTTCAACCTGTGTGATTCGTTTCCCCGGCTGTTCGACCTCGTCGACAATTCGCCGACGGAAGAAATGGACGGCGTGAAGTCCGAGGATTTCGGACAGGTGGTCGATGCCTGCACGCTGTGTGACATGTGCTTCATGACGAAGTGTCCCTATGTGCCGCCGCATGAGTTCAACCTGGATTTCCCGCACCTGATGCTGCGCTATCGCGCTGCAGAGGCCGCCAAGGGCAAGACACATTTCGTGGCCCGACAGCTTGCCGAGATGGACCGCAATGGCACGGTGGCGGCGGTGGTCGCGCCGATCGCGAACTGGGGCTCGGATGTCCAGAACAAGACCACGCGCAAGCTTGCCGAGAGCGTGGCGGGCATTGATGCCCGGGCCGAGCTGCCCAAGTTCAATACCCGCACGTTTGTCATGCAGGATCGTGGCGATCCGGGGTTTGCAAATGAGGCCGCGCCCGCTTTCGGCAAGCGCAAGGCGCTGCTGTTTGCGACATGCTTCGTGAACTACAACAGGCCCATCACCGGCATGGCGGCGCGCAAGCTGCTCAACCACCTGGGGGTCGAGGCCATCGTCGAGTATCCGGGCTGCTGCGGCATGCCGTTCCTCGAGCAAGCCAACCTCGAGCGCGTGGCCGGGCAGGCAGAGAAGGTTTCCGCGGCGCTCGTGCCCTATATCGACAAGGGCTATGACATCATCACGCTGACGGCGAGCTGCGGGCTGATGTTCAAGTTCGAGTGGCCGCTCATCGTGCCCAAGAACGAGAATGTGGCGCGCCTTGCCAAGGCCACGTTCGACATCGACGAATACGTGGTCGACATTGCGAAGAAGGATGGCCTGCCGCCAGGTGCTAAACCGGTCGATGGCGGCGTGAGCGTGCACCTCGCGTGCCACGCGCGCGCGCAGAACATGGGGCCGAAAGCGGCAGAGATGCTCAGGCTCCTGCCCCAGACCAAGGTGGACGTCATCGAACGCTGTTCCGGGCATGGTGGCACTTTCGGAGTGCTCAAGCCGACCCATGACCTTGCGGTGAAAGTCGGACGACCGGCGGCACGCACGGCGGCGGGACAGGGGCATGCGCATGTCGTGTCTGATTGCCCGCTGGCGGCCAAGCACCTGAAGCAGATCATGCGGGCGCAGGACGAGAGCAGGGTCGTCTCGGACACCGCGCATCCGATCGAACTCATGGCGAAAGCCTACGGACTGGTGGAGTAGTCAGATGCCGCAGAAGCTCAGGAAGATCACACGCGACGACATCATCGACACGACGGCCTATTCGGCTCAACGTGCCGAGCGCCGCAAGGCGATCCTGCCGCGCAAGAAGCTGCGCCGGGTCGAGGTCGGTCCGCATGCCACGTTCTACTTCGAGTGTTTCGAGACCATGCTGCAGCAGGTCCAGGAGATGCTCTACATCGAGAAGGGTGGCGCGGAGCAGGTTGACGACGAACTGAGGGCCTATAATCCCCTCATCCCGCAGGGCAACGAGCTAGTTGCGACGGTCATGTTCGAGATCGAGGATGAGCGACAGCGCGCGGTCATCCTGCGCCAGCTCACGCATGTCGAAGAGACCATCTTCCTCGACATTGGCGGGGAGCGCCTCAAGGCGGGATTCGAACAGGAGACCGAACGAACGACGCCGGATGGAAAGACTTCGTCGGTGCATTTCATCCGGTTCACCCTGACGCCGGCGCAGATTTCGCGGTTCCGCGACCCGGGCGTGCCGGTGCTGCTTGGGTTCACCCATTCCAACTATGGGCACATTGCGGTGCTGCAGGGTGCGACCCGGCAGGAACTTGCGGGTGACTTTGCCTGATGCCGGGGACAGGCGTCCTGCTATAGTGGCGCCATGAGCCTTTCAGACGAGGAAGTCGAGCGTTACGCGCGCCATCTGATCCTGCGCGAGGTTGGCGGGGCGGGGCAAGCGCGCCTGTCGCAGGCCTGCGTGCTCGTCATCGGCGCTGGCGGGCTTGGGAGCCCTGCGATCCTCTACCTGGCCGCGGCGGGTGTCGGCACGATCGGTGTGGTCGACCATGACAGGGTTTCGCTGTCGAACCTGCAGCGCCAGATCGCCCACCGCACGCAGGATGTCGGGAGGCTCAAGACAGAGAGCGCGGCCGAGCGGGCGCTTGCGATCAATCCGCATGTGCGCGTGGAAATGCATGCCACGCGCTTCTCGCCCGAGAATGCCGAGGCGCTGGTGCGCGCCCATGACCTTGTGCTGGACGGGTCGGACAATTTCGCCACGCGCCTGCTGGTCAATGATACCTGCTATCGCGTGGGGCGCACGCTCGTCTCGGCGGCAGTCGGGCAGTTCGACGGGCAGCTTGCGGTCTACAAGGCGCATGTGCGCCCGCAAGGCGAGCGCGTTTATCCCTGCTATCGCTGCCTCGTGCCGGAGGCCCCCGAGGGCGCTGCAACATGCACGGAGGCCGGCATCCTCGGTGCCCTGACCGGCGTGCTCGGGTCGATGCAGGCGCTCGAAGCGCTCAAGGAGATCCTGGGTATCGGGGAGACGCTGGCCGGGCGCCTGCTGCTCTATGACGGCCTTGGCGGCACCGTGCGTACGGTGAAGCTGCCCCCGGATCCTGCCTGCCGGCTCTGCGGGCCGGGTTAAGCCCTTGGCCCTGTCGCAGGCGTGCGGCGTGCCGTTTCAGGGTTCTCGCCTTTTGTGCCGGGAGGCGATATTCCTCGGCCCCCTTTGTCACCAGCCGGGTCCGGGAGATGCCTGAAACGCGTCATGGAAGACGCCACGCGCGCCGCTTTGCAGCGTGGCTGCTCACGCGCGAGCCGCCGGAGGAGCCGCTTGGCGAGGTGAGGGGCTCTGAGCGGGTTCCCGGCTCGCCCTTCGCGTTCCTGCTGTTCCTTGTTGCGCGCCATTACCGGCTGCATGTCGCTGGCTTCGTGCTCGCGGTCGCGCTTGCGACCGCGATCCAGGCCATGAACCCCTATGTGCTCGGACGGATGATCAATGCGCTGACCGAGGCCGTCCGCTCGGGCAGCGGTGACTGGGGCGGGGTTGCGCCCTATGTGCTGCTGTTTGCGTTCGTCTGGTATGCGCCGGCTGTTGTCTTCCGGTCTGCAGAGGCAATCGACATCTACATGAGCCCGCGCATGCGGGCGCTCGCGCAGAAGTACCTGTTTGCCTATCTGCTGGGACACAGTCCGCGCTATTTCCAGGAGAACTTTGCCGGCAAGCTGGGCCAGAAGGTCAAGCAGGCCGGGCAGGCCACCGTGTCGCTGCTGAACATCGTCGCGTTCGAGTGCGTCCGCATCGTCGTGCTTCTGGGCGTCGGCGGCGTGCTGCTTGCGATGCAAAGCGCGACCTATGCCGTGCTGCTGTTCGGTTGGGCTGCGGTCTATCTTGTCATGGTCATGTTCCTTGCCCGCCGGTGCGTCGAGCTTTCCATGTCGTTTTCGGACGAGGTTTCGACATCGACCGGCAAGCTGATCGATGCGATCTCGAACGCCGACCTTGTCCGGGCCTTTGCCCGGGCCGCGCATGAACGGCAGTTCCTGTCCCGGTTCCTGGCCGACGAGATGAATGCGTCCCAGTCGCTGCGCTGGTTCCTCATCGTCATGCGGCTGTTCATGTCGACGGCCATGCTTGTGCTGCTGGCGGGGCTCATCATCATTTCGGTGAATGATGCGCTTGCCGGCACCATCACCATCGGCGGCTTCACCATGATCTTCTTCCTCGGGTCGATGATCGCCAGCTCGGTACAGGAGCTCTCGTACCGGATGCTCGATTTCTTCGAGCAGCTGGGGACGCTCTCCGAGGCACTTGCGCTGGTGACGCAGCCCCACGAGATCGTCGACCGGCCCGGCGCCAAGCCGCTTGCGGTTTCCCGCGGCGAGATCCTGTTCGACAACATCACCTTTGCGCATGCTGACGGGCATCCGGTGTTCGAGGGATTGACGCTGAAGATCAATGCGGGCGAGCGGGTGGGGCTGGTCGGCAAGTCGGGTGCCGGCAAGTCGACACTGGTCAAGCTGATGCGGCGTCAATTCGAGCCGCAGTCGGGACGGGTGCTCATCGACGGGCAGGATGTGTCGGCGGTGACGTGGGATTCCGTCAATGAGGCGATTGCCGAGGTGCAGCAGATGCCGGGCGTATTCCACCGGCCCGTGCGCGACAATATCCGCTATTCGCGGCCTGACGCGGAAGAGCAGCTCGTGGTTGCGGCGGCGAAGGATGCCCATGCCCATGACTTCATCACCGGTCGGGAAGCCGGCTATGACACGATCGTGGGTGAGCAGGGGATCAAGCTCTCGGGTGGCGAACGCCAGCGCGTGGCCATCGCGCGGGCGCTCATCAAGGATGCGCGCATTCTTGTGCTGGACGAGGCGACGTCATCGCTGGATTCCGAGAGCGAGCACCTGATCCAGGAAGCGCTGTTCGAGCTGATGAAGGGGCGCACCGTGATTGCCATTGCCCACCGGCTGTCGACGATCGTGGGCATGGACCGCATCGTGTATCTCGAGGCCGGGCGCATCGTGGAGTCGGGCAGTCATGCCGAGCTCCTGGCGCGCAACGGGCCCTATGCGCAGCTCTGGAACCGGCAGGTCGGCGGCTTCATCGAAGGTTAGCCGGGCGGTCTCGCCGTCAGGGGCGGCTGCGGCGTATCTCTTCGACAGCCTTGCGGATGGCGGCCTCGCGTGCGGGGCCCGTGGGATGGGTGGCGGACAGGCCTGCGGCCAGCTGCAGGGTGTTCAGCCTCTTCCATAGTGCGGGGGCAGCGTCGATGTCGAAGCCTGCGCTGGCTGCGAGCTCGAGGCCGGTGCGGTCGGCGTCGATCTCTCGGGCGGGATCTTCGGCCGGTCCCGCCTTCGTGTGGCCGAGCAGAATGTGGGCGAGCTCGTGACCGAGGATGACGGCGATCTCGTCATCCGAACGCAGAAGGCCGTAGAGACCCGTTGTGATGGCCAGCGCGTTGCCATCGGTTGCGGCGTTCAGGTCCTCGCTGCGGACGAGCAGGACCGGGCTTGCGCAGACCGGCGTCGGCCTGATGGTGCGTTCCTGGCCGCCGGCCAGCCGGAGGGTCACGCTGCCGCGTCCGGCTGCTTCGTTCGACAGGCTTATGAAGCGCGCGGTCGCGCCTTGGCCTGTCGGCAAACCGACACCGTCGACATGGGTGATGACCTGGCCGGGCCTGATCCCGGCCTTGCGGGCGGGACCATCTTCGACGGCGAGCGCCACGGTGACTGCTTGCGTCAGGCTGAAGATGCGCTGCAGCCTTGCGCGGTCGTCGGGGTTCGGGAAATTCGCCAGCGACCACACGACGATGCCGATGTCATTTCGCGTCGCGCCTTGCCGGGCGCAGGTCGGTGCTGCGGCCTGCCTGAGACGGAAGCCGACGCTTTCGACCCGCATGCGCTGGTGCATATAGGTGTCAATGCCTTCCGTGACGGCGGGGCCGGGCGCTGGCGCGGGGGGTGACAGTCCCATGTCGTCCTGCAGTCCCAGCGAGGTGCATGCCGGGAACAGTGAGACAAGGGCGATCATGATGACCTTGCGCAGCATGACGCGTCAGTCCAGCTGGTAGACCAAAGACTTCAGGTAGGCCGTCTCCGGCAGCATGGGATGCACCGGATGATCTGGACCTGCGCCGCTGGCGCGAATGATGCGTGTCTGCCTGCCGGTGCGATGGATGCCGATTGCACATTCTTCCTGGAAGCGCTCAGCCGAAATCGCGTGGCTGCAGGAGGCGATGCAGAGGAAACCGCCCGGCGAGACGAGTTGCGTGCAGAGGCGGGCAAGCTTGCGATAGCCGCGGGCTCCCGCCTCGAGATCCTTGCGCGCGCGCACGAACGGGGGCGGGTCGCAGGAGACGATGTCGAAGCGGTCGCCGCGCTGTCCCATCGCCTCGAGTTCGAGCATGGCATCACAGCGCCGAGCCTCAATGCCGCGCTCAATGCCATTCTCGCGTGCGGTGGTCAGCGCCTGGTCGAGCGCGGTCGCTGAGGAATCGAGCATCAGGGCGCTGGCTGCACCTTGCTTCAATGCGGCCAGTGCGAGCGCGCCGGTGTAGCTGAAGGCATCCAGCAGGCGTTGGCCTTTCGCGAGATGCACCAGGAAGGCTCGGTTGTCGCGCTGATCGAAGTACCAGCCGGTCTTCTGGGCGGCGATTGGCGCGAAGCGGTGCACGATGCCGCCTTCCTCGACCGTTGCGAGGGTGCCCGGGTCACCGTGGGCGCAGCGAACATCGTCGGCGAGGCCCTCATGGGCGCGCGCCGGTGCATCGTTCTTGATGAAGATGGCGCGGGGCGAGAAGACCTCTTCGAGGGCTTCGAACCACAGGGGTTCGAGGCCATCCATGCCAGCGGTTCCCGACTGGACGACGAACACATCCGCGAAACGGTCGATGACGAGGCCGGGGCAACCGTCAGCCTCGGCGTGAACAAGGCGGTAGAAGGGGCTTGGCAGCAGGCGGTCCCGCAGGCCGGCGGCCGCCCTGAAGCGGTCGGCGAAGAAGCGGGTGTCGATCTCGGCTGATGGCGTCGGCGTGAGGATGCGTGCGGCGATGAGGCTGTGCGGGTTGAAGGTGGCGGTGCCGAAGCGGCCGTCCCGTTCGCCGCCGACGTCCACGAGCGTGCCGGGCTTCAGCGTCCTGGTCGCGCGGTCCATGACCACTTCGTTCGAATAGACCCAGGGTACGCCAGCCCTCAAGCGGCCAGCCTGCTTCGGGTTCACGCGCAGAAGAGGGCGGGGGCTCACAACATCGCCGCAAGCACGCGATCAGGCGGCTTGTGACCGTCGGCGAAGGTCTTGATGTTGATGATGACCTTCTCGCCCATGTCGATGCGGCCCTCAAGGGTTGCCGATCCCATGTGCGGCAGAAGCACGACGTTGCGCAGCTTGAGAAGCTTCGGGTTGACCGCGGGTTCATGCTCGAACACGTCAAGGCCTGCGCCGGCGATCTCGTTGCCCTCGAGCATGCGGGCGAGTGCGTTCTCGTCGATCACCTCGCCACGGGCCGTATTCACGATGAAGGCAGACGGCTTCATCAGCTTGAGGCGGCGCGCCGAGAGCAGGTGGTAGGTTGCCGGCGTGTGCGGGCAGTTGACGGAGACGATGTCCATCCGGGCCAGCATCTGGTCGAGGCTGTCCCAATAGGTGGCCTCGAGTTCCTCCTCGATCGGCTTCGCGACGGCCTTGCGGTTGTGGTAGTGGATCTGCAGGCCAAAGGCCTTGGCCCGGCGCGCCACTGCCTGGCCGATACGGCCCATGCCAATGATGCCCAGGCGCTTGCCCGTCAGGCGCTGTCCAAGCATCCAGGTCGGCGACCAGCCCTTGAACTCGCCCCGCGATATGATCGAGGAGCCCTCGACGATGCGGCGGGGTACGGCGAGGATCAGGGCCATGGTGATGTCGGCGGTATCCTCTGTCAGGACGCCGGGCGTGTTCGTCACCGTGATGCCGCGCGCGCGTGCCGTCTCAAGATCGATGTTGTCAACGCCGGCACCAAAATTGGCGATCAGGCGCAAGCGTTCGCCGGCGCGCGAGAGGATGCGCGCATCGAGGCGGTCGGTCACGGTCGGCACAATCACGTCGGCCCGCTGGACGGCGTCGATCAGCTGTTCGCGCGTCATGGCCACGTCATCGACATTCAGCTTGGCGTCAAAGAGTTCCCGCATCCGGGTCTCGATGGCGTCCGGCAGCCTGCGCGTTACGATGACCAGCGGTTTCTTGTTGGGCATGGATCGGATTCAATACGGGGTGACCGTTTCTCTCTAGCAGGGGAACAGGGCTGTTCATAGACAAAAATGACCCGGAACATTCCTTCAGTCGATAACCCAAAATTAAGCGGCTTGACCCTGATATTGCTCATCAAAACGGCAGCTCAACCATAAGAGACGGCGGTCAACAGCCGACCGGGTACGAGGGTAACTTTGCGACGGGTCCTGATGGTGTTACTGGCCGTGCTAGCCGGTCAAACGGGGTTTGTTTCGACCGATGCGGTTGCTTCGGCGGGTGGCGGTACAGAGCCTCAGGTGCAGGCTGCCCTGTCGCCAACACCGGCGACCAAGGTGCCACCGCCGATCGTGGCGACCGGGCGTCCGGTACCGCGCTGGGTCACCATCAAGGCCAATCGGGTCAATGTCCGCCACATGCCCGGGCTCGAGCATCCGATCCTCTGGACGTATGTGAAGGCCGGCACGCCGGTCAGGATCATCGAAGAGTACTACAACTGGCGCAAGATCGAGGACTTGAACGGCACGAAGGGCTGGGTCAAGGCCGCGATGCTGGATGGCCGACGCAATGTCATGGTTACGGGCAGGGTCAACCAGCCATTGCTGGTCGCGCCACATGCTGATGCACGCACCATTGCCTATGCGGCACCGGGCCTTGTGGCCAAGGTCGTTTCCTGCGCCGGAACCTGGTGTGTGATCTCGTCGCGCGGCTACGAGGGTTACGTCGAGCGCAGCCACCTGTGGGGCGTCGAGCCCGAGGAAAGCTTCAACTGAAGCCGGCCGGTGAGCCCCGCCCGGTTCAGAGACCGTCGAAGAGTGCCGTCGAGAGATAGCGCTCGGCAAAAGACGGGATGATCGTCACGATCGTCTTGCCGACCATGTCGGAGCGCTGCGCCAGTTCCAGCGCCGCGGCGACGGCTGCGCCTGACGAGATGCCGACGGGGATGCCCTCGAGCCGCGCCACCCGGCGGGCGGTGGCAAACGCGGTCTCGTTTCCGATGGTGACGATCTCGTCGATGATCTCGCGGTCGAGGATGCCCGGCACGAAGCCGGCGCCGATGCCCTGTATCTTGTGCGGTCCCGGCTGGCGTCCGGACAGGACGGCGCTGTCCTCGGGTTCAACGGCTACCATCCTGATGGAAGGCTTCAGCTTCTTCAGGGCGCGACCTACGCCCGTGATCGTGCCGCCCGTGCCCACGCCCGAAATGACGACGTCGACCTTGCCCTGCGTGTCGTTCCAGATCTCCTGCGCCGTGGTGCGCACGTGGATGTCGGGATTGGCCGGGTTCTCGAATTGCTGCGGGATGATGGCGTTCGGTATTTCGCGGGCGAGTTCCTGGGCGCGGGCGACGGCGCCACGCATGCCCTGGGCTGCGGGGGTCAGTTCGAGGCGTGCACCGAGCAGGAGCAGCATCTTGCGCCGTTCCATCGACATGGACTCGGGCATGACGAGGATGAGCGGATAGCCCTTGGCGGCGGCCACGAAGGCGAGGGCAATACCCGTGTTGCCGGAGGTCGGTTCAATCAGGGTGGTGCCGGGCCTGATGCGGCCGGCACGCTCGAGGTCATCGATCATCGAGACGCCGATGCGGTCCTTGACGCTTGCCAGGGGGTTGAAGAACTCGAGCTTGAGCAGAATGTCTGCCCGGGCGTTGGCCTCTTTCGCGACGCGGTGGATGCGCACGAGCGGTGTGTTGCCGATCGTGTCGACGATGGAGTCGTAGATCCGGCCGCGGCCAGGCGCCTCATTGCTCATTCAGGTCGTTCCTTCAAGGGCTTTGTTTTCAGATCGCAAAGTCGACGCGCGGGGCTCCGGGTTCGGCAAGGCCCTGCCTTTCAGCGTCGACGCAGAGATCCTCTATGGATATGGCGTCAAGCTGGCGCAGCAGGTCAAGATGTACCCGCTCGATGGCGGGTCTGACGATCTTCTCGCCGATGGCGGAGGTACCGGCGAGAGGGGGCTCGTCCGCCACTTCGAGTTCGGCCACAATCCGTACGATTTCACCCGCAGTGATGCGGCGGCGCTCCTTGGCAAGGCGATAGCCGCCCCGCGGCCCGCGCACACCCTTCAGCACGCCTTGACGCACCAGAGCCTGCATGACCTGCTCAAGGTAGCGATCGGGGACACCCTGGCGGCGCATGATCTCCCTGGATTGCACAGGCTCGGGCCTGGCGTTGCATGCGATGTCGACCACTGCCTCGAGCGCGAGTATGGCCTTGCGTGATAAACGTAGCATCAGCTTACCTTTCGTCCTTGGGGCGCATGCCGGTTGAACCGAACCCGCCGCTGCCCCGCCGTGTCTCGGGCAGGTGGGCAACAGGTTCGAATACGGAAGTCGTTACGGGAGCGATCACAAGCTGGGCAATTCGGTCATTGCGCTTCAGCGTGAAAGGCTCGTGTCCGTGGTTGACGAGGATGACTTTCACCTCGCCCCGGTAGTCCGCATCGATCGTGCCGGGGGCGTTGAGCACGGTGACGCCATTGCGTGCCGCGAGGCCCGACCGCGGCCGTACCTGACCCTCATAGCCGTCGGGGATCGCGATGGCGTAACCCGTGGCGATGGCGCGAAAGGTGCCTGGCTCAAGCGTGGCATCCTCGGCTGCATGAATGTCGTGGCCTGCGGCGCCCGGCGTGGCCTGGAGGGGCGGATGAACGCCCTCGGCCCCGGGCATGCGGATGCAGGGAATGACGAGCGCGTCCCTGGTCATGGTTCACCCTTTCCGAAGTGGCGTACCATGCGTTCGACGAGCCTGCGGGCTACTTCCTGCTTGGCGAGTTTTGGCCAGGTCTCCTCGCCCGCTGCGCAGACCAAGTGGACCGTGTTCTCGTCGCCGCCGAGTACGCCGGTCGCGGGCGCAACGTCGTTTGCCACGATCCAATCGCAGGCCTTGCGGGCCAGCTTGGTGCGGGCGTGCGCGATCACGTCCTGCGTCTCTGCGGCAAATCCGATGACCAGTGACGGCCTGCCCTTGGGCAGGGTTGCGATGGTCCTGAGGATGTCGGGATTTTCGACGAGATGGAGCTGGGGCGGGCCTGCACCGTCCTGTTTCTTGATCTTTTCGCTGCTTGTGCTGTCGACGCGCCAGTCCGCCACGGCTGCCGTGAAGACCGCGATGTCGGCGGGCAGCGCGCTGTTGCAGGCGGCCATCATGTCCGTCGCGGCTTCGACACGCACGGTGTTGACACCGGCGGGCGCGGGGATGGATGTCGGCCCGCTGACCAGCGTCGTTGCTGCGCCGGCCTCGGCGAGCGCTGCGGCGATCGCATAGCCCTGCTTGCCGGACGAGCGGTTGGAGATGAAGCGGATGGGATCGATGGCCTCGAGCGTGGGGCCTGCCGTGACGAGTGCGCGGCGTCCGGCGAGGGGCTTGCCTGAGGTCAGGGCGGCGATCACGGCCTCGACAATGTCAGGCGGCTCGGCGAGGCGGCCAATGCCGTATTCTCCGCACGCCATGCTTCCTTCCACGGGGCCCACGGTTCGCGTCCCGCGGGCGATCACGCGGGCCAGGTTTTCCTGCGTGGCGGGGTGGTGCCACATGCGGACATTCATGGCGGGGGCGAGAAGGACGGGCTTGTCGGTTGCCAGCAGGGCCGTCGCGGCCAGGTCATCGGCGCGCCCCTGCGCCATGCGGGCGATCAGGTTCGCCGTGGCAGGTGCCACGACGACCAGGTCCGCCTCCCGGGAGAGGCGGATATGTCCCATCTCGGCTTCGTCGGTGAGACTGAAGAGGTCCTCGTACACGCGTTCGCCGGACAGTCCGGCGACCGAGAGGGGGGTCACGAAACGGCTGCCTGCCTGGGTCAGGATGCAACGGACGGCGGCGCCCTGCCGCCGGAGGAGGCGGATCACCTCGAGGCTCTTATAGGCAGCGATGCCGCCGCCTATGATGAGCAGTATGCGCTTGCCGGCGAGCACTGCGTTCGTCCCTATTCACGATGAAACAACAAGACTATAGCTGTTCCACGACCCCGAATGTGAAAATTGTGTGTGGATTGGTTAATCCCACTCGAATTCCCGCGAAACCTACATAATCGCGAAGGCGGCGATTACAAGCGCCAGCAACACGATCCATGGCACGGGCGTGCCCCATTGAAGGGCCTGCGGGCGGGCTTCGCCGATGGCCCGCGCGCTGTCGGGGTGAAGGCGGATCCCACCTTCCTGGAGTTCCGTGGCGATACGGGCGACCCTTTGCAGTGCGTCGGGCAGGGCGGCGACCGCCCGACCGAGGGACGCGATGCCTGCCGAGGCGTCCCGCAAGCGGGCCTCGGGGCCGATGCTGTCGATCATCCAGCGCTCGATCACGGGCCGGGCGGCCTCCCAGATCGAGTGATCGGGATCAAGCTGGCGGGCGACGCCCTCGACCACGACCATGGTCTTCTGGAGCATGACGAGCTGGGGCTGCATGGGCATGTCGAAGAGGCGGGTGACCTCGAAGAGCTGCCCGAGGAGGCGGGCCATCGACATGTTCGAGGCCGGGCGGCCGAAGATCGGCTCGCCGATGGCACGCAGGGCCTGCGCGAAGTCCTCGACCGCGTGGTGTGGTGGCACGAAGCCGATCTCGAGATGGATGCGGGCGACGCGGTGGTAGTCCCTGGCGAGGAAGCCCGCGAGGGTCTCGGCCATGAAGCGGCGCAGCTGCGTGTCGAGGCGTCCCATGATGCCAAAGTCGACGACCACGATCTTGCCGGACGCGTCGACGAAGAGATTGCCCGGGTGCATGTCGGCGTGAAAGAAGCCGTCGCGCAAGGCGTGGCGCAGGAAGGCCTGTATCAGGTTCGTTGCCAACCGCTTGAGATCATGGCCCTGCGCCAGAAGCGCCTCGCGGTTTCGCAAGGGTGTGCCGTCGATCCATTCGGTTGCCAGCACGCGCCTTGAGGTGAAGTCCCAGTCGACTGCCGGAACGCGCAGGTCAGTGTCCTGGGCTGAGTTGGCGCGCAATTCATCCGCTGCTGCGGCTTCGAGGCGCAGATCCATCTCGAGGGCAACAGAGCGTGCCAGCGTGTCGACGAAGGCGCGCGGCTTCAGGCGCCTAGCTTCGCTGCCGAGGCGCTCGACCTGGCGGGCGGCCCAGGCGAAGGCGGACAGGTCGCGTGCGAACTCTGCTTCCACATCGGGGCGCAGGATCTTGATGGCGAGGCTGCGGGGAGGGGCCGTTCCTGATGGCGGCGCAAGGGTGACCTTGTGGACCTGGGCGATCGAGGCCGCGGCCACGGCGTCGCCGAGGTTGCCCAGCCGGGCCCGTTTTTCTTCGCCAAGCTCGGCTGCGAGGATGGCGCGGGCCTGATCCAGGGAGAAGGGGGGCAGGCGGTCCTGCAGTTCGGACAGGTCCATTGCGATGGCGGGGCCTATGACGTCGGGGCGGGTCGCGAGGAACTGTCCTGCCTTGATGTAGGAGGGGCCCAATTCCGTGAAAGCGCGCGCGAGGCGTTCACCGCTGCGGCCCGTGCCGGCGGCGCGACCCCTCGGCACGAAACGCGCGAGCAAGCGCACGGGTGGCGGCGTGAGCGGGAGCCATTCCGCCGGCGGAAGGACGCCGTGCTTCGCAAGGACGCGCGCCCCCCGCGTGAGGCGGACGATTTTCTGGAAGATACCCAGCATGTCAATCCGCCCAGGCGGAATGGATCGTCACCACGCCAGCCGTCAGTTCGCGCCATTTCGTCCGCCTGAAGCCGGCCGCGTCGATCATGGCGGCGAAATCCTCGCGCGAGGGGAAGCGGCGGATCGACTCGACCAGGTATTCGTAGGCGGCCCTGTCATTTGTGACCGCCTGGCCGATCGCCGGGATCACGTTGAACGACCAGAGGTCGTAGAGGCGGCCCAGCAGCGGGTCATCGACCTTCGAGAACTCGAGGCAGAGGAAATGCCCGCGGGGCCTGAGGACACGGCGGGCCTCCTTCAGGGCCCGATCGATATGGGTCACGTTGCGAATGCCGAAGGCGATCGTATAGGCGTCAAAACTTGCGTCTGCCATTGGCAGCTGCTCGGCGTCGCCACAGGCAAAGTTGACCCGGCTCTCGAGGTGGCGCTGGCGGGTGCGCTGGCGGCCGACGCCCAGCATGCCCTCGTTGATGTCGCAGACCGTTGCGTGCGCCGTGGTGGCGCGGGCCCCAAGGCGGTCAAGGAAGCGGAAGGCGATGTCGCCGGTACCGCCTGCGACATCGAGCAGCTGCATCGTGGGTGTCGGGGCGAGCCAGTCGATCAGGGCGTCCTTCCAGATGCGATGGATGCCCATCGACATCAGGTCGTTCATGACGTCGTAGCGGCCGGCGACGGAGGTGAAGATCTCACCGACAAGGCGCGACTTGTCGGCCTCCGGCACATCGCGGAATCCGAAACTCGCGGTTGGTTCCCTGTCTTTCATGGCTTTGCGCTACACTCTAGTCTCTCTTTCAGGCCGCTGCCACGCTACACTGCGTCCCATGCCTGAATTGCCCGAAGTTGAAACGGTTCGACGCGGCCTTGCGCCTGTCCTTGAGGGGCGTGTCCTCGCGCGCGTGCTGGCGCGCCGGAACGACCTGCGCTTTCCTTTACCCAAGAACTTTGCCGGACGGTTAACGGGCCGGCGCGTTTTGCAGCTCAGCAGGCGGGCGAAATACATTCTGGCCCATCTGGACAACGGGGAGGTGCTTCTCATCCACCTTGGCATGTCCGGGCGCTTCCAGATCGAGGGGCAGGGGGTCGGCCAATTCGTGCATCCGGGCGCCCTGCCGGGAAAACATGACCATGTCGAGTTCCTGACCGATGACGGCGCGCGGATCGTGTACACGGACCATCGCCGCTTCGGGAGCATGGACCTTGTGCCGGAAGCAGATCTCGCCATGCATCGGCTCTTGCGCGCGATCGGGCCGGAACCGCTCTCGGAGGCGTTTGACGGTGGCCTGCTGGCGGCCCGGCTCGAGGGCAAGCGAACCCCCATCAAGGCGGCGCTTCTTGACCAGCGGGTGGTTGCGGGACTGGGCAACATCTATGTGTGCGAGGCGCTGTTTCGCGCGGGAATATCGCCGCGGCGGCAGGCTTCGACCGTGCGCCTTTCGCGCACCGCGCGGCTTGTTCCCGACATCAAGGCTGTCCTGGCAGAGGCGATCCTTGCGGGCGGATCGACCTTGCGCGACTTCAAGGATACGAGCGGGGAGCTTGGCTATTTCCAGCACCGTTTCGATGTCTATGACCGGGAAGGCGAGGCTTGCCGGCGCTGCGGTGCGCCGGTGCGCCGGATCGTGCAGTCCGGACGTTCGACGTTCTTCTGCAGCGGGTGCCAGCGCTGAACGGGAAAATGTGACAGGCCTCGGCTTGTCGGGTTCGAGGGGACGCGCTAAACCGCCGACGTCAACAGGACGGGTGTGCGGATGAGCTATGAGACCATCAAATATGACGTTCGTGGTGCGGTCGGGCTGATCACGCTCAACAGGCCGCAGGCGCTGAATGCGCTCAACACCCAGCTGATGCAGGAACTGAGCAGCGCGCTTGACGTGGCCGAGCGGGACGCGGGGATCCGGTGCATCGTGATCACGGGCTCGGAGAAGGCCTTTGCCGCCGGCGCCGACATCAAGGAAATGCAGCCCAAGACCTACATGGAAGCCTTTGGCGAGGATTTCATCACCACGCACCACGAGCGCGTGGCGCGCTGCCGCAAGCCGGTGATCGCGGCCGTGGCCGGGTTTGCCCTGGGCGGGGGGTGCGAGCTTGCCATGATGTGCGACTTCATCATCGCCGGGGACAATGCGAAGTTCGGCCAGCCGGAGATCAAGCTCGGTGTCATGCCGGGAATTGGCGGCACACAGCGGCTTACGCGCTTCATCGGCAAGTCGAAGGCCATGGAAATGTGCCTGACCGGGCGGATGATGGATGCGGCCGAAGCGGAACGTTCGGGCCTGGTGAGCCGGGTCGTGCCGGTGGCCGATCTCCTGACGGAGGCATTGAAGGCGGCCGATACAATCGCCGAGATGTCCATGCCCATCGCCATGATGACCAAGGAGACCATTAACCGTTCCTACGAGACCACCCTGTCCGAGGGGGTACTGTTCGAGCGGCGGGTCTTCCATTCCATGTTCGCCACGGCAGACCAGAAAGAGGGCATGGCGGCCTTCATCGAGAAGCGGAAAGCCAAGTTCGAGCACCGCTGAAGGGCGCGGCAACTCTTCGCGGTTGACGGCGTCCGGCCCCCCTGTCTATAAGCTTCGCCCTCTGAGCCTCAGGGCATGCCTTTCCAGGAGATCATCCATATGGCGAATATCCGTTCAGCCGCGAAAGCCGCGCGCAAAGCCAAGCGGCGCGAGGGTGTGAACGTCGCCCGCAAGAGCCGTGTTCGCACCTTCGTGCGCAATGTCGAGGAAGCTATCGCCAGCGGCGACGCCAATGCGGCCGCGGCGGCGCTGCGCGCGGCCGAGCCTGAGCTCGTTCGTGGCGCCAACAAGCGCGTGCTTCACAAGCGCGCGGCGGCCCGCAAGGTTTCGCGCCTGACCCGCCGGGTCCGGTCCATGACGAAGAAGGCCTGAGGGCCTCAGGTCCGGCTCCTTCCGGGCGCTGCACCCCTGACAGACTGAAAAAACCCCCGCAGCGCCCGACGGTGCTGCGGGGGTTTCGCTTTTCAGGTCGTGTGTGCGTCGTCCAATTCATCGGCACGATGTGCGCCTTAACGCACGATGCGTTGCGTCCTTACAGCCCTGTTTGCTCCGTATACGGATTAATTACAGCATTGCCACATTGACCATGATGTGGCGCGGGCCTAGATTTCTCCTGCCGCAAGAAATGCCTTTGTTTTCCTATGTGGCGTGCGCGCCGTGTGCGCATTCGCAGTGTTGGATCTTCATCACCGTGAATCGCATTTAATGACGCGCACAAGCGTTTCAGGGATTCCATTTCGCAAATTCTTCTTGATCCGCGCCGAGATGTTGGATTATGGTTAAACGGTCGCTTGGAACGCGGATTAAGCCAATGACAAAAACAATTGTTCCAGTTCGTTCAGTGGGTGTTTTCGGAAGCGGTCTTTCGCTTCCTCCAGTCTTCTAGTTCACCGCCCGGTCCGGGCAACAATCCAGGGTATCGCGTTGAGGTTTCGTGGCGTTCTCGCCGCGGAGGACCGTTGTTGCCTGCGTGGCAGGCAGCAGAAAGTTTTTCATGTCCGGTTGTTCCCGCTCCTGACGAGGGCGGGGCGGTTTTGCCGGAGAATTCAGGTTTGTGGGGCGTTCGTGTTGGCCGGGTGGTGGTCCGGTCTTCATTTCCCAGCATAAGGCGGATGGGCTCGGTGGAAGGGGCCCTTTGGACAGGTGTCAGCCTGAGCCTCCGCGAGACGTGCAGAGAGTGTGTGGTCCTGGCCGGTGCGGGAATATGTAGCCTCCCCACGCTGCCAGGCCGAAGAGGCAATGCAATAGAAGGGAAAAAGAAAAGTGACCTCTCAGGAAGCAAAATCCCCCGTTGGAGATCAGATCGAGGTTGTGTGGCAGCGCGTGCGCGAGCGGCTGAAGCTTGAGCTTGGCGCGCAGCGTTTCCAGTACTGGATCGATCCGCTGAGGCTGGTGGCGGCCAAGGATGGCCGTGTCGTGATCGCCTGCAACAGCCATTTCGAGCGCGACAAGATCGTGGAAGGCCACGGCGAGCGCATCGCCAACATGATCGCGGAGATGATCCCGGCCTTCGGCGCGGTGGAATTCGTGGTCGACATGCGTCCGCGTGCCGCGCAGCCGGTGAACCCGGTCCGCACGACGACTGCAGAAGCGGTGCCGGTCGAGCTTCCTCTGGTGGAGGGTTCGTCCCCGCTCAATCCCGCCTATACGTTCGAGAGCTTTGTCATCGGGCGTACGAACAGCGTCGCTTTCCAGGAGGCGCGCCGTGTTGCCGAGAGTGATATTCCGGTCGCCAACCCGCTGTTCCTGTTTGGCGCTACGGGGCTTGGCAAGAGCCATCTCATGCATGCGATCGCGCGCCAGAAGCTGCTGCGCAATCCAAGCCTGCGGGTGATGCTGATCTCGGCCGAGAATTTCATGCGGCTGTTCATCACGGCCATCAAGGCCAATGACACGCTCTCGTTCAAGAACCTGGTGCGCAATGTCGACGTCCTGCTGATCGACGACCTGCATTTCCTCATCGGAAAGGAAGCCACGCAGGAAGAGCTTGTCGCTGCGCTTGACTCGCTGCTTGACCAGCAGAAGCAGATCATCCTGTCGGCCGACCGGTCGCCGTCGCTGTTCGAGAGCATGTCGGACCGCGCGCGCTCGCGCCTCATGAGCGGCGCATCGATCGAGATCCAGGCGACGGATTTCGAGCTTCGGCTTGCAATCCTGGAGGCGAAGGCGCGGCAGATGGCCAAGGAGCGTCCGGGCTTCGTGCTGAACTCGGAGGCCGCGCATTTCATGGCCCAGCGCATCGCGACCAATACGCGGGAGCTTGAAGGTGCGCTGACGCGGGTTGTGACCCAGAGCAGCGATGGCTCGCGGCCGGTGACCATCGAGAACCTGAATGTCTGGCTGGCTGACTTCCTGCGGGCCTATGACCGGCGGGTGACGATCGAGGAGATCAAGAAGAAGGTTGCCGAGCACTATGGCCTGAAGGTGGCCGAGCTTGAGTCACCCAACCGTTCGCGCTCCATTGTCAGGCCGCGCCAGATCGCGATGTACCTGGCAAGGCTGCTGACGCCCCGGTCCTATCCGGAAATCGGGCGCCGGTTCGGCAACCGCGACCACACGACAGTCATGCATGCTGTGGAGACAATCCAGCGGCTGACCAGCATTGACCCGACGTTTGCCGAGGAGGTCGAGCGGCTTCGTCTTTCGATCCGGAACTGGCCGGTTGAGGGTGGTGCGACACCGCCGCGCCCGCCTTCCGGCGGCGAGGGTCCTTCCAGGGATGCGCAGGGCTAGAAACGCAAGCCCGATCAACGGTTTATATCCTTAGTACAAACGGCGCTCCGGGGACGATTTCTGTTCCCTTGGGGCGCCGTAAACCGTTATAATCGCGCGTTGCAGTGCCGCGAAATCTGGTGCCGGTTTCCCCCTCGTGCGGGTCCGGGCCTTATTGCGCCCGCGGCGCGTCCCTCCAATCAGGCCTAACTCCGGAACCGGCAATGCGCATAACGATCGAGCGGGCTAGCTTCCTCAAGTCGCTGAACCACGTGCAGAGCGTCGTCGAGCGACGCAATACGATCCCCATCCTGTCGAACGTGCTCCTGCAGGCGCGGGAGGGAAAGCTGTCGCTGACGGCGACCGACATGGACATCGAGGTGGTCGAGACGGTCGATGCCGATGTTGCGCGCGCCGGGGCCACGACCGTTTCGGCGCACACGCTCTATGACATCGTGCGCAAGCTGCCGGAAGGGGCGCAGGTCCAGCTGGAATTCGCCGAGGCGGATGGGCGGCTGGTGCTGTCGGCCGGCCGGTCGCGCTTCCAGCTGCAGGCGCTGCCGAAGGACGATTTTCCGGCCATGCCGTCCGGCACGCTGCCGCACATGTTCAAGCTTTCCGTGCCCGAGCTCATCGCGCTGATCGACAAGACGCGCTTTGCGGTGTCGACGGAGGAGACGCGGCATTACCTGAATGGCATCTACCTTCATGCCCATGGCGAGAAGGGCAAGGTCCTGCTGAAGGCCGTTGCCACGGACGGGCACCGGCTTGCCCGTTTCGAGCTGCCGGCGCCGAAGGGCGCGAACGAGCTCACCGGCGTGATCATCCCGCGCAAGGCCATCAACGAGGTGCGCAAACTGCTCGAGGATGCCGACAGCGAGGTCGAGATTTCGCTCTCTGACACGAAGGTGCGCTTCCAGCTTGCGTCGCTGACGCTGACCTCGAAGCTGATCGACGGCACCTTCCCGGATTACCAGCGCGTCATTCCGACCGGCAACGACAAGGCGCTCGAGGTCAATCGTGATGAACTCAAGGCAGCTGTTGATCGCGTTTCTGCGGTCGCCAGCGAAAAGACCCGCGCGGTGCGCCTGAACATCGACAAGGGCAAGCTGGTGCTGAGCGTGGTCAGTCCGGAAGCCGGCACAGCCACCGAGGAAATCCCGGTCAGCTACCAGCATCCGGCGATGGAGATCGGCTTCAACGCCCGCTACATCCTGGATATTCTCGAGCGCATCGACGGGGAGACGGCGGTGTTCCTGTTCTCGGATCCCGGATCGCCGACACTGGTGCGCGAGAGCGAAGGCAATGCCGCGCTCTACGTGCTCATGCCGATGCGGGTGTGAGCACTGTCGAGGGTACTGCAAAGATGAGCGTCCGGGAGCCCATGGTGGCGATGGCCCACAGAGCGGTGCTGCAATGCGCCGTGACGCGGCTGATGCTGACCAATTTCCGGTCCTACGGCATGCTGGACCTGAAGGTTGACCGGGCGCATGTCGTGCTGGTCGGGCCGAATGGCGCGGGCAAGACGAATGTGCTGGAGGCGCTTTCAATGTTCTCGCCCGGGCGCGGTTTGCGGGGTGCGCGGCTTGGCGAATTGTCCCGCATGCCGGCGCATGCCAGCGATGCTGCGGCCGAGCGGCCCTGGGCGATCTCGGCGACGGTCAGCGCGTCGGACAGCGCGTTCCAGGTGGGTGTTGGTTTCCTGCCGGGGCAGGGCGAAGGCGACAGTGCCAAGAGGACCGTGCGGATGGATGGTGTGCCGGTCGCCGGCGTCGCGGAGCTGGCGCAGCATGTCCGGTTGACCTGGCTTTCGCCCGCGATGGACAGGATCTTCGTGGAAGGCGCCTCGGAACGGCGGCGCTTCCTTGACCGGCTGATCTCAAGCTTCGATCCCATGCATGCGCGCCGCTGGAACCGTTACGAGACCGCCATGCGCGAACGCATCGGCGCCCTGCGCAGCGGTGCGGGTGAGGGCTGGCTCTCGGCGCTCGAGCAGACGATGGCCGAGACGGGTGTTACGGTATCTGCCTCGCGACTGGCGGGCCTTGCGCAGCTGGCGGCGGCGATGGACCAGCAGGGGGGAACGCCGTTTCCACGGGCCGACATGGCCCTGTCCGGTTTCCTCGAGCAGGGGCTTGGCACGCATGCGGCCGTCGATGTGGAGGATTCCTTCCTGGCGCGCCTGAGGGCGAACCGCGGGCGTGACCTTGATGCAGGCCGCACGCATGACGGGCCGCATGCGACCGACTTCCTGGTTTCCCATCGCGAAAAGGGGCGGGCGGCGGAGAATTGCTCGACGGGCGAGCAGAAGGCGCTGCTGATCCGGATCGTACTTGCCTCGGCGTCGCTGCCGGCACCAGGCGCCCCTGAGAAGCCCGTGCTGCTGCTCGACGAGGTGGCCGCGCATCTCGACGACGTTCGCCGGCGGGCGCTTTTCGAGGAGATCGAGGCGCTTGGCGTGCAGGCCTGGCTGACCGGGACTGATGCGCCGCTGTTTGCCGGGCTGGAGGGGCGTGCGCAATTCATGCGCGTGGCCGACAGCCAGATCCGGCCCTTGTGATTGCTGCCTGCGGAAGCGGGCTCATTGAAACTGATTGACTGGAACGACCGATGACTGACGAAAATCCCAAGAACGAAGCCACCTATGACGCCGACAGCATCAAGGTGCTGAAGGGTCTTGATGCCGTGCGCAAGCGTCCGGGCATGTATATCGGCGATACCGATGACGGTTCGGGCCTTCACCACATGGTCTATGAGGTGGTCGACAACGCCATCGACGAGGCGCTGGCAGGCCATGCGACAGAAGTGAATGTCAGGCTGAATGCCGACGGGTCCTGCACCGTGAGCGACAACGGGCGCGGCATTCCGGTCGATATCCACCCGACCGAGGGCGTTTCGGCTGCCGAAGTGATCATGACGCAGCTGCATGCGGGCGGAAAGTTCGACCAGAATTCCTACAAGGTGTCCGGTGGCCTGCATGGCGTGGGCGTGTCGGTGGTCAACGCGCTGTCGGAATGGCTGGACCTGCGCATCTGGCGTGACGGCAAGGAGCACTACATGCGCTTTCGCATGGGTGAGCCCGCGGCGCCCCTGGCTGTTGCCGGCGAGGCCCAGGGCCGGCGCGGCACCGAGGTGACCTTCCTGCCGTCGCCTGCGATCTTCACGAAGACCGAGTTCGACTTCGGCACGCTCGAGCACCGGCTCCGGGAGCTGGCCTTCCTGAATTCCGGTGTCACGATCAGGTTCCAGGACCTGCGCGGGGTCGAGCACAAGGAAGTGCAGCTGCATTACGACGGCGGCGTGGAGGCCTTCGTGCGCTATCTCGACCGGACGAAGACTGCGCTCATCTCCAAGCCCGTGACGTTCCGCATCGAGCGCGACGGGATCACTGTCGAGGCCGCGATGTGGTGGAATGACAGCTATCACGAGAACACGCTCTGCTTCACGAACAACATCCCGCAGCGTGATGGCGGTACGCACCTGGCTGGTTTCCGGGGAGCGCTGACGCGCGTCGTCAACGGCTATGCGAATGACAGCGGGCTTGCCAAGAAGGAGCGTGTTGCGCTCACGGGCGATGACTGTCGCGAGGGGCTGACGTGCGTGCTGTCGGTGAAGGTGCCGGATCCGAAGTTCTCGTCGCAGACGAAGGACAAGCTTGTCTCGTCGGAGGTCCGGCCTGTCGTGGAAGGCGTGGTCAACGAGCAGCTGTCGACGTGGCTCGAGGAGCATCCGGCCGAGGCCAAGGCCGTGGTGGCGAAGGTTGTCGAGGCGGCAGCCGCGCGCGAGGCGGCACGCAAGGCGCGTGAGCTGACGCGGCGCAAGAGCGCGTTCGACCTGTCCTCCCTTCCCGGCAAGCTTGCCGACTGCCAGGAGCGGGATCCAGCCAAGTCCGAACTGTTCATCGTCGAGGGTGACTCGGCCGGTGGTTCCGCCAAGCAGGGGCGCAACCGCCTGAACCAGGCGGTGCTGCCCTTGAGGGGCAAGATCCTGAACGTGGAGCGCGCGCGTTTCGACCGCATGCTGTCGTCGGGTGAAATTGCAACCCTGATCACGGCGCTGGGAACCGGTATCGGCCGCGAGGAATTCGCGCCGGACAAGCTGCGCTATCACAAGATCATCATCATGACTGACGCCGACGTGGACGGCGCCCATATCCGCACGCTGCTGCTGACCTTCTTCTATCGCCAGATGCCGGAGCTGATCGAGCGCGGCCACCTCTATATCGCGCAGCCGCCGCTCTACAAGGTGACACGCGGCAAGTCCGAGCGTTACCTGAAGGACCAGCGCGAATTCGAGATCTTCGTGATGGCCGAAGGCATCCGTGATGCGGTGCTCACGCTGGCCGGTGGCGAGCAGATCGCCGGGCCCGACCTCGGGGCGCTGGCCGAGTTCGCGCGCATGGTGAAGTCGTCTGTGCACAGCCTGTCGGCGAAGTATCCGGCCTTCCTGGTGGAGCAGGCAGCCATTGCCGGGGCGCTGAACCCGGAGACGCTTGCCGATCCGGTGCGGGCGGCGGAGGCCGTGCGCGTGGTTTCAGCCCGCCTTGATGCCGTTTCGAACGAGCTGGAGCGCGGCTGGGCCGGCCGGGTTGGCGAGGGCGGGCTCTTTTTCTCGCGCAAGGTGCGCGGGGTGCTCGAGGAGGTGGCGATCGACACGGTGCTCGTGACTTCCGCCGAGGCCCGGCGGCTGGATCGCTGGTCGAAGGACCTGGTCGCGACCTACAAGGATGCCGCGCAGCTGTCGCGGGGCGATGATGCGCATGCGATCCATGGCCCGAGCGAGCTTGTGGAGGCGATCCTTGCCTGGGGCCAGAAGGGCCTGACCCTCCAGCGCTACAAGGGCCTTGGCGAGATGAACCCGGAGCAACTCTGGGAAACAACGCTGGACGACAACGTTCGTTCGCTGCTGCAGGTGCGCATCTCGCATGGCGATACGGCCGACGAGATCTTCTCCAAGCTGATGGGTGACATCGTGGATCCGCGTCGCGAGTTCATCCAGGAGAACGCGCTTGCTGTCACGAACCTCGACATCTGAGAAAGGTTGCCGCGCGCCATGAATGTCAGCGAAGCCATCAATACCCGCCTGACTGCCCGGGCGTTCCTTGATACGCCGGTCGACGGCCGGGTGATCCGCGAGATCCTGGAGACGGCCAAGCGGGCGCCATCGGGCGGCAACCTGCAGCCGTGGCACGTGTGGGTGGTAGGCGGAGAGGACCTTGTCCGTTTCAAGGCGCTGATCCGCGAGAAGATGTCGGCAAGCCCGCGGGGCGAAGGGACCGAATACAATATCTATCCGCCGGAGCTGAAGGAGCCCTACAAGTCCCGCCGGTTCAAGGTGGGCGAGGACATGTATGCGACCATCGGCGTGGCTCGCGAGGACAAGCTTGGGCGCCTGATGCAGTTTGCGCGGAACTTCGAGTTCTTCGGCGCACCGTGCGCGATGTTCTTTGCGATCGACCGGCAGATGCAGCAGGGGCAGTGGGCCGACCTTGGCATGTTCATGCAGTCGATCATGCTGCTCGCACGCGAGCATGGGCTGCATACGGCGCCGCAGGAGGCGTGGGCGATCTGGCACAAGACGGTGGGTGAGTTCCTGTCGATCCCGCCGGAGCTGATGCTGTTCTGCGGGATGGGGATTGGCACCATCGATCCCAACGCGGCGATCAACGGCTTGCGCAGCGACCGGGCGCCGCTCGGGGAATTTGCGAGCTTCAAGGGTATCTGAGGGGCGGTGCTGGTCAGCCCGCTGCGGCCTTTGCCTTCAGCGCGATGCGCTCGCGTTCGGCCAGCGGGATCTCGAGTTCCTCTGCCACGCGGTTCAGCATCATGGATTCGAGGTTGTGCAGCTGGCCGTCTGACATCGCGATCTCCCAGAGCTTTTCCAGGACGTCGATCCGTTCGGCCATGTCGAAGCCGCGCTTGATGGCCTGGCAGAAGATCCAGTCATGCCAGGTGCCTGCCTGGCGTATCTCGGCCAATGCGAGAAGCTCGCGGGCCTTCTGCGGCGGCAGCTTCAGCGTTTCGCGGATGATCCGGACGATGGTTCCCTGTTCGAAGGCCTCGTAGTGGCCATCCATGCGGGAGGCCTCGACCAGCAGCGCTGCCACGGCCACGTGGGCGCGTTCGAAGGGGTCAGGGTTGATCGCGCCCTGTTCCATGCGCGCGTCGAGATAGGCGATGATCCGGTCGAGCATCCGTCCTGGTTCCTGAGCCCTTGTGCAGGAGGATTTGCCACAAAAAAGAGGGCCAGAACATCCCTGTCCCGGCCCCCCCTGACTGGCAAGACGCGAGGGCACTCAAGACGCCAGGGCACTCAGTGCCAGTGGCCTCCCGGTTCGGGGCCCGGTAGGGCCGTTTCTTGCGCGGCATGAGCATGAAGGTCAGCAGGATGCCCATGCATGCCTGGAACCTGAGGGACGAGAACGACCATGTCGAGACGCCCATCGCGAAGTTCAGGGCGGTGAAGGAAACACCGTTGCCCGTCTCGAGGGTCGTCTCCTCGCAGGCCTCTGTGATGCTCAGCCCCTTCGGGAGGTGAGGCTGCATCCGATTGCAATGACCGCGTAAAAAAAAAGACACCCGCTTCTGTTCGAAGCGGGTGTCCCTGAAATTCAACCAGAGAGCATGTTCTCCGGTGATGTCATTGCCAGTGGCCTCCCGGCTCGGGGCCCGCGTAGGGCAGTTTCTTGCGCGGGAAGACGGTGTCGATGACGACCGCAAGACCCGGCAGGGCCGTCAGCGCCATGATCATGTTGACCATGAACATGAAGGTCAGCAGCAAGCCCATGTCGGCCTGGAACTTCAGGGGCGACAAGGACCAGGTCGACACACCGATCGCGAAATTCAGCGCGGTGTAGAAGACGCCGTTTCCGGTTTCCAGAACGGTTTCTGCGTAGGCGTCGGTGATGTTCTGGCCGCGCGACAGATGATACTGGAGGCGGTTGTAGATGTAGTAGGCGTAGTCGATGCCGATGCCTACGACGAGCACGATCACCGGCAGCGTCGATACCTTCAGGCCGATGTCCAGTTCCATCATGAACCAATAGCCGAAGAACGTGGCGTAGGTCAGCGGCAGCAGACAGCCGATGGCGGCGCGGATGTCCCAATAGGTGATGTAGGTCAGGAAGATCACGATCGCGTAGACGATCAGTACCGAGGGCAGTTCGTAGGTATGAACCGTCTCATTGACCGCTGCTGTCACACCTGAGTTGCCCGAGGCCATCCGGATCGAGAAGGAATCCGGCACGCCGTCAATCACGAAGAGTTCGGCGTTCGCGAATTCGGGCTTTGCAATGAGGGCTGCAAGACCGACCTGGGCCTTGCCGTCCTTGCCGGGCGTGACTTCGAGCGTGCCTTCGGCACCCTTCACGGGCTCACCCACCAGACCGGTCAGCTCGAACCTGTCGGGTGGCGGCGGCAGATAGCCCTTCACCGTCCAGGTCTGTGGCTGGTCCTTGGCGAGTGCCGGGGCCGTGTAGACAAGGCCTTCCGCCTGGTCGCGCGAGAGGGTCCAGCTCGTGGTCGGGCTCTGCTCGTCGCGGATCGGCTTGCCGTCCGGCAGGAACTGGGGCGGCATCACGCGTGTGCCATTGGGGCGGCCTGCGGAGAGCACCGGAGTGAACCCTCGCGCTTGCGTCCATGCATTCACGGCCTCGACCACTTTCTTGATGGTCGTCGCCTTGCCGTCTTCCAGGAAGATCTGGAGCGGCATGATCGTGCAGTTGTTGTCGAGCAGGCCGGAGGATGACCCGATTGGGCCGGTGGCCTGCACGAGAGCCGAGCGATCGTGGGGCAGGGCGCGCCATTTCAGGTTGCCCTCGTTCCAGCCCGCTGCAATCGACTTGGCGGTGAACGCGGCGCTCTGGACATCACGCACGCCCTCGACGTTGCGCATGTACCAGCTGAACTCGTTCATGTAGACCATCGAGTCGTAGTCCACGCAGGACTCCGGCGGGGTTTCGACGATCACGGTGAACAGGTCGAGGCCCAGCGAGAACTTCTCTGAGATCAGCTTGGCATCGACGTTGTAGCGCGAGTCCGGGCGCAGCTCGGGCGAGCCGGCGTGCAGGTCGCCGATGTGGCGCTCGTTGCTCTTGTAGACCGCAAAGCAGAAGGCAATGAAGAAGCCTGCCGATACCGGGAAGGCCACGGCGGGCTTTCCGAAGACGGCCATCAGCTTCATCCAGCGCAGGCGGCGTTCGCGTGCCTGCGCGACCTTCTCGCGATAGTTCTCGGGGAAGGTGAAGTAGGTCATCATGACCGGCAGCATGATCAGGTTCGTCACGATCTTGAGGATCGTACCGATGGCGGCCGTGATGGCGAGTTCCTGGATCTGCGGAATCGGGACGATGTAAAGCGCCGCAAAGCCGACGGCGTCGGTCAGGATCGAGATGGTGCCCGGGACCAGGAGGCCGCGGAAGCTCGATCGGCCAGCCTTTTCCGGGTTCGAGCCGTGCGCCAGCTCGGCGGTTATCATGTTCAGCTGCTGGACGCCGTGACTGGTGCCGATGGCGAACACGAGGAAGGGCACGAGGATCGCCAGCGGGTCGAGGCCGAAGCCCAGCAGCGTGATCAGGCCGAACTGCCAGACGACCGAGGTTGCCGAGCAGAACACCGTCAACCATGTCAGCTTCCAGTCGCGGCAGTAGAGCCAGAGCGAGAGAACCGTCAGGACGAAGGCGATGGCGAAGAATTTGGGTGCTTCCTCGATGCCGCCCTTGGCGATGTCGGAGATGCTCTTGGCGAAGCCGATGATGTGGACCTGCAGCCCGTCCTTCTCGAACTTTGCGCGGATCTTGGACTCGAGTTCCTCACCGAGGGCGATGTAGTCGAGCCGCTTCTGGGTGGCCGGGTCGTACTCCAGCAGTTCGGTGACGACCATCGCGGCCGTGAAGTCGTTTGACACCAGGCGGCCCACAAGGTTGCCCTTCAGGACGTCATTGCGCAGCTGCTTGATGGCGGCGCCTTCCATCTCTTCGGGCGTGATCGTGCCCGGGATAACGTCGCGGGCGTTTATGCCGTCTTCGGTGATCTCCAGAATGCGGGTGTTCGGTGTCCAGAGGCTGGTGACGGTCCTGCGGTCGACGCCGGGAAGGTAGAAAATGTCCTGCGTGATGTCGTTGAGGGTCTTCAGGAACTCCTTGTTCCAGATCTCACCCTTGGTGTTGCGAAGGACGATGATGACGCGATTGGCGCCAAACAGACGGTCCTGATACTCGAGGAATGTCTCGATGTAGGGGTGGTTGGTCGGCATGCCCTTGTAGAAGCCCGCGTCCATGCGCAGCTTCGTGGCTTCGAGGCCGAGGACAATGGTCAACAACGCCAGCGAGGCAAGAAAGAGCACGCGGCCACGAAAGAAAATCGTTTCAAGAAAGGTAATCATAGAACTCGCTCACTCCCCACTCGTCGCCGGCGAAACAGCCAGAGCTCCGTTGCAGTCCCCACCAATTTCATCCGGAGCGGAAGAGGATTGACCGGGGCGCCTTCTGCCAGCTGCGGTCCATGGACCCGCTGACTCAAGTCGTCCCCTGTTCCCTCCCGACCCTCACCCGGAACAGCCGGT
Organism: Micropepsaceae bacterium; assembly: GCA_036840015.1. Classification (GTDB taxonomy): domain Bacteria; phylum Pseudomonadota; class Alphaproteobacteria; order Micropepsales; family Micropepsaceae; genus SZUA-430. Next base: position 43,382 of record DAISVV010000001.1, read on the forward strand.
CATCCCTGCCGAACGCCGAACCGGTGGCCGACGGACCGCGCAAGCGGACGCACCGGACCATTTTGTAATAGTGTAACACAGCGGTCAGGCTCGGCGAACTATTTGCTTGGTTCTTTGCCAATCCGGACCGGTGTGTGGGTCGTTTGCCTCAGTCTTGCTCCGAAATGCAATCATAGGTTGAATTAAGCATAACATGATGTGGATTAAGACGGTTCTAACTTGCGTGTGACAGCATAAAGTTGACGCCGACGTCATTTTAAAATTGACGTCGGCGTCATAATTTGGTTCGATGTGCTTGCTCTCATAACGACGGGACCGGAAGACAATGACGATCACCCAGATCACCAAAGACAATGCCTACGATGCGCTGGATCCGACCGATTTTCCGGCGATGATGAACGCGGATCGCTACAACGCGCGGTCGACGGCGTTCGACAAGATCATCTCGGCGACCCATGACCATTTCTGGGATCCGCTCGACAAGAAATATATCGACTACAGCGAGCCGTTTGACCTCGAAAACGTGTCCATCCTGCCTGACGAGTTCTTCCCGATCTTCCAGACGAAGCTCGGCGAGAAGATTTCCGGGCGTGACCGCGTGCGTTTCGCCAATGAATCGGCCCGCTGGATCCTGTCGTCAATCCTGCATGGCGAGCAGGGTGCGCTGTCGCTGTCGGCTTCGCTCTGCCACATCCTGAAGGATCCGGGCGCGCAGGAATACGCCGCCAACCAGGCGCGCGAGGAAGCGCGCCACGTGACGGGTTTTGCCCGCTACATCCAGGCACGCTGGGGCAAGCCGCTGCCGGTTGGCCCGACGCTCGGCAACCTGCTCACCGAACTCGTGCTTGCGCCGGAAGTCTACAAGAAGATCGTCGGCATGCAGATGCTGGTCGAGGGCTTGGCGATGGGCGCGTTCGCAACGCTGTACACGCACTCGCGCGATCCGCTGCTTGTCCGCCTGACGCAGCTTGTGATGACGGACGAGGCGTTCCACCACAAGTTCGGCAAGATCTGGGCTGACCGCACGATCCCCAAGCTTACGACGGAAGAGCAGAACATCGTCGAGGACTGGGCGGCAAGCTGCTTCCAGACGCTCCTCTTCAACCTGATCAATCCCGAGCAGATGAAGTCGGTCTATGCCATGATCGGCATCGAATGGCAGGATGCGCAGCAGGCCCTGATGGAAGCCATCACGGATGCCGAGCGCAAGGAGCGCATGAAGGAGTCCACGGACATCTTCCGCGTGCTGATCAAGACGCTGCTCAAGGCTGGGATCATCACCGACCGTACCAAGCCCTTCTATGCCATGTATGTGAACATGGACGAGCTGAAGGCCGAGGGTGACCGCATGGTGGGTGACGACATTGCCGAGGAAGGCATCCGGTTCCTGCAGACGGTCAATTTTGCCGGCAAGGGCACGCGTTCGCCGCTGCTTGCTGCCGAGTAGGCGAGGCCAAAAGCCAAACAAACACGGGGCGGCCTGCTTGCGCAGGTCGCCCTTTTTGCCGTTCAGGCGGGCGTTGGGCTATGTTGCGTGAATGGCGGGAACCTATCGCTCCTATGGATCAAGCGCGGACGTCGCCCGTGGCGTGAGCCGCCTCATGCTCGACCTCGGGCATGCGCCGCTGTGCGAGTTCGTGCTGGCAAGCGGGCGGCGCCTTGACGTGGCTGCCGTGTCTGCCGACGGCAGCCTGGTGGGCGTCGAGATCAAGGTGAGCGTCGAGGATCTCCGCGGGGACCGGAAGTGGCCCGAGTACCTGGACTATTGCGACCAGTATTTCTTTGCCGTGCCTGAGGGGTTCCCCGAGAGCCACCTTCCGGCCGAGCACGGGCTGATTGTTGCCGACCGGTTTGGCGCGGCGATCCTGAGGCCCTCACAGGCGCTGAAGGTGTCGGCGGCGCGGCGCAAGGCCACCCTGATCCGGTTTGCCCGGTGCGCGGCCGAGCGTTTTGCGCGGCAAGGACTGCTGCCAGCCGAAACGTGAGGGTCGGTTCGCCTTACTTGGGCGAGCGCTTTGCGAGGATGCGCTGGAGCGTGCGGCGGTGCATGGCGAGGCGCCGCGCGGTTTCGGAGACGTTCTGGCCACAGAGTTCGTAGACACGCTGGATGTGCTCCCAGCGGACGCGGTCGGCCGACATCGGGTTCTCCGGTGGCGCAGGCTTGGTCCGCGGCAGGGCGAGGAGGGCGGCAGCCACGTCATCGGCATCGGCCGGCTTGGACAGGTAGTCGACAGCGCCATGCTTCACCGCCGCAACGGCGGTTGCGATGTTGCCGTAGCCGGTCAGCATGACCACGCGGGCGTCGGGGCGCGTCTGGTGGATGACCTCGACCACGTCGAGACCGTTGCCGTTCTGCCCGAGGCGCAGGTCCACCACGGCGAAGGCGGGCGGCGAGCGACGGGTTATGGCGATGGCTTCCTCGGCGGTTTCCGCCGCCGTGACCACGAAGCCGCGGGACTCCATCGCGCGGGCCAGTCGCTGGCGGAATGGCGCGTCGTCGTCAACGAGCAAGAGTGACTTGTCAGGCAGGCCCTCAGCGGAAAGTGCCACTGGAAGATCCCTCCTCAGCGATTATCGATTGCGGTGAATATAAATCTGGCGGGGTCGATTTGCCAGCACCGTATCGTGTCATTCTGCGCCGATACGGCCCCGGGTCTCAAGGCTTTCCCGCGGAATTGTTAACCGGATATGTGCGCCCGCCCCTGGCCGGTTACCAAAGGTCATCTGTGCGCCGATGCGTTCGAGCAAGGTCTTTGCGATGAAAAAGCCGAGGCCAAGACCTGCGTGGCCCTCAGCGTGGGTCGTGCTGTTCAGGTTCGACGGGCGCGACGCCTCAGTTCCCGCGCGCGATGTCACGTAGGGCTCGCCGAGGCGACCGATGATCTCCGGGTCGAAGCCCGCGCCATCATCGGTGATGTCGATGCGGACCGTTCCGTCGTCCCAGCGCGCCTCGATGTCCACCTTCGTATTTGCGAAATCGACCGCGTTCTCGACCAGGTTTCCCAGCCCATGGATCACTTCCGGCGCGCGCGCGACGGACAAGATGCCCGTCGTCGATGCGGTGACATTGATGTCGATGCCAAATCCGCGGTGCGGCTCGGCGATTTCGTCGAGCAGGGCCATCAGCGGCAGATGCTTGGAGATGTTGTCCTCGTCCGTGTCCTGCTGGGAGAGCTGGGAGAGGATCTCGCGGCAGCGTTCGGCCTGGCTGCGCAGCAGGCGCACATCCTCGATCCACTTGGCTGACGGACCCATGTCCCTTTCGAGCTCGCGGGCGACCACGGCGATCGTGCCGAGCGGCGTGCCAAGCTCGTGGGCTGCAGCCGCGGCGAGTGCGCCGAGGTCCGACAGGCGCTGCTCGCGTGACAGCGCCGACTGGGTTGCGGCGAGGGCTGCCTGCATGCGGCGGGCCTCGTCGGCCGTGCGCCAGGCATAGATCACGCTGAAGCCGATACCGAGGCTGAGGGAAATCCAGTTTCCCGCCACGTAGAGTGAGGGCAGGAGCAGGGGCGCCTCAGGATCCCAGGGCAGGGGCCAGTGGAAAATCGAGATGAAAGAGATACTGCCGAAGGCCAGCATTGCGAGGCAGAGCGTGGCGCCGAGCGGCAGGTTGCTGGCGGCGATGACCACAGGGGCGAGGTAGAGAATGGCGAAGGGGTTCTCGATGCCGCCCGTCAGGGCGAGCATGGCCGTGAGCTGGCAGATGTCGAAGGCGAGGTGCGCTGCCGCGTCGCGCTGGCTGAGGATGTGAACGCTCGGGTATAGCGCCATCAGGGCCGTGTTGAAGGTGATCGCCACGGCAATCACGGCGAGACACTGACCGATCGGCATCTGGTACTTCAGGCCGAAAAAAACGATGAGTACGGCGACGATCTGGCCCACGATGCCGAGTGAGCGAATGAAGACCAGCGTCCGCAGGCGTATGCCCGAGCTTGCCGTGTTGCTGAAGGCGAGTTTCAGTTGCTGGGCGAGGGCCGACTCGTGGCGGGACTGAGTGCCCGCCGTTGCTGCCGGTGCCATTTCCATGCGCGGTTCTATTTCCTGCCTGCCTTCCTGAGAAGCTCAGCCGTGTCGGTCCAGCCTGCGCGCTCCGCGATCTCGAGTGCGGTCGTCCCGGTGGCGTCGGTTTCCTCGAGGTCAGCCCCGCGCGCTAGCAGGATCTTGATGACGGCATTCTGGCGGGTGCGCGCGGCCTTGATGAGTGCCGCCTCGCGCAGCGAACCGGGGGCATCTATGTCGGCGCCCTTGTCGAGGAGGTAGGTCACGATGTCGGCATTGCCGATCTCGGATGCGACGGTCAGGGCGGTCGCCTCGTCGCGTGCCCTGTCGTCGGGCCGGGCGCCGTTCTCGACGAGGAAGCGGACGATCTCGAGGCTTTCAGCCTGTACCGCCAGGATGATGACGGGCGTTCCGTCCATTGTCTTCTTCGTGACCGAGGCGCCGTTGATGAAGGCTGCCTTCGTGTCCTCAAGCGATCCCTTCCGCACGGCCTCGATCATCGGGTCGCCTGCAAAGAGGCCGCCGAAAGGGCTCTTGCTGTCGGCTGATGCCGTGCCTGTGGTCCACAGAAGCGTGACCAGCGCAAGCGCGAATACTGCCCGCATTGCTTTTGTCCTGTCTCCCGGTTTCCGGTCCTCGGCGCACATGGCCTGTGACCGGTCGTTATTTCTAGCAGCATTTTCCACAGCAATGAACCGGTGCCAAGGGGGTGTCCGGCGGCCCTGATTCAAGGGCCGTTAAGGCTGCAGGCCTAAAGCTGAGTTAAACAGCAGGTCAGCCACCGGGCATGGGAAAGTCTCACAAGAAGAGCGGCAAGGGTCCGGCCGACCCGCGCGGTGGCGCGCGCCGGGGCCGCAAGGGGGAGGCTGCCTCCGAGCCATCGAAGGGCGGCCTGCTTGGCCGGATTGCCTATACGCTGACCCTCGTCCTTGTCTGGGGGGCGGTCGGGCTTGCCGGACTGCTCGCGTTCATCGCCAAGGACCTGCCGTCCACCGAGGGACTGATCGGCGGCGCGAACAGCCAGACCGTCACCTTCATCGATGTCCACGGCAAGGTGATTGCCCGGCGCGGGCGGCTTTCGCAGTCATTCGTCACGGTCGACGACCTTCCCCCGCACGTGGTGCAGGCGGTGATCGCCAGCGAGGACCGCCGCTTCAGGTCGCATTTCGGCATCGACCTGCGCGGGCTGGTGCGGGCCTTCTGGGTGAACATGCAGCAAGGCCGGGTTGTGCAGGGCGGCTCGACCATTACGCAGCAGCTGGCCAAGAACCTCTTCCTGCGCCCTGACCGCACGATGTTCCGCAAGGTGCAGGAGGCGGTGCTTGCCCTTTACCTGGAGGCGTCGTTCTCGAAGGACGAGATCCTGTCGCTTTACCTCAACAAGGTCTATTTCGGTGCCGGGGCTGAAGGCATTGACGAGGCGGCGCGTCGCTACTTCAACAAGCCCGCGAGCCAGCTCAGCCTGGTCGAGGCGGCGATCCTTGCGGGCCTGCTGAAGGCGCCGTCGCGCTATTCGCCGGCCAACGGCAATGACCTTGCGCTGTCGCGTTCTCGCGTGGTGCTGCAGGCCATGCTCGAGACCGGCGCCATCTCGCAGGCCAACTTCAGCGAGGCGCTGCGTACGCGCCCCAAGTTTGCCCCGAACCTGTTTGGCAAGGGGAGCGTCTATTTCGTCGACTGGGTGCAATCTCAATTGCAGGACCTGATCGGCAGCACGGACAAGAACATCGTCGTGGAGACCACGCTTGACCTGAACCTCCAGCGGCAAGCGGAAGAGGCCGTCATGGGCGTGCTGGCCGGACCCCGGCGCGAGGCCCTGCAGGTGGCGATGCTGGCGATGACACCGGATGGCGCGCTCCGGGCGATGATCGGCGGGCGCGAGAACGGGCAGGGGCTATTCAACCGTGCCACGCTGGCGCGGCGGCAACCCGGCTCTGCCTTCAAGCCCTTTGTCTACCTTGCTGCGCTTGAAGCCGGCGCCACGCCGGAGACGATCGTGATCGACCAGCCGGTACGCTACAAGGACTGGAGCCCCGAGAACTTCACGCCGGGGCATGAAGGCGAAATGACGCTGTCGGATGCGCTCGCGAAATCGGTGAACACGGTCGCGGCGCAATTGTGCCTGCAGGAATCGCCGGAGGCGGTGGTTGCAGTAGCGCAGCGGCTTGGCATTGTATCCGACCTGCCGGCCTTTCCTTCGCTTGCACTGGGCGCGGCCGAGGTGACGCTGGCCGAGCTGGTCACGTCCTATGCGCCCTTTGCGAATGGCGGGGACGGTGCGATCATGCATGGTGTCCGGCGCATCCGCACGCAGGACGGCGAGGTGATCTATGCGCGGGCGGGATCGGGCATGGGGCGGGTCGTCGCGCCGCTGCATGTCGGGCAGATGAACCAGATGCTCATGCATGCCGTGCGCGACGGAACGGGAAGGCAGGCTGACCTCGGGGCGCGCCCTGCCGCGGGAAAGACCGGCACGACGCAAGATCACAAGGATGCCTGGTTCATCGGCTACACGCGCCAGCTCCTTGCGGGCGTCTGGATCGGCAATGATCGCGGGCCTGCCCACGGCATGCGCATCACGGGGGGAACCTTGCCAGCGCAGGCTTGGAAGGCCTTCATGCTGAAGGCCTCGGCGAACCAGCCGGTCATGCCGCTGCCGGGCCTCGAGGAGGTTGTTGCCGACGTTCCCTCGGGACCTGCGGCAACGTCGGCCTTCGACGAGTTGCTGGGGCAGATCCTGAAGGATAGCGAGGCCGAGGCGGGCCGCAACTGAGGTTCAGTCGGACGTCGCCGTATAGCGGTGAAGCTCGGCACCGTTGTCGCGCAGCCAGGCCTGGGCTGCCTCTGCTTCCTCCTTGCCGACGAGTTCGTCGACGAGGCGCCAGAAGCGCCGGCCATGGTTCATCTCGCGCAGGTGCGCCACTTCGTGCGCACAGACATAGTTCAGCACGAAGCCCGGCGCGAGGATCAGGCGCCATGACACCGAGATCGCGCCGCGGGTGGAACAGGATCCCCAGCGGCTTGCCGCGTCGCGAACGGTGATGCGCGAGGGGCTGGTGCCGAGCTGTTCGGCGAGGACTGCGATGCGACGGGTGATCTGCGCGCGCGCCTGCTTCTTCAGCCAGTCCTCCACGCGGCGGGGGATATGCTCCCAGAAGCCGGAAACGCGGATGAGCGGCTTGTCGGCCTCGAGGTCGATCCAAACGCCGCCGCGCTCGTCGGGGGTGGAGCGGATGATGTGCGGCACGCCGCGATAGGGGATGGTCTGACCGGCCCGCAGGTTGATGCGCTCGGGAACGCGCGAGAGGCGGTCGGCGATCCATTCGCCCTCCTGGCGGGCGAAGTCGAGCGCCTTGGGCAGGGAGCGGCTTGTCGGGGCGACGACGGCCACCTCGCCCGTCGAGGGGTGGACCTTGACGATCAGCCGACGCGCACGCGGGTTCAGACGCACCTTTACCGGCACGGACTGGCCTGCGATCCTCAACGTCCTCTGCTGCGCCTTTGCCACCTCTTGCCTACCCCTGACGTTTGTCGTCCACTCGACCGCACCAATATTTCCGAACGCGGAGACGACATGAACGAGCGGCCCCGATTTCATCTCGCCTTTCCCGTCCATGACCTTGAAGCAGCGCGCAGGTTCTACGGCGACGTGCTTGGATGTCCGGAAGGGCGATCCTCGCCAGAGTGGGTCGATTTCGACTTCTTCGGGCACCAGATCGTTGCCCATTTGAGCGCTTCGGCGGGGGCGTGTGAAGGGGCAAACGAGGTTGATGGGGAGCAAGTGCCGGTGCGGCATTTCGGACTTATCGTAAGTCCTTCAAAATTCAGGGAAATCTCGGATTCCCTAAGGGCAAAAAAAGTGCGGTTCATCATTGAGCCGCAGGTTCGCTTCCAGGGTCAGGCGGGCGAACAATTCACCATGTTTTTCCTCGACCCTTCCGGCAATGCGCTGGAGATCAAGGCGTTCGAAGATGAGCGTGCCATTTTTGCCAGGTAAGCGTTCCGGTGCCTGATCCGGTTAACTTTCAGGCGAGGGGTGCCCCGAGCAGGCCCTCGAGGTCTTTGATGGCGTCGTCGCCCGTCACCACCTTTATTGTCGTCATGCCCATCGCCCTGGCTGGTTTCAGGTTAATGCCGAGGTCGTCGAGATAGATCGCGCGGCCGGGTTCGACCTTCAGGTGATCGAGCATGAGGGCATAGATCCGCGGGTCGGGCTTGCGGATGCCGATCTTCGAGGACTCGATCACGTGACCGAACAGGGCGAACGCCTCGGTAACCCTTGCATCGCGTGTCGCATGGTCCGGGCCGTCGGTGCGCACGTTGTTCGTTATGCAGCCAGTCTTGTACCGGGCCGAGATGCGCCTGAGAGCTTCGAACATGCGTGGACGAACAGCACCCTGCAGGCATGACAACACGTCGCGGCCCGTGAGGTTCACGCCGAACGCTGCGGCTTCCGCGGAAAACCGGCGATCAAACTCGGTGGCGTCGATTTCCGACCGCTCGAACATCGCCCAGGCGTTGGTGTCCGGATTTGTCGCGTTGATTCGGCGCACGGTATCCGGCGAAATTCCGAGGCGTGTTTCCATGCGGTTAAATGCTTCGAACGGGCTCTCGGTGATCACACCGCCAAAGTCGAATATCACGGCTTCAAACATCGAAGTGTCCCCGCTGGCAACCTGCGTCCGGGCAAGTCCTGCTTGCTCATACAGTCCGCTTGTGAAAATTAGTAGCCGAATGTTCCTGATTTTCCTTTCCTGCACACGACCGAGGACCGCCCATCATGCCTGAGGCTCCGGCAAAGGGGCGCGCCGCCGCAAGGCCGCTCGCGCCGCATCTCCAGATCTATCGCTGGCCCATCACGATGGGGACGTCGATCCTGCACCGCATCACCGGGGTGGGGCTCACGGGCGGAACGCTGCTGCTTGCGTGGTGGCTCTATGCGGCCTCGGACGGGCCTGAGTCGTATGCGGTCTTCGAGAGTGTCGCCGGCCACTGGTTCGGGCAGCTCGTGCTGTTCGGGTTCACGCTGGCGCTCGTCTATCATGCGTTCAATGGCGTGCGGCACCTGTTCTGGGATGCGGGCATGGGCTTCGACCTGAAGTCTGCCAACCGCTCCGGCCTTGTCGTTTATGGCGCCACGCTGTTGACGACGCTTGTCATCTGGATTGCGGCCTATCAATCGATGGGGACCTGGCAATGACCATCCGTACCCCGCTCGGCCGCGTGCGCGGCCATGGTTCGGCCAAGTCCGGAACGATGCATTTCTGGCACCAGCGCCTGTCGGCGCTCGTGCTGCTGCCGCTCACGATCTGGTTCGTCTGGGCGGGCGTGAGCCATGTCGGCGCGCCGCATGCGGACGTTCTGATCTTCCTCGCGCAGCCGCTGAACGCAATCGGCATTGCCATGTTCGTGATTGCGGGCCGCTTCCACATGCTGCGCGGCGTGAAGGGCGTGATCGAGGACTACATCCATAACGAGGGGACCAAGGTTGCGCTTCTCGTGCTTGTCCATTTTGCGGTGCTTGCGATCGCCGTGACGTGCCTTGTCTCTGTCCTTCGCATCATCGTCTAACCCCCGGGGGCCTGTTCCATGTCCGCTTACACCATCACCGACCATACGTTCGACGTCGTTGTCGTTGGCGCCGGTGGCTCCGGCCTGAGGGCCACGCTCGAGGCTGCCAAGCGGGGCCTGAGGGTTGCCAATGTCAGCAAGGTCTTCCCGACGCGCAGCCACACGGTTGCGGCGCAGGGCGGGATCTCGGCCGCGCTCGGCAACATGGAGGCGGATGACTGGCGCTGGCACATGTATGACACGGTGAAGGGTTCGGACTGGCTGGGCGACCAGGACGCGATCGAATACCTGTGCCGGAACGCGCCGGAGGCGGTCTACGAGCTCGAGCATTTCGGCGTGCCGTTCTCGCGCACCGAAGACGGCAAGATCTACCAACGCGCGTTCGGCGGCATGACGAAGGAATTCGGCAAGGCTCCCATCCAGCGCACATGTGCCGCGGCTGACCGCACGGGCCACGCGATGCTGCACACGCTTTATGGCCAGAGCCTGCGCTATGATGCGACCTTCTTCATCGAGTACTTTGCGCTCGACCTGATCATGGAGGAGGGGCGCTGCCGTGGCGTGATGGCGTGGTGCCTCGATGACGGGTCGATCCACCGCTTCCGCGCGTCGAAGGTGGTGCTGGCGACCGGCGGCTATGGCCGCGCCTACCAGAACTGCACGTCGGCCCATACCTGCACGGGCGACGGCAACGCCATGGTGCTGCGCGCCGGGTTGCCGCTGCAGGACATGGAATTCGTGCAGTTCCATCCGACGGGCATCTTCGGTGCCGGCGTGCTGATCACCGAAGGCGTGCGTGGCGAAGGTGGTTACCTGACCAATGGCAATGGCGAGCGCTTCATGGAACGCTATGCGCCGAACGCCAAGGACCTGGCCTCGCGCGACGTCGTCAGCCGCGCCATGACGATCGAGATCCGCGAGGGTCGCGGCTGCGGCCCGAACAAGGATCACATCCACCTGCACCTCAGCCATCTCGACCCGAAGATCATCCACGAGCGCCTGCCGGGGATCTCGGAGTCGGCACGCATCTTCGCGGGCGTGGATGTCACCAAGCAGCCGATCCCGGTGCTGCCGACGGTGCACTACAACATGGGCGGCATCCCCACGAACTATCATGGCGAGGTGCTGACGCTGAAGAACGGCAATCCCGACAGCATCGTGCCAGGCCTCATGGCCATCGGCGAGGCGGCCTGCGTGTCTGTTCATGGTGCCAACCGTCTTGGCTCGAACTCGCTGATCGACCTCGTCGTGTTCGGCCGCGCGGCCGGCCTGAAGTGTGCCGATGACGTCAAGCCGGGCGAGCGGCAGGCCGAGTTGCCCAAGGGTGCGGGCGACAATTCGCTGGCGCGCCTTGATCATTTCCGCCATGCGAAGGGCAGCGTGCCGACGGCCGAGTTGCGCCGGCGCATGCAGAAGGCGATGCAGGACCATTGCGCCGTGTTCCGGGCGAAGGACGTGCTGAAGGAGGGCTGCGACCTTGTCTCGGGCGTCCATCGCGACATGAAGGAGATCGGGGTCAAGGACCGCTCGATGATCTGGAACTCGGACCTGGTCGAGACGCTCGAGTTCGACAACCTGATCTCGCAGGCGGCCGTGACGGTCGAGGGTGCGCACAACCGCGAGGAAAGCCGCGGTGCCCATGCGCGCGAGGACTTCCCGAACCGCGATGACCAGAGCTGGATGAAGCACACGCTGACCTGGTTCGACAACCAGACGGGCAAGGTCAAGATCGACTATCGCCCGGTCCATACCTACACCCTGTCGAATGACGTGGAGTACATCGCGCCGAAGGCGCGCACGTACTGAGCGCGGCCGGCTTGCGGGTCCTGGTCACGGGCGGGTCCGAGGGGATCGGGCTTGCCATCGCCACCATGGCGGCGGGTGCGGGTGCGCAGGTCGAAATCTGGGGGCGGGATGAAGGCCGCCTTGCCGCTGCACAGCGCGTTTCAGGGGCCGCGTCCAGCCAGTCCGTCGATGTGACGAACATGGACCGCGTCCGTGCGGCGGCTCTGCTGCTTGTCGCACGTGGTCCTGTCGACCGGGTCTTCCACTGTGCCGGCTATGCGAAGGCTGCCTTCATCGACGAGGCCGGCGACGATGATGCGCCTGGCATGTTTGCGACGAATGCGGTGGGCAGCGTGAACGTGGCGCGTGCGCTTGCGCCTGCGATGATGGCTGCGCGGCGCGGGGCGATCGTGCTGACGGCGTCGGATCTTGGCTATGTCGGGCTGTTTGGCTGGTCGATCTATGCGGCGACCAAGCATGCGGTTGTCGGCCTTGGCACGTCGCTGCGCCACGAGCTGGCGCCGCATGGTGTCAGCGTGCAGGTACTGTGCCCGCCGGCCACGCAGACGCCGGGCTATGACCGGGAAAACCTGACCAAGCCCTCTTCGGTCCGGCGTGCGGAGGAAGCGGGCGGGGTGATGTCCGCCGCGGACGTGGCCCGCGTGGCGTGGATGCGATGCGGGCGGGGTGGTGCGCTGATCATTCCCAACCTGTCATCGCGCGTGCTTCACGCGCTGTCGCGGGTTTCGACAGGTCTTGTGCACCGCCTGGTGCGCGCGCCGGGTCCCGGAGAGCCGCGCTAGGGCTTCGCGCCCGGGGCCGCGAGGAGTGCGGCCTCAATGCTGGCGCCGTTGGCCTTCTTCCAGGCATGGCAGCGGGCCACGGTCTCGAGCGTGTTGGCCAGCGTGCGGGGGGCGCCCACGATCTTCGCGACGCGCGGCTCGAAGAAGCTGCGGATCTCGGCCTCGTGCGCGCTCGTGCACAGGCTGGCTGGCAGGCTGACAAGGCGCGACTGGCTGCCTTCGCCCGTTACCTCGACGATGCGGTCATAATCGCGGCGCAGCCATGCCCAGGCGGCCTCGCGGCTCGGGCCGCTGGCGAAGGCCTCGCGCATGTAGTTGACGACCTCGCGCACGCGCAGTTCGCCCGAGAGGATGAAGGACTGGATCGTGGCGATGGCCTGCGGCTCGCGCGCGGCGGCGAGGGCGCGGACGATCATGTTGCGCTGCTCGGCCTGCCGGGTTGCCTTGAGCGCGGCGATGCCCCTTGCGGCGCTGTCCGCCCCGCCGGTCGAGAGGGCGGCGTTGAGAAGGGATGGTGTCATTTCGTCGAAGGACGCCCTCTGGCCACGCGCTACGGCGTCGAGGAGGGCGTTGCCCTGCGGGGCCAGCAGGGCGAGGGCGTTTGCGTCGCGGGCGACGGACACGGCCAGCATCGCGTGCGCGGCACGGGCGAGGGTGCGGCCCGGCATTTCGGCAGCCTGCGGGCGCTGGAGGCGGGCGAAGGGCTTTTGGAAGCTGCGGGCGAGGCTTGCCTCGAAGTCTGCGTGCCGCGCCGGATCGAGAAGATCGTCGCGCAGCTCGCGCAGGAAGGTTGTTGCCAGCTCGACCACGTCCCATGCGCCCGCGGTGACGGCCTCGTTCAGTGCCATCACATAGGTGGGGGCGATTTCGCCGTCGGCGCGGAAGGCGGCGCGCAAGGCGTGAAGCAGGGCCAGCTGCTCGGCGGCGTTCAGCGACTTGAACGCGCCCGCAAGGCGCGACCACTCGGCGGCCGGCATCGTGAAGCGATAGTACCCGGCTGCGTCGGTGTTGGGCATCAGCGGCACATTGCAGAGCTTGCGCACGGTGAAGGTGCGTGGTGTTGCCGTCAGCATCGTGCAGGGCAGCTTGCGGCCCTTGCCCAGTTCGCGCATGCAGACGGGCACCGACCAGGTGCGCTGGTCACTTGCCGCCCTGGCTCCATAGGGTGACTGGCGGATCGTGACGTCGAGGTCCTTGCCCTTGCAGGCGGTCTCGACTGTCACCAAGGGCAGGCCTGGCTGGTTGAGGAAGGTTTCCATTGCGCGGACAACCTCGGGCTTGCGCGAGGCGGCACCGAGCGAGGCGAGGAAGTCATTGGTGTCGGCGGTGCCATGGGCAAAGCGGCGCATGTGCAGGCGCACGCCCTCGCGGAAGGTCTCGGGCCCGAGATACTGCTCGAACATCTGCAGGACGGCTGCGCCCTTGTCGTAGGTGAGGCCGTCGAAGGCATTGAAGATGTCGTCGTTCGTCACGATGGGCTGGCGGATCGCGCGGGCGCTTGAGAGGGCGTCGAGATCCATGACATCGAGCGCCTCGCGCACGGTCTCCCGGCCGATCTCGTCCTCGGGCCAGAGCTCGGCCGAGATCCTGTTGCCGAGCCAGGAGGCAAAGGCCTCGTTCAGCCAGATGTCGTTCCACCAGCGCGGCGTGACGAGATCACCGAACCACTGGTGGGCCACTTCGTGGGCGTGGAGAAGCTTGAAGTAGCGCCGTTGCGCGATGGAGGGGTTGTCGCCGAGAAGGATGCCCCGTTCGGTGTAGGTGATGGCGCCCGCGTTCTCCATGCCGCCGGCGAGGAAGTTCGGCGGCGCGATGAGGTCGAGCTTGGGGTAGGGGAAGGGGGCTGCGAAGTAGTCCTCGAGGCCGGTGACAAGGCGCGGCGTTTCCTTCAGCGCGTATTGCGCGGTTGCGATCTTGCCCATCACGGACACGGCGCGCACGGGCAGGGGCTGCGTGCGGATCTTCGAGGGGGGAACCGGCGGGCCGGATGCAATCTCGTAGGGTCCGACGGCGATGGCCACGAGATAGGTTGGCAGCGGTGCGGTCGTGGCGAAGGTCGTTCGCGTCACGCCTTCGGCCACGGGTTCCTGAGCGACCGGCAGCGTGTTCGAAATGGCCTGGTGGCGGGCGATATGGGTGATCGTGATGTCGAAGGGCGTCTTGAAGCGGGGTTCGTCGAAGCACGGGAACGCACGGCGGGCCGAGATTTCCTGGAATTGCGTCCAGATGTAGCGGACGCCGCTTTCGCTCATCGAGGTCAGCGCGTCGGGCTGGGTCTCGAAGGCGGCGGTGAAGGGCAGCGTCACGCGAACCTTGCCGGCGGGCAGCTGCTGGTCGAAGGCCACGAGGGCGACGCCACTGGGATCGACCTGCGTGTAGGTGCCGCCGACGTCGGGCCGGCCGGGTGCTCGCGCGGTGACGCGTCCGACGCCGAGGTCCCTGCCATGCAGGTAGATCTCGCGCCGGGGCGCCTTGAGCTCGATCTGGATCTCGACCTCGCCTTCGTAGCGGCGCTGGTCAGGGTTAAGCATCAGGTTGATGCGATAGTGCAGCGGTTCGACGTTGGGGGGCAGTTGCCCTAGCGGAATGTCGCGCTCGGCCGGCGTTGCGGGTCGTTCCGGTACACTCGCTGCCTTGTTGAGGCTGCCGGTCGCAGGCTTGTCGGTGCTGCCCGAATCGCAAGAAGCCGCAGCGAAAGCCGCCGCAAGCAGCAAGGCAATGGCCCGCATGCGCATGTCTGAGACCCCCCGGTCACCATGCCGACCCTAATGCGGCATTCAGGACTTGTGTACCCCGTGGACGTTACAACCCCAAGACACTACATAGTGTGGCAACAGTCACCCAGCGGCGTCGGTTCCCTCCCATGGCAAAATTCACGCTTCCCAAGAACAGCAAGGTTCGTCCCGGCAAGACCTGGCCTGCGCCCGCGGGCGCCAAGCGCGTGAAGACGTTCAAGGTCTATCGCTGGGATCCCGAGGATGGCCAGAACCCGCGGCTCGACAGCTACGAGGTCGACCTCGACACGTGCGGCCCGATGGTCCTCGACGCGCTGCTCAAGATCAAGGCCGAGATCGATCCGACGCTGACGTTCCGCCGTTCGTGCCGCGAGGGCGTTTGCGGAAGCTGCGCGATGAACATCGACGGTTCGAATACGCTGGCCTGCACGAAATCGATGGATGACGTGAACGGTGCGATTGCGATCTATCCGCTGCCCAGCATGAATGTCATCAAGGACCTCGTGCCGGACATGTCGCATTTCTATGCGCAGTACGCGTCGATCGAGCCCTGGCTGCACACCAGCACGCCCACGCCCGAGAAGGAGTGGAAGCAGTCCCCCGAGGACCGGCAGAAGCTCGATGGGCTTTACGAGTGCATCCTGTGCGCCTGCTGCTCGACCTCGTGCCCGAGCTACTGGTGGAACCAGGAGCGGTACCTTGGCCCTGCCATCCTGCTGCAGGCCTATCGCTGGCTGGCGGATTCGCGCGATGAGGCCACGGGCGAGCGGCTCGACAATCTCGAGGATCCGTTCCGCCTCTATCGCTGCCACACGATCATGAACTGCGCGAGCGTGTGCCCGAAGGGCCTCAACCCGGCCCAGGCGATCGGCGAGATCAAGCAGATGATGGTCAAGCGCTCGGTCTAGCGGGCGCAGTTTTCAACGACGTCGACGATGGCGTCCGTGAGGATGGCCAGGTCCTCGCGGCTGATCGACAGCGGCGGTGTCGTGTAGACGATGTTGCCGAAGGGCCTGATCCAGACACCGCGCCTGATGAATTCCTGGCGCAGTGCGATGCGGTCAAGCCGTTCGAGTTGCACCACGCCGATCGCGCCTTTCACGCGGACATCGACCACATTGGGCTTCCCCTTGAGGCGTGACAGGGCGCTCGCGAGATGCTCGCCGATCGACAGGGCCTGCGCCTTTCGCGGCTCGCGTTCGAACAGGTCAAGCGAGGCATTCGCGGCTGCGCAGGCGAGGGCATTGCCCATATAGGTAGGCCCGTGCATCAGCGCCTTCGCCGGGTCATCGTCGAGAAAGGCGTCGAAGACCTGCCTGGTGGCGACTGTCGCTGCAAGAGGCAGGGCTCCGCCCGTCAGGGCCTTGCCGAGGCAGATGATGTCGGGGACGATGCCGGTCTGCTCGCAGGCGAACATCGTGCCTGTGCGGGCAAAGCCCGTGAAGATCTCGTCGAGTATCAGCAGAACGCCATGCCTTCGGGCGCAGTCGGCGATGGCCTTCAGGGTTTCAGGCGGGTGGAACAGCATGCCCCCGGCGCCCTGCACGAGAGGTTCGACGATCACAGCGGCGACGTCCGGCCTCGAGAGCATCGCATCGAGGCCTGTGATCGCGTCCGGGGTTGCTGGCAGTTCCGCCATCAGGTTGCCGGGGAGCATGCCGCCGAAGAGGGCGTGCATGCCCTCGTCGGGATCGCAGAGCGCCATGGTCGCGAAGGTGTCACCGTGATAGCTGCCGCGGAAGTGCACGATGCGCTGGCGCTGCCGGTTGCCCTTGTTCACCCAGTACTGGATGGCCATCTTCAGGGCGACCTCCACGGCGACCGAGCCTGAGTCGGTAAAGAACGTGCGCTCGAGGCCGGCCGGCAGGATGCGCGCAAGGCGCGAGGCGAGCGTGTAGGCCTGTTCGTGCGCGAGGCCGCCCAGCATCACGTGGGGGAGGCGGGCGAGCTGTGCGCCCATCACGTCGCGCATGTGCGGGTGATTGTAGCCGTGTGCGACGGTCCACCAGGAGGCGACGCCGTCGACGAGTTCGCGCCCGTCGGCAAGGCGCAGGCGGCTGCCCTCCGCGCCCACCACCGGCAGGGGCAGGGGGGCCGTCTTCATCTGGGCGTAAGGCAGCCAGATGTGCTGCCAGCCTTCGGTCAGCCAGGCGGGTGTCGTCACGCCGTCATCGCGCGGATGCCAAGCTTCGCCCACAGGCGGTCGTCGCGCTCCTTGGCGGGGTTTGCGGTCGTGAGCAACCTGTCGCCGATGAAGATCGAGTTGGCGCCTGCGAGGAAGCAGAGCGCCTGGAGTTCCTCGCTCATCGTCTCGCGGCCGGCCGAGAGGCGTACCATTGACGAAGGCATCATGATGCGGGCGGCGGCGATGGTGCGGACGAATTCGATCCCTTCGACGGCATGCGAATTGCCCAGCGGCGTGCCGCGGATCGGCACGAGGGCGTTGATGGGAACCGATTCGGGCGGGGTCTGCATGTTGGCGAGCAGGAGCAGCATGCCGATCCGGTCCTCGCGGGCCTCGCCCATGCCGATGATGCCGCCGCAGCAGACATTCATTCCGGCCTCGCGGACATGCTGGAGCGTGTCGAGGCGGTCGGCGAGGGTGCGCGTGGTGACGACCTTCTCGTAGTATTCGGGGCCGGTATCGATGTTGTGGTTGTAGTAGTCGAGGCCGGCACCGGCGAGGCGGTCGGCCTGCGATCTGGTGAGCATGCCCAGCGTCATGCAGGTTTCCATGCCCATGGCCTTGACCTCGTGGACCATCTCGCAGAGCGTGTCGATGTCGCGGTCCTTGGGTTCGCGCCAGGCGGCGCCCATGCAGAAGCGCGTTGCGCCGCCCGCCTTGGCGCGTGCGGCGGCGGTCCTGACCTCGTCCAGGGCCATGAGCCTGGAGGCCTTGAGGCCGGTCTCGAAATGCGAGGACTGGCTGCAGTAGCCGCAATTCTCGGCGCAGCCGCCTGTCTTGATGGACAGCAGCGTCGACATCTGCACCTCGTTCGGGTCGAAGTGCTGGCGGTGTGCGGTCTGTGCCTGGAAGATCAGGTCGCTGAAGGGCTGCTCGAAGAGCGCGCGTGCGGCGTCGAATGTCCAGCGCGGGGTGGTGGATTGCGGGGCGGGAGAGGCCTTGTGCTGCGGGGCGCTGGTGGCTGTTGTTGTCATTGACGATGGTGCCTGGTTCAGATGTGATTGCGCACAATAAGCACCAACCGTTCCGGGTCAAGGAACCCCATGACTGCAAAGCCTGTCCCCCATGGTTAGCCTCGACGTTTTTGCGGCCGAAAAGCTCGAGGCTGCGGCGGCGCGCTCGCTTTTGCGCCACCTGCCGGATCCGGCGGGCGCGGGGATCAATTTCTGTTCGAATGACTATCTCGGGCTGTCGCAGGATCCGCGGCTGGCAGCGGCGGCGCGCGCAGCGCTGGGGCTCCACGGCACGGGCGCGGGTGCCTCGCGGCTGGTGACAGGAAACCACAGGCCCTATGTGGAATGCGAGGCGGCCCTGGCGGCACTGAAGTCCACCGAGGCGGCGCTGGTGTTCGGGTCGGGGTATCTTGCAAATATCGGGACCATTCCCGCGCTTGTGGGGCCGGGGGACATGATCGTTGCCGATGCGCTGTCGCATGCGTGCATGATCTCGGGCGCGCGGCTTTCGGGGGCGGAGGTTCTGCTGTTCCGCCACAATGATGCCGTGCATCTCGGCGAAATTCTCAGGACCTACCGGACTGCGTTTCGCCATTGCCTGGTCCTTACCGAGGGCGTGTTCAGCATGGATGGCGACCTTGCGCCGCTGGCGGACATTGAGGCGCAGGTCCGTGCGCATGACGCCTGGCTGATGGTCGACGATGCCCACGGGCTTGGCGTGATCGGGGAGGGGCGCGGGGCCGCGCAGGCGGCTGGCGTCGTGCCGGACATCCAGATGGGAACGTTCTCGAAGGCTGTCGGGTCCTATGGTGGCTATGTCGCCGGCTCGCGGCCGGTGATCGAGATGCTGGTCAACCGGGCACGCAGCCTCGTGTTCTCGACAGGCCTGCCGCCTGCAGTGGTGGCGGCGACGACGGCTGGGCTTGGCATCATTGCGTCGGACCGGGCGCTGTGCGCGCGTCCGGTGGCGCTTGCCAGCCTGTTCTGCCGGCTGGCGGACCTGCCGGTGCCCGCATCTGCCATCGTGCCGGTCGTGCTGGGCGAGGCGGCTGCGACGCTCGAGGCTTCGCGTGTACTACAGGCGCAAGGGTTCCTGGTGCGTGCGATCCGGCCGCCGACCGTGCCTGACGGCACAGCGCGCCTCAGGGTCACGTTCTGCGCCAACCAGAAAGAGGAAGATGTCGTGAGGCTTGCCACTGCCATTCGTGCGTTGCGGCTCCGGTCCGGAGGGCCTGGCGCATGACACCCTGGTTTGTCTCGGCCACCGGCACCGATCTCGGCAAGACCTATGCGCTGTGTTCGCTGTTGCAGGCGCTCAGGGATCGTGGCGCGCGGGTCTGCGTGCTGAAGCCGGTGCTCAGCGGGTTCACGGCAGACGACCTTGCGGCGACCGACAGCGGGCGATTGCTGGCGGCGGCTGGGCATGCGGTGACGCCCGAGAACGTTGCGCGCATCACGCCGTGGCGCTGCGTGCCCCCGCTTTAGCCGGACATGGCGGCGCAGCGTGCGGGCGTGACGATCTCGCTTGGTGAGGTAAAGGGTTTCTGCACGGCGTCGATGGTGCCGGGGGCGATCCATTTCGTCGAGGGGGCGGGCGGGATCATGTCACCGCTGGGGTCCGATTTTCTCAATGTTGACCTCGTGCAGGCGCTCGATGCGCGGGTGCTGCTCGTGGCGGGTGGCTATCTCGGAACGATCAGCCATACGCTGACGGCGCTGGCGGCGCTGGCGCAGCGCGGGATCCGGCCGGGGGCGGTCG
>DAISVV010000002.1:0-41429 GCA_036840015.1 Micropepsaceae bacterium
CGCGGCGAGGTCCATGCCATATACTATTTCCTTGGCCTGAAATACATCGAGGCGCCCAAGGATCTGGCGGCGTCGAACAACCAGAAATTCGTCCTCATTCCCATGGAATCCGCGGGAATCCTGGGGTCCATCGCGGGTATCGGCGAGATTGCCAAGCTTGCCTCGGAAAAGTCTGCCAATATGCCTCCGCGCACGCCCGGTTCCGTTCCAACGGTCAGGTGAGGCACACCACCCGTTCCAGGGTTTTGGAGAGAGACATGGAAACGTTCATGCAGGCCGTGCTCGACATTGGCCCCTATCACTGGCTGGCGCTGGCTGCGTTGCTGATCGCCATCGAGATGGTGATGCCGACGCAGTACCTCATGTGGCCAGCGCTGGCGGCGGCCTTTGTCGGTCTGGTCGGGTTTCTTGTCGATATCCCGGTGGCTGGCGAGGTAACGGTCTTTTCCGTGCTCGCTGTTGGCCTTACTGTCGTCTCTCATCGCCTCTTCCCGCCCGAGCAGGGCGATGCGGCCCGGTTGCTCAACCAGCGCATGGGCCAGCTTATCGGCCAGACAGCGATGGTTGCGGGTGACTTCCAGGGTGGTGCGGGTGGCGTGATGCTGGGCGATACGCGGTGGGCTGCTCGTTCTGTCGATGGCAGCGACCTGCGCGAGGGGACGCGCGTCGTCGTTGCCCATGCGGAAAGCACGCTGCTCGTGGTGAAGCCAGTCAGCGCCCCCACGCAATGAAGTTCGGGTTGCGAAACCCAGCGCCCGACTTGCCATAGAGCAGCGGTGTTGTTTCGTCCTCAAGTGTCACGCGGCCGCCAGCGGCGAGCAGGACGGCGTGGCCTGCGGCAGTGTCCCATTCCATTGTCGGGCCCATGCGCGGGTAGAGATCGGCTTCGCCTGCGGCCAAAAGACAGAACTTGAGCGACGATCCTGCCGACACGATGTCTGAGACATGGTGGCGGGCGAGGAAGAGGTCAGTGCCGGCGTCGCGGTGCGAGCGGCTTGCAACTGCGCGGATTGCGCCTGCGACCGGTGCGCGCGTGCGGATCGGGCGGGCGGGGGCCCCGGGCGCGTCCTGCTCGAAGGCGCCAATGTCGCTGCCGAAGAACATGCGGTTAGCGGCAGGGGCGAAGACGACGCCTGCCACCGGCCTGCCCTTTTCGACGAGGGCGATGTTCACCGTGAACTCGCCATTGCGATCAAGGAATTCACGCGTGCCGTCGAGCGGATCAACCAGGAAGAAGGTGCCGGACGAGAGGTCGGGAAGGTTGCCAGCGGCGGCGCTTTCCTCGGCCAGCACGGGCAGTGCGGGCGCGATTTCGCGCAAGAGGGGAAGAATGAATTCCTCCGCTTCCTCGTCGGCGGCGGTGACGGGCGACTGGTCCTGCTTGGTGCGCACGGAAACCGCGCCCGCATAATGCCGCATGATGATGGCGCCGGCCCCGCGTGCAACTTCCAGCAGGCTGGCGACGAGTTCCTCGCGTGTCACGGGGCCTGATGTTCCTTGTGGATGGAGCGACTTAAGCGTTTATTAAGTCAACTCTGGCTCGTTAGCCTGATGTTACATCTCCGCGAACCATACAATTCCTCCGCTTCCGGCACAAACCCGGACCCGGGCAGCAAGAGTCAGCAAACGATGCACGAACTCGATCTGGGCGCGCTTCTTGTGTCCCGCGTGTGCCATGACCTCATCAGCCCCGTGGCTGCCATCTCGAACGGGCTTGAGATCCTTGCCGACGAAGAGGATGCGGCCATGAAGGCGCAGGCGATGCGGCTCATCGAGCATAGCGTGGGCCAGGCGAAGGCGCGGCTGCTGTTCGCGCGGCTGGCTTTCGGGGCGATGGGATCGGCGGGCACGGAGATCGACCTGCGTGAAGTTGGGCAGGTCGCGGCCGACTTCTTCAGGACAGGGAAGGCGCGGCTCGACTGGCAGATGCCCGCGGTGGCGATCGACAAGGAGATCATCCGCGTCATCTTGAACCTGACGGCACTCGGGGCGGACTGCATTCCGCGCGGCGGTGCGTTGACCGTGAAGGGCGAGCAGGCGCGACAGGCGTTTCGCGTGGTGATTACGGCGAAGGGGCTTAAAGCCAGCCTTGCGCCCGACATTCGCGAGGGGTTGGCACTGGAGTTGCCGCTGGAGGACCTTACGGGCCGCACCATTGCTCCGTTCGTTACTGCGCTGCTTGCGCGCAAGATCGGTGGCGAAATCAAGTATGGCATCGTCGACGACACGGTGACATTCGAGGCCAGTTTCGTACGTCCGACAACAACCTGAAATCCGACGCGGCGCATCGTATTCCAATGCCTTGACTGGCAGGTTGAATCGCCTGGCTGTGCGTTCGCAAGAAACGGCCGTCCATCCTCAGAGACTGTTAAGGAAACCGATGTAACCATGGCGGGGCAGGGGAATCATTCCCTGTTTCTTGACCTGTTGTGTTTCTGCCGGGTGTCCCATGGATGAACTGCTTAGAGACTTTCTGACCGAATCTGGCGAGAGCCTGACCGTCATCGACGGTGAAATGGTGAAGCTCGAGGCCGATCCCAACAACAGAGATGTGCTGCAAAAGGTTTTTCGCCTTGTTCACACGATCAAGGGTACCTGCGGGTTCATCGGGTTGCCCCGGCTTGAGCGCGTGGCACATGCCGCCGAAAACGTCCTTGGAAAATTTCGTGATGGCGTCATCCCTGTTACGGCCGGTTCGGTAACGCTGATCTTTGAATCGCTGGACCGAATCAAGGAGATCCTCTCAGGCATCGAGCAGACGGAGAGCGAGCCACAAGGCGAGGATTCCGATCTCATTGAACGGCTTGGCGTCCTTGCTGCCAGCGACGAGCAGAATGTTGAGGGTGAGCACGTCGCCGCCATTGCCGCCGCCATCGACGCTTTGCCCTCTCCAGAGCCGGCGGCGCCCGCTGCCCCTGTGGCGGGCGCGGCGACTCATGCTGCGTCGAGTGCAGACGTCCCTTCGACTGATGTGGTCGCGCCCACTCCCTCCAAGGCTGGCGAGGCTTCGCTGGCCAATCAGTCCATTCGCGTCAATGTTGACGTTATCGAGCAGCTTATCGTTATGGTCAGCGAGTTGGTGCTGACGCGCAACCAATTGCTCGAGATGGTCCGGCACACGAACGACAGCGAGTTCAAGGTTCCGCTGCAGCGCCTATCCAACGTGACTGCCGAGCTGCAGGAAAGCGTCATGAAGACGCGCATGCAGCCCATCGGAAATGCGTGGTCGAAGCTTCCGCGCATCGTGCGAGACCTGGGCAACGAGCTTGGCAAAAAGATCGAATTGCAGATGCAGGGCGCCGAGACCGAGCTTGACCGCCAGGTGCTGGAGCTCATCAAGGATCCGTTGACGCACATGGTCAGGAACTCTGCTGATCACGGGCTTGAGACACCTGCCGATCGCAAGGCTGCCGGGAAGCCGGAGCAGGGTACGATTACGCTGCATGCATTTCACGAAGGTGGCCATATCATCGTCGAGATTGCCGACGATGGGCGAGGGTTGCCGCTGGAAAAGATCAAGGCGAAGGCACTGGCCAACGGTCTAGTCACCGAGAGCGAACTCGCCCGCATGAGCGAGGCGCAGGTCCAGCGGTTCATCTTCCATGCAGGACTGTCCACCGCGCAAAAGGTCACGAATGTCTCGGGACGCGGCGTCGGCATGGATGTCGTCCGGTCAAACATCGAGCTTATCGGCGGGTCGATCGACCTGAAGTCTCGCGAGGGCCATGGCACGACGTTCACGATCAAGATTCCACTGACCATGGCCATCATCTCGGCGCTGATCGTTGGCGTAAGCAAGATGCGCTTTGCCATACCCCAGATCTGCGTGCGCGAACTGGTTCGCGCCTCGGAGGGGTCGGATACCAAGATCGAGCGTATCAACCAGACGAGCGTGCTGCGCCTGAGGGACCGCTTGCTGCCTCTTGTGCGCCTGTCGGAGGTTCTCAAGGTTCGTGACGCGCAGGTGGAAGACCCTGCGGAGGCCTACATCGTCGTCGCGCAGGCTGCAGGGCAGACTTTCGGCATTGTCGTGGACACGGTGTTCGATACGGGCGAAATCGTGGTGAAGCCCGTGTGCTCGATTCTGAAGGACATTCCAGTCTTCTCCGGCAACACCATCCTTGGCGATGGTAGCGTAATCATGATCCTCGATCCGAATGGTGTTGCGGCCGCGGTGGCAGGTGAACTCGGCACGCGCAGTGCGGCGGAGGATACGCTGGGCGGGGTGATTGTGGAAAGTGAACCAAGACAGTCGCTCCTGCTGTTCAGGGCGGGTTCTCCGGAGCCGAAAGCCGTATTGCTTGGTGCCGTCACGCGGCTTGAAATGGTGGATGCGAGCAAGATCGAGCGCTCTGATGGCCGCCATGTCCTCCAGTATCGCGGGAACCTGATGCCGGTTGTAACGTCGCTCGCGGGTTCTCTCCGCACGGAGGGCGCCCAGCCAATACTTGTTTTCAGCGAAGGCGAGCAGACGGTCGGCGTTGCGGTCGACGAGGTGCTGGACATTGTGGACTCAACCCTGAAGTTCGAGCTCTCTGCTGCGGGTGCCGGCGTGATCGGTACTTCGGGTGTAATGGGGCTGGCGACCGAGGTTGTCGATATCGCCTTCCATGTGAGTGATGTGTTCCAGTCCTGGTTCTCAAAGCGTCCGTCCGGGCGTTCGCGGCCCAACGTACTCCTGGTCGATGACAGCCCGTTCTTCCGAACGCTTGTTGCACCCCAGCTGATGGCTGCAGGCTATGATGTCACCGAAGCGGGTAATGCGGAGCTTGCGCTTCGGCTGATGGGCGAGGGCAAGTCGTTCGACATCATCCTGAGCGACATCGCCATGCCTGGCATGGATGGCCGGCAGTTCGCAGCCGCGGTCAAGCGGGATCCAGGTTGGCGGGCTACGCCAGTGGTCGGACTTGCCGCGGAGTCGGACGGCAACGAACCGGGTGTGTTCGATGCCATGACCCGGAAGTTCGACCGTGAAGGCCTAATCCAGACCATCAACGGCTTCATTCACTCCGAGGAGCGCGCAGCATGAGCAGGACCGCTGTTGTCGGAAACGAGTACGTCACTGTCATGATCGGGCCGCAGATGTTCGGCATCGCGATTGATCTGGTGAATGACATCTTCAAGCCGGAGAGGCTGACGCCGGTGCCCCTTTCGCATCCGGACATTGCTGGTGTCCTCAATCTCCGTGGGCGCATCGTCACGATGATCGATTGCCGGCGTCGGCTCGGGATTGCCGGAAACCATGAGGTTCGTGATTACATGGCCGTAGGCGTTGAACGCGACGGCGACCATTACGGTCTCCTGTTCGATGGAGCGGGAGAGGTGCTGCGGTTCACGCAGGACCTGATCGAGCCACCTCCTGTAAACCTTGATCCGCACTGGAAAAGGGTTTCGAAAGGTGTTTTCCGCATGGAGAGCAGTCTTTTGGTGGTGCTTGACATCAGCATCCTTCTGGATTTCGGCCGCAAAGCTGCGGCCTGACGGACGCCCGCTGCGCCGGCGTCTTGTTCAAGGCGTCTTTACGCCTTTCGGCTAGTCTGAGCAGATTGCAAGGTTCGACCTTCGGGTCCGGGCGCGTCAGGATGCCGAAGCATGCGTAGGGAAACAGGCAAATGAGGGAATTTCTCATCGTCGATGACAGCCGGGTGGTCCGCAAGGTCGCCCGCAAGATCCTCGAGGAGTTGTCGTTCCAGATCAGTGAAGCAGAGGATGGACAGGTTGCTCTGGATGCCTGCCGCCGCCAAATGCCGGATGCCATCCTGCTGGACTGGAACATGCCGAACATGAACGGGATCGAGTTCCTTCGAGCGCTCCGGAAGGAGCAAGGAGGCGATCGGCCGATAGTCCTGTTTTGCACGACCGAGAACGACATCTCGTTCATGGTGCAGGCCATCGAGGCGGGTGCGAACGAATACATCATGAAGCCATTTGATCGTGAACTCATAGAGTCAAAGCTGTCCGAAGTCGGACTTCGATAGGCGGAACCGCTTGAATATGACCCAGCTCTCGACCCCGCGTATGAATGCTTCGGCCGTGTCGGGTGATCCGATACGCGTCCTGGTGGTCGACGACTCCTCAGTCATTCGCGGCATTGTCTCTCGCTGGATCGAGGCTTCTGCGGAGATGGTCCTTGCGGGGGCGGCCGTGAACGGCAGCGACGCGGTGAAGCGCGCGGCGTCACTGCAACCGGATATCATCATCCTCGATATCGAGATGCCCGAGATGGATGGCATCACGGCTCTCCCGCAACTGCTGAAATTGTGCCCGCAGAGCCGGGTAATCATGGCCTCCACGCTGACCCGTCGCAACGCGGAGATCTCGCTCAAGGCCCTGTCACTCGGTGCTTCGGATTACGTGCCAAAACCCACGTCGATAAGCGGGGGAGACGCAGCCGAGGACTTCAGGCGCGAGTTGATGACCCGCATCGTCGCCCTGGGTCGTCGCCGCATCGCACGCTTGGCTCCCGAGCCCCGGTCTTCTGCGGGTTCGGCGGCCCGTACTTCAGCTCCCTCGACGGGGGCTGAGCCTGCCTATCCGCTTGCAAGGCCTGGGGTGGTCCCTGCTCCTGTTGCTGCCAAGGTAAGCTTGCAAGTTCAGAAGTCGTCGTCCGTGCCCGCGCAGATCGTAGCAATCGGCTCGTCGACAGGTGGGCCACAGGCACTTGTACAGGTTGTCTCGGCGTTGTCGGCGGACTTGAACGTTCCGGTGATAATCACGCAGCACATGCCACCGACCTTTACGGCAATCCTGGCTGAATCGATCACTCGATCGACGGGGCTGAAATGTGTCGAGGCCGTGAGCGGAACGATGCTTGAGCGCGGCTGTGTCTATGTTGCTCCGGGCGACTATCACATGACAGTCAAGGGCAGGGGCGGGCCGATCGAGCTGAATCAAGGGCCGCCGGAGAATTTCTGCAGACCCGCGGTTGATCCCATGTTTCGCAGTGTTGCCGCGGCCTATGGGCCGCTCGCGCTTGGCGTCGTGCTCACTGGCATGGGGTCGGACGGGCGGGAGGGGGCGAGAGCGATCGTCAGCGCCGGTGGCACCGTTATCGCGCAGGATGAAGAGAGCAGCGTCGTCTGGGGCATGCCCGGGGCTGTTGCACATGCCGGGCTCGCATCGGCGATCGTGCCCCTTGACCTGATTGGTGCCGAAATCAAGAAAAAGCTAGGGGTTACAGCGCGATGACGCCGACGGATTTCGACTTTGTCGCGCAGATGCTCAAGCGACGTTCAGGTCTCGTGCTCACGCCCGAGAAGGGCTATCTGATACAGAGCCGTGTAGCGCCGCTTCTCCGGCGTTACGGTGTTGCCACTGTCGAGGCGCTTGTTGCACGTCTCCGTGGTGGCGATGAGAAGATCACGCGTGATGTCGTCGAGGCGATGACAACGAACGAGTCGTTCTTCTTCCGTGACAAGACACCGTTCGAATATTTCGAGAAACTTATCCTCCCGCATTTGCTGCAGGCGCGGGCAAATGATCGGCGCTTGCGGATCTGGTGTGCTGCTGCGTCGACGGGGCAGGAGCCATATTCGCTGGCCATGATCCTGCGCGAGAAGGCTCACCTTCTTACAGGCTGGAAGATCGAGATCATCGGGACGGACCTTTCCAACGAGGTGCTTGAGCGCGCCAAGTCAGGTCTGTATTCGCAGTTCGAGGTTCAGCGTGGCCTGCCTGTGCAGATGCTCGTGAAGTACTTCACGAAGGAGGGCGACCAGTACAGGATCAAGGACGAGATCCGCAGTGCGGTGCAGTATCGCGTCGCGAACCTGCTGGATCCGTTTGTCGGCTTTGGGTCCTTCGATGTCGTATTCTGCCGCAACGTGCTGATCTATTTCGACGAGCACACGAAGCGCAACGTGCTTGATCGCATTGCGCAGCTCATGCCTGATGACGGGTACCTTCTGCTTGGCGCAGCCGAGATGGTCGTGGGGGTCACCTCGAGCTTTGCACCCCATGAGAGCGCACGGGGCGGCAGCGTGAAGAGGGTGCCCGCCGCCGGCAAGGCCTCTCATCCAGCGGTCAGGGTAGCTTCAGCCTGATTCTTCCATTGTCCGGTGGGCTCCCGCCAAAGAAAAAGGGGCGCCGTCGTTTCCGACAGCGCCCCTTGCCAGACCCCCCGGTCCAGTTCGGTTATCAGGCCGCCTTGCCTTCAAGCGGGTCGCGCAGCACATAGCCGCGGCCCCAGACGGTCTCGATGTAGTGCTGGCCTGCCGCCGCCTGCAGCTTCTTGCGCAGCTTGCAGATGAAGACGTCGATGATCTTGAGTTCGGGCTCGTCCATGCCGCCATAGAGGTGGTTCAGGAACATTTCCTTGGTGAGCGTCGTTCCCTTGCGCAGGGAGAGCAGCTCGAGCATCTGGTATTCCTTGCCGGTCAGGTGGACGCGCTGGCCATCGACCTCGACGGTCTTGGTATCCAGGTTCACGGTCAGCTTGCCGGTCTGGATGACCGACTGCGAGTGACCCTTGGAGCGGCGAACCACGGCGTGGACGCGGGCGATCAGCTCGTCCTTGTGGAAGGGCTTGGTCATGTAGTCGTCGGCGCCAAAGCCCAGGCCCTTGACCTTGTTCTCGATCTGGGTCGAACCAGAAAGGATCAGGATCGGCGTCGAGATCTTGTTCACGCGCAACTGCTTGAGGACGTCAAAGCCGGACATGTCCGGCAACTGCAGGTCCAGGATGATGATGTCGTAGTCGTAGAGCTTTCCGAGGTCCACGCCTTCTTCGCCCAGATCGGTCGTGTAAACATTGAATCCCTCGGACTTGAGCATCAGCTCGATGCTCTGCGCCATGGCGCTATCGTCCTCGATCAAGAGAACTCTCATCGTTGCAGTCTCCCCTCGCAGCCCGGACGTCGCCGGTACCCTTGTTGGTTTGTTCACCAACGAATCTAGACGGTAAAACTTAAGAAAGCTTAACCGCGACCCGTCGAAGGTAAACCTGATCGATAAAATTTGTAGTTGGCATGAAGCTTTCCGGCACCAGCCGCGCCTTAGGGCAACCTTAAGCCGAATGTAGCCATAATGTCCGTGGTTTAGGTGAAGTCACTCATGCGGGCTCTAATCTCGTCCATCGAAGAAACGCAACGCTCCCGTTCCTATGGGCGGGTGACGGCGGTCAACGGGCTGCTGCTTGAAGTGGCTGGCACGATCGATCCGCTTGGTGTCGGCACGCGCTTGTCGATCCATTCTTCGGATGCCCGACCGGTTCCGGCGGAAGTCACGGGGTTCCGTGATGGCCGCGCGCTGGCCATGCCCTTTGTTTCACTCGAGGGCGTGCGCATGGGCTGCAAGGCGCATGTCGAGGCGCATTCCGGCGAAGTCCGTCCGTCTCCGGCATGGCTTGGCCGCGTCATCAACGCACTGGGTGAGGCGGTGGACGGGCTCGGGCCGCTGGAAGCGGGCAGCGCGCCCTGCAGGCTGCGCAATTCGCCGCCGTCCGCCCACGCGCGTGCGCGGGTCGGGGGGAAGATTGACCTGGGCATTCGTGCGCTGAACATGTTCACGACAGCCTGCTCGGGGCAGCGCCTTGGCATCTTTGCCGGATCGGGCGTTGGCAAGTCGGTGCTGCTGTCGATGATTGCGCGCTACACGGCCGCGGACGTGATCGTGATCGGGCTCATTGGCGAACGTGGACGCGAGGTGCAGGAATTCCTGCAGGACGATCTTGGGCCCGAGGGCCTTGCCCGCAGCGTCGTCGTTGTTGCCACGTCGGATGAAAGCGCGCTTATGCGCCGTCAGGCAGCATACCTTACCTTGTCGACGGCAGAGTATTTCAGGGACCAGGGCCTCAAGGTCCTCTGTCTCATGGATTCCGTGACCCGTTTTGCCATGGCGCAGCGTGAAATCGGACTGGCCAGCGGCGAACCGCCCGCCACGCGCGGCTATACGCCGTCGGTGTTCGCCGAGCTGCCGCGCCTCCTCGAGCGCGCCGGGCCCGGCGTGCAGGGGGCAGGGTCCATCACCGGGCTTTTCACCGTCCTGGTCGAAGGCGATGACCACAATGAGCCCGTCGCCGACGCCGTGCGCGGTATCCTTGACGGGCACATCGTGCTTGAGCGCGCGATCGCGGAGCGTGGGCGGTTTCCGGCCGTCAATGTGCTGAAGTCCATTTCCAGAACAATGCCCGGCTGCAACCGTCCCGAGGAGCAGGCGCTCGTTACCGAGGCCCGCCGGACGCTTGCCGTCTACGAGAATATGGGCGAACTCATCCGGCTTGGCGCGTACAAGGCGGGGTCCGACCCCGAGGTCGATCGCGCGATCAAGCTTTATCCGCAACTTGAAGCCTTCATGAGCCAGCAGAAGGCTGAGCGTGGAGATCTTGCAACGGGCTATCAGCGGATGGCCGAGATCCTGAGTAGCGTCAAATAACAAGCATAAGGCAGGGGGAAACAATGAAGTCGCGTGAAGCACTGATCAGGCTCAACCGGTTCCGGGTCGACGAGATCCGCAAACGTCTCAAGTCGCTCGACGACATGAGGGGCGATCTTCTCAAGAAGATGTCCGACCTCGAGACGATGGTGCAGGAAGAGCAGCGCCGCTCGCAGCAGAGCGACCTGGGCCGCCTGGCCTATCCCACATTTGTCCGTTCGGTCATGGCGCGCCGCGAAAACATCCAGCGCACGATCGACGAGGTCGAAAAGCAAGCTGCATCTGTGACCGAGGAGCTGCAGGGCGCCTATCGCGAGCTGAAGAAGTACGAAATCGTCGCGGACGCCGAAGCCCAGCGCGATCGCGTGGAGTATGCGCGCCAGGTGCAGGCCGAGATCGACGAGATCGCCCTGGCCCGGCACGCCCGCAAGGCCTGATCGCAGTTTTCCCTCTCCACGGCGCGCGCCACGCTCAGGCGATGGCGCGATGCCTCGTGCTGCATGACCCATGACGGGTCGCGGCGCGCATCATGCCGCCATCCGGTCGAAGAGCGATGCCTGCCTCGGGTCGGATGCCTGCTTGTGCTGGGTCACAGCGAAGAGTTCGATCGCCTCGACGCCGACAGGCCTGAGCATTGCCAGCAGCGCCTCGAGCCTGGTGTCCGGATTCAGCCATGCCGGAAGGTCTTCGGGTTCGAGAATGACGGGCATCCGATTGTGCACCAGCGAGAAGAGCGGATTGGCCGGGCAGGAGACATAGGCGAAGGTCTCGCCGACGGTTTCTGATCTGTTCCACAAGCCAGCGAGCATCATCGGCTTGCCAGAGCGCAGCCGCATGCAGTATTCGCGGGTCTTGACCTCCTCGATCCGCTTCCATTCGAAGAACTTCTCGGCCGGCACCACGCAGCGCTGGCCGTTGAGCATGCGCCGCCACTCGGCGCTGGCGTACAGGGCTTCCGACCCGACCGACGTGAGCGGGCGCGAAAGGATCGCGTTCGTGCCGGCGGCTTCGCCGCGCAGGCCCCAGCGCATGGGGACCAAAGCGAGTTCTCCCAGCCCCTCCCGCCGGACGACAAGCCGCCGCGCGCCGGGGTTTGCCGGCGTGCATGGCTTGGGGGAGATGCGCAGGGCTTCGGTCTTGCGCCAGGGTTGGCTGGCGACCATGCGCAGGATGCGGGCGGGGTTGGTGGCGGGGTTCCGGGTGAACAGCATCGGGGGGCTCCTTCAATGTAAACCTATTGTTCACCATATGTTCTTGCCTGTCAAGTCCGGGAGGTACCGCATTTCCACAGGTGGTGCGAAGCGTTTCACCGTGGCACACTGGGATATCCGGGCATGCATGCCTTCACGGGGGTGTTGGTAACCGGAACAAGGGAGAGAGAGACGCCATGGCTGCTGAAGATCACAAGCCAGTAAGTGAAACGACCGGGGAGCACCCGGAACTCAAGCGGACGCTGGGGCCTGTCGGTCTGATCGGCCTGGGGATCGGGGCCATCATCGGCGCTGGCATTTTCAGCATCACGGGCCCCGCAGCCGCCGAGCACGCCGGGCCTGCCATCGTGCTTTCATTCGTGCTTGCGTGCATTGGCTGCGTCTTTGCCGGGCTGTGCTATTCCGAACTTGCATCGATGATCCCGCAGTCGGGCAGTGCGTATACCTATACCTATGCCGCCTTCGGCAGCTTCGCGGGCTGGCTCATCGGCTGGGACCTGACGCTTGAGTATGGCGTGGCGGCTGCGACGGTTGCCGTTTCGTGGGGGGGCTATTTCAAGGGCTTCCTCGCTGCTGCCGGCATTGTGTTTCCCGCCTACCTGACAACAGCTCCCATAGGCACCGACAGCGAAGGACACATGATTGCGACGGGTTCGCTGATCAACCTGCCTGCCATGGGGATCGTGCTGTTCCTCACGGCGCTGCTGTCGGTCGGCATCCGGGAGTCCGCATCGGTCAATGGCCTTATGGTCATCCTGAAGGTTGCGATCATCCTTGCCGTCATCGGCTTCGGCCTGCCGCTGATCGCGCCGGCCAACCTTGAAACGTTCATTCCGGAGAACACGGGCAAGTTCGGCGAGTTCGGCTGGTCGGGCATCCTTGCGGGTGCGGGCGTCATCTTCTTTGCCTATATCGGCTTTGACAGCGTGTCGGTTGCCGCGCAGGAAGCAAAGAACCCACAGCGGGACCTGCCCATCGGCATCCTGGGGTCACTGGCATTCTGCACGGTGCTCTACATCCTGATGTCGCTGACCATGACGGGCCTTGCGCCTTACCAGACGCTCAAGGTGGACAATCCGGTCTCGGTCGCGATTGCATCGGGCGGCGACAGCCTGCAATGGCTCTTGCCGTGGGTGAACCTTGGCGCCATCACGGGATTGTCGACGGTGATCCTCGTGTCGCTTTATGGCCAGACCCGCATCTTCTACGCGATGTCCCGCGACGGGTTCCTGCCCAAGATCTTCGCCCGCGTGCACAGCAAGTACAACACGCCGGCGCAGAGCACCTGGGTCATCGGCATTTTCGTCTCGATGATCGCAGGCGTCTTCCCGCTGAGCGTGCTGGGCGAGCTCGTGTCGGTCGGCACGCTGCTGGCCTTCATGTTCGTCTGCACGGCGGTGATCATCCTGCGCCAGACGCGCCCGAAGGTCAGGCGCCCCTTCAAGGTGCCCTTCTACCCGCTCACGCCGATCCTCGGGATCGTGGTGTGTGGTGCGATGGTGTATCCGCTGCTCGAGGAATCGTGGCTGCGGCTCGTGGGCTGGCTTGCGATCGGCGTGGTGATCTACGTCGTCTACGGCGCGCGCCATGCGAAGAAGCCGACATGGTCGCTCGAGGATGCGCCTGAGGAGAAGTCCTGAGGGATCAGCTTGAGGGTGCAGTCGCCCCATCGGGCGGCTGTACCTTCCGGGGCCTGACTTCCAGTGCGCGTGCCACGTTGGCGACGATGTCCGCCTGCATGCGCGACAGGTCGTTGATCGCGCCGTCATGCGTGCCTGTCCAGAGGAGATGGCGTCCCGACATTAGCCGCACAACGAGCACGATGCGGGGGCCGGTCTTGCGCACCGTGCCCTCGATCGCAAGGCTCGAAGCGGTATCGCCGAGCGCAGGCTCAAGGCGCTCGTAGCCCTTGAGCCTTGCCGCAAGCTCGCGCGAGATCGTGTTGCCGAGATAAAGATGGTCGGCATCGTTGCGCAGTTCGCGCAGCGGGCGGACCAGCACGCGCAGGGGCCCGTCGGCCGGCAGCGGCTCGGGCCGGCCCTGCATCAAGCGGCGCACGACCATGGCCAGCACGAATGCCACGGCGGCGAGGCCGACCAGGATCCATAATTGCTCGCTCTCAGCCATTTGCGCCTTCCGCCGGTTTTGGAACGGGGCCCGTGATGGGTTATCTTACCGCAGCGTCGCCGTTTGGTCATCGGGCCGGGCGGGGTGGCCGTTGTTTCGGGGGAAGGCCTTTGCATGTCCTTTGGTGAAAAGATTGCGCCCTTCATGGGACGCGTGCTGATTTCCTCGCTTTTCCTGCTGGCGGGCGTGCACAAGCTGCAGCACTGGGACCAGACCGCGCAGTACATGGCGGGTCATGGCCTTTCGATGGTGGGGCCGCTGCTGGCGGCTTCGGTGGCGCTCGAGATCGGCGCCGGATTCGGCCTGCTCATCGGGTTCCATACCCGCGTGATGTCGCTGATGCTGTTCGTGTTCACAATGATCGTGAACTTCACGCTGCACGACTTCTGGGCGCTGACCGGCGCGGCTGCGGCCTCGGCGCCTGCGGAGATGCAGCTCTTCGCCAAGAACGTGGCGGTTGCCGGCGGCCTTCTGGTGATGGTGGGGCTGGGTGGCGGCGCGTGGTCCTACGACCAGTTCAGGGGTGGGTCGTGACAACCCTGAACGTGCTTGTCCTGCGCAGCGTCTAATCGGCCACGTATTCGCGGAGCATGTCCCTGCGCGTCAGGCTGAAGACGAAGATCAGGAACGTGTAGGCGACGAAGTCGAGCGCCAGGACGGCCGGGTTCAGCGCCGGGATCATGGCCGACAGTTCCGCCATGACTGTCGGCAGCGGCTCGCCGCCGAGCACTGCCGGCAAAACAACGGGGCCGACAATGTGGATTGCCACGCCGACGATCGCGGCGAGCATCACGGGAAGGATCCGGCGGACGAAGAGCGAGAGCAGAAGGCTCACGGGGACAGCCCACATTGCCCATTGCAGCGTCAGCACTTCCCTGACGAGTTCAGTTACCTGCGTTTCCATTTTGCGTTTTATCCCCCAAGTGCCCCATGGCCGGAAAAACCACGCGCAAGTGGTTACCGACCCAGAAAGTCCGCCAATTATATGAAAAGTTCACATCGCGTGGCCAGAAGAAAATCTGGACGAACCGGGCCCAAAAGGGTGCCGGTTCGCCGGAAACCCCGGTTAATCAGTGTCCTCTGGAACCCACTGTGCTGCGAATAATGTGCACGGCTGCGATCACGATGGCGAAGGCGAGGAAGTAAACCGTAAGGTCGCCCACCGACATCACCTTGAGGTTTGTCCAGGCCGTTGTCGGCAGCGACATGGGGTCCGCCCCCCTGACGACCGAGTAGGCGAGGCGCAGGAGCCCGAAGATGATCAGGGACCAGAAGGTCACCTGCACAAGGCGGCCCATCTCTTGAAGCCGCAGGCCCGAGGCCACCACGACCAGCAGCATCAGCACCAGGGATATCGTGTCGGCACCGCCAAAAACATTCATGACAATGGTCCACATGTCTCCCAGAATTGCAGTCAAGCCATCCACGATTTCCATTTTCTCGTCTCCCCCAAGCATTGGAAGGGAACAGGGTATCGCAAGCGCATGGCGCTTGTTCGTGCCTGTCTCACAAAGCCGTATGCGTGTGGCGCGAAGGCAACTTTGCTGCGCTTGCGCTCCCGCGTTGCGGCGCTTTCGGTGGGATGATCGTGCAGCCGCAACATGGCGCGACTGCCGTTTGGCCTTGGATTAACCATGCCTTGCCCGGCAGTTTTCCCGCCGGGGCGAGGATCAGAGCTGTCCGAGCGTGCGCAGGCGTGCGCCCGCGTGGATCTCGTTCTGCGACATCACGAAGGTCTGCGGCCGGAAGCGTTCCACGATCGAGCGCACATAGGGCCTGATCCCCGGCGAGGTGAGCAGCACGGGGACTTCGGCTTCGTTTGCGGCGGCATCGAAGCGTGCCCGTATGCCCTGGATGAACTCCTGCAGGCGCGAGGGTGCCATCGCGAGCTGCTTGTCTTCGGCGTTGCCGACAAGCGCTTCCGAGAAGGCCATCTCCCAGGCAGGCGACAAGGCAATGAGCGGCAGATAGCCGGAGGCCGTGGTGTTCGCGGCGCAGATCTGGCGGGCGAGGCGGGCGCGAACGTGCTCGGTGATCTGCATCGTGGTGGAAGAGCGGGACACGGCTTCGGCGATGCCCTCGAGGATGGTTGGAAGGTCGCGGATGGACACACGCTCGGACAGGAGCGACTGGAGCACACGCTGCACGCCGGTGACCGTGATCTGGGACGGGATGAGGTCGTCCACCAGCTTCTTCTGTTCCGCCGGCAGGTCGTCGAGGAGCTTCTTGGTCTCGGCATAGGACAGGAGTTCGGCCATGTTGTCCTTGAGCACCTCGGTGAGGTGCGTGGTCAGCACGGTGGAGGCGTCGACCACGGTGTAGCCGCGGAAGGACGCCTCGTCGCGCAGCGGTTCCTCGATCCAGGCTGCTGGCAGACCGAAGGCTGGCTCTCGGGTCGGCTTGCCGGGCAGGTCGATCATGCCGCCACGGGGATCCATGACCAGGAACTGGCCGGGCATGAGCTCGCCCTTGCCTGCCGGCAGTTCCTTGACGCGAATGGCGTACTCGTTGCTGCCCAGCTGCATGTTGTCGACAATGCGGACCGACGGCATCACGAACCCCATCTCGTTGGCGAGCTGGCGACGCAGTGACTTGATCTGGTCGGTGATGCGGTGGCCCTTGCTGTCGTTGATGAGCGGCAGGAGGCCGTAGCCAAGCTCGACCTTCAAATGATCCATGGCGAGGGCCGTGGAGATCGGTTCCTCGACGGGCTGCTTGGGAGCGAGTTCGGCGGCGGCGGTTGCCTCGGCGGTGGCCTCGCTCTTCTGCTGGCGCTGGCTGAGGAACCAGGTTGCGGCTGATACCGCGAGTGCCAGGAACAGGAAGGTGAAGAAGGGGATGCCCGGCAGGGCCAGCATCCCGAACATCACGGCTGCCGTCATGCCCATGGCGCCGGGGAAGCTGGTCAGCTGCCCGAAGAGGGCCTTGTCCGTCGAGCCATCGACGCCAGCCTTGGACACCATCAGGCCTGCCGCGATCGACACGAGCAGGGCGGGGAGCTGGGAGACGAGGCCGTCGCCGATCGTCAGCAGCGTGTAGGTGTGGCCTGCGTCTTCAAGGCTCAGGTTGTGCTGGAAGACGCCGATGATGATGCCGCCAACCACGTTTATGAACGTGATCAGGATGCCCGCGATGGCGTCGCCGCGGACGAATTTCGAAGCGCCGTCCATGGCGCCATAGAAGGAGGCCTCGTCCTCGAGGCGCTTGCGGCGCTCGCGGGCTTCCTTCTCGGTGATCAGGCCTGCCGACAGGTCGGCGTCGATCGCCATCTGCTTGCCCGGCATGGCGTCGAGGGTGAACCTCGCCGAGACCTCGGCGATGCGGCTTGAACCCTTGGTAATGACGACGAAGTTCACGATCACGAGGATCGCGAAGACAATCGCGCCGATCACGACGCTGCCCTGCATCAGGAAGTTGCCGAAAGCCTCGATCACCTCGCCGGCCGCACCTGTTCCCTCGT
The DNA here is from genome assembly GCA_036840015.1 of Micropepsaceae bacterium. Classification (GTDB taxonomy): domain Bacteria; phylum Pseudomonadota; class Alphaproteobacteria; order Micropepsales; family Micropepsaceae; genus SZUA-430. Next base: position 17,170 of record DAISVV010000002.1, read on the forward strand.
GGCCGTAGCCGAGGATCAGCTTCGTGGAAGCGAGGTTCAGCGAGAACCTCAGGATCGTCGAGATCAAAAGGATTGTCGGGAAGGTCGACAACTGGAGTGGCCGCTCGATGAACAGCGCCGTCATCAGGATCAGGAGCCCTAGGATGATCTATACGCCCAGCGCGAGGTCTAGCAGCACCGGCGGCATCGGGAACAGCAACACCGCGATGATCGCGATGATGCCGAGCGAGAGCGCGACTTCACCACGCAGCACCATCCTGGCGCTCAGGTCGAGGCCTGCGAGGTTGAAGCTTCCGGGCTGGCGGGCCGTGCTGGCGTCTGACATCAGATAGGTTTCTTTCCTCAGGCGACGCGGGGTTCACCGCCACCGGGCATGGGGATACGGGCGCCTTCGTCGGCGTACTGCTTGAGCTTGTTGCGCAGGGTGCGGATCGAGATGCCCAGGATGTTGGCCGCATGGGTGCGGTTACCAAGGCAGTGATCGAGCGTCTGGAGGATGAGATCGCGCTCGACGTCGGCCACGGTGCGGCCAATCATCTCGCGGTTCACGGCCTCGGCTGCCTGCGCGGCGCGGGCGATGACTGCCGGCGAGGTGATGGGGATGGCGTCCGCCACGCGCGAGCCGTCGGGCAGGCGGATCGCTGCTTCCGTGATCTCGGGGCCATTGGCAAGCAGTACGGCGCGATGGATGGTGTTCTCGAGTTCGCGGACATTGCCGCGCCAGGGGCAGGCCGACAGGGCCTTGCGTGCCTCGTCTGACAGCGGGCGCATGGCAACGCCGTTGCTTTCGGCATATTTGCGGCTGAAGTGGTTTGCCAGCGCGATGATATCTGCTGGTCGCTCGCGGAGCGGGGGGATCTTCAGGTTGACCACGTTGAGGCGGTAGAGCAGGTCCTCGCGGAAAGAGCCCTCGCGGACCGCCTGCTGGAGGGCGCGGTTCGAGGGCGCGATCACCCGAATGTTGACCTTGACCGGCTTGGCGCCGCCGACCCTGTCAATCATGCGCTCCTGCAGCGCGCGGAGCAGCTTGGCCTGCAGGCGTACGTCCATCTCGGAGATTTCGTCGAGGAGCAGGGTGCCGCCATCGGCCTCCTCAAACTTTCCAATGCGGCGGGCGATGGCCCCGGTGAAGGCGCCCTTCTCGTGACCGAAGAGTTCCGATTCGAGCAGGTTTTCCGGGATCGCGGCGCAGTTCACGGAGATGAACTGGCGGTCGGCGCGGCTCGACTTGCGATGGACATGCTGGGCGAGGACTTCCTTGCCGGTGCCGGATTCGCCGGTGATCAGGATCGAGGCCTCGCTGGGAGCGACCTGCTCGGCGAGTGCGATGACGTCCCTCATGGCCTTGTCCTCGAAGATCAGCTGGTGGCTGTCGTCGGACACGGCCGCGAGGACAGCGGCGATGAGTTCTGCATCCGGTGGCAGGGGGATGTATTCCTTCGCGCCGCCCTTGATTGCCTCGACGGCGGCGCCGGCGTCGGTTCCGATGCCGCAGGCCACGATGGGGACGTGGATCCTTTCCGTCCGCAACTGGTCGCTCAGGTTTGCAACCGAGAGTGCCACGTCGACCATCAGGAGGTCGGCGCCGCGTCCATCGCGCAGCTCCGCGACTGCCTGGTCAATGGTGGTGCAATGCGCCACCTTCGCCCCCCGTGCGATCGCAATCTTGGTGGCGTTTCCAATCTGGCCGTTCAGCTGTCCGACGATGAGCAGGCGCATGGCGGTTCGTTCTTCCAGTTAGGGTTCAGGCTCGTTCACTCTTGACGATTTCAGTCATGGTAATCCCCAGTCGGTCCTCGACGAGCACCACCTCGCCACGGGCGACCAGTCGGTCATTCACATAGATGTCGATGGCTTCACCGATCTTGCGGTCGAGCTCGACAACCGAGCCGCGTCCCAGCTTGAGAAGCTGACTTACTTCCATCGTCGACTTGCCGAGGATCGCGGATACGTTCACGTTGACATTGAACACGGCTTCCAGTTCGGCAGCCGTCCGGCGGGTTTCGGGTTCGGCGGGTGCGTCGACGTCGGTGGACGCGTGGGGCTGAAGGTCGGTCAGCGTGACTTCACCTTGCTGTGTCATTTTTGGGTTCCTTCAGTTGGTGAAGCGGGTCGCCAGCGTCGGACCTGCTCCTCAATGGATGCAAAGGTGGCCTCAAGATTTCTCTCGATGCCGCCGTCGGCCCACTCGATGCGGCAGTCGGCCGGACCCATTGACGGCTCCGGTACAACAATGACGCGACCGGCAAAGCCGTTCTGGTCAACAATTTCCTCGATGCGGCTGCGCAGGTGATCGGCGTTCATGGGCGTCACCGTAACGACAAGCCGGGCCTCGCGGTGCAGCTTGTGCAGGCACTCGCCGAGGAACCGCTCCAGGTCATTGTGGGGCGCAATCGCAAGGGCGTCTCCTGCCAGCTTGCGTGCGATCGCGAGAGCGAGCGATGCGCTCTCCTGTCTTACGCACTCGATGTGGCGGTCGAACTGCTCGATGAGGACCGATGTGCTCTGTGCGATCGCGCTCAGGGCTACGGCCTGGGCGTGGGTTGCTTCGGCCAGTGCTTCCTGTCTGCCCGTGGCCAGAGCTTCCTTGCGGATGTTCTCGACTTCGTCTGCAGCAAAGGTGCTGCGTTTTTTTCCACCTCCGGACAGGCCTCGGACGTTGTCGGACGCGAAGACCGTGTCGAACTGGAAGCGAGTAACGCCGGGGGCGGGATTGCGCGGGGTCATGGTCAGTAAACCAGCTCGTCTTCGGCCTTGCCGGCCGACAGCATGATTTCGCCCTTGTCAGCGAGCTCCTTTGCAAGTGCGACCAGGCTTGTCTGGGCGGTATCGACGTCCTTCAGGCGCACAGGGCCCATCGACTCCATGTCATCCTTGAGGATCTTTGCTGCGCGCTCGGACATGCTTGCGAAGAATTGATCCCGCAATGTCGGTGATGCGCCCTTGAGGGCCAGTGCGAGCTTGTCCTTCTCGAAGGATCGCAGGAGGGTCTGCATCGAACCTGAGTCGAGCCGGCTCAGATCCTCGAAGGTGAACATCAGCGACTTGATGCGCTCGGCTGCATCGCGATTTCGGTCTTCAAGTGCGGTCATGAAGCGCCCCTCGGTCTGACGATCGAAGGTGTTGAAGATCTCGGCCATCTGTTCGTGCGCGTCACGCTTCTGCGTGCGGGCGAGGTTCGACATGAATTCCTGGCGCAGTGTAGTCTCGACCTTGTCGAGGATGTCCTTCTGGACCGATTCCATCCGCAGCATCCGGTTCATGCATTCCACGGCAAAGTCCTCGGGGAGGGCGGCCAGTACCTTCGAAGCGTGGTCGGGCCTGATCTTGCTGAGGACCACGGAGACGGTCTGGGGATACTCGCTCTTGAGATATGTGGCGAGTATCTGCTCGTTCACATTGCCGAGCTTGTCCCACATCGTGCGGCCGGCCGGTCCGCGGATTTCCTCGAGAACCTGTGCCACGCGGTCCTTGGGCAGGAACTTGGTCAGTAGCCGCTCTGTCGTATCGAGTGTGCCGAACACCGATCCTGTCGAGGACATCTGCTGGACGAAATCAATCAGGAGTTTCTCGATCAGGTCCGACGAGACCGTTCCGAGATTGGCCATCGTCTGCGAGATTTCCTTGACCTCGTCATCGTCGAGGGCGCCCCAGATCGCTTCGCCGTATTCGTCCCCAAGCGCCAGCATCAGGACGGCCGCGCGCTCCGGGCCTGTCAGGCTTTCAAAGTCGGTCTTGACCGTTGATTTTGCAGATGTTGCCAAGAGGTGATGTCCGCGCACCTCACTTCGTCTCGTGGAGCCACTGGCGGACGATGCCAACCGTGGCTTCCGGGTGCTTCGATGCTATCTCGCCCACCTTGTGGATCGACGACTCCTTCACCTGACCCTCGACCTGCGAAATGTCGATCATGTTCTGAAGCCGAGGCGCTATGCCTGCGGGCGCCGCAACAGCCTGCGCACCGGCAGGGCCGGCTGCGAGGGTGCCACCGATGGGCACGGCCTGGGCAACAAGCAATCCGCCGGTTGCCGGTGAGGATAGTGCCTTTATCATTGGCCGCATCACGAAGAAGATCAGCAGGAGAGCGATGATGCCTATGCCAATGAACTGGCTGAGATAGAGGATATCGCTCTTGTCGAGACCGAGGAAGGGTTCCTCGGCAGGGGCGAGTTGCTCGATCTCTGGCTGGCTGAACCGGAGGTTGACGACCTTCAACTGGTCGCCGCGCTGGTCACTGAAGCCGATGGCGGACTTCACGAGCTGCTCGATCTGCTGCATTTCCTCGGCAGATCGGGGCTGGTAGTTGCGGGTGCCCTTGGCGTCCGTGCTGTAGGAGCCGTCGACGGCGACCGCGACCGACAGGCGCTTGACGTTGCCGCCCTCGACAATCTCGCTCTGCGAGGTCTTCGAGATCTCGTAGTTGATTGTTTCCTGTGTCTGCTTGTCGCTTGAGGTGCTGGAGCCGCTGGCGTTGTCGCCGGCGTCGGGCAGGGCGTTGGCCACCGTCACGCCCTGTGCGGCTGCGCCATCCTGGGAGGAAGAGGCCGTCTGGCTTGTCACAGTCGAGCGGACGCCCTGACCTTAGGGGACAAACTTTGTCGTCTCCCGGGTGATGCGGCTGTAGTCGATCTCTGCGGAGACCTGAACGCGGGCCCGGCCGGGGCCGACGATACCTGAAACGATGTCCTCGACCTGCGCGCGGACCCTGTCCTCGAAGCTGGTTGTCTGGCGCTCCTGCTGGAGGGCGATGGGACCGCCAGCACCTGGAACGCCGCTGGCAAGGAGGTTGCCTTTCTCGTCGATCACCGTGATGTTGTTGGCCGTCAGTCCCTCGACAGCCGATGCCACGAGGTTCTGGATGGCGACAACCTGGCCGGGCTGCAGCTGACCGCGTGCTTTTATGACAACGGAGGCGGTTGGGGCCGTCTTGCGCTCGGCAAACAGCTCGCGCTTCGGGATGTTCAGGTGAACACGGGCATTTGACACGGGCTGAATGGAACGGATCGTGCGCGACAGCTCGCCCTCGAGGGCGCGGAGCTGGTTGATGTTCTGAATGAAGCTCGTCTGGCCAAAGGACTCCGAGCGGTCAAAGATCTCGTACCCAACCGGACCGCCGGCCGGCAGCCCTTCACCTGCCATCTCCATCCTCAGCCGGAGCGCCTGGTCCGATGGCACCATGATCGTCGATCCATCGCCGATTATCTCGTAATCAACCTTCTTTGCGTCAAGGCGCTGGATGATGTCGGACGAGTCCCGCGGGTCGAGGTTCGAGAACAGCAGGGTCTTGGACGGCTGTGCGAGGAAGTGGGTCGTCAGAATGTAGCCGCAGGCTGCGGCCACGACGAGGCCGACCACGAAGGCAAACCGAAAAGCGCCGAATGACTTCAGGGCTTCCATGAGAACGCTGCTCCCGCACCGTAGTCTTGTTCTGGTTCGGGCCCGCATCCCATCGCCGAGGCGTGGTACGGGTCCCATCTAGGCAAAAATTACCCATGGTGCAGTAAAGGCGCGTTTAATGAGAGATCAACAAAGCATGAAAGGCCGGGAGCGGTTTCCCGCTCCGGCCTTCCAGGAAGATAATAGTCCGTTTACAGACTAGTTGCGGTACTGCTGGACCCGCGTGGTGCGCAGGCCGGCAAGGCCGTATTTGTCGATCGCGCGCTGCCAGGCGAGGAATTCCTCGACCGTCAGCGTATAGCGGGCGCAGGCTTCCTCGAGGCTGAGGAGTCCGCCGCGCACAGCGGCGACCACTTCAGCCTTGCGACGGATTACCCACCGCTTTGTCCCCGGCGGAGGCAGATCGGCAATGGTCAGCGGACTTCCATCTGGTCCGATGACATAGGTAACCCGGCCGTGCCGTTCTTCGCTCATCACTGTACACGCTCCTGCACTTGTAGTTCCCACCTGTTCCGCACAGCGTACCCCTCCGGAATGAAAACGAGCCAAAGAAACACGCTTAATACGGCGTTGCCTTGTCCCATGCGATTTCCATGCCGTTCGAAATGAGACATTCAGAATGGTGAATGCCTCATCGTGTCCCTATCTCTTCAGCCTTGTCAGTTCGTCCAGCATTTCGTCAGCGGTGGTGATGATTTTCGAGGCTGCCGAGTAGGCGCGCTGGATGATGATCATGTCACTGAATTCCTCGGCAATGTCGACAGTTGACTGCTCGACAGCCTTGCTCGAGATCTTGCCCGCGCCCGCCTCATCCGCAGCCTTCATGCTGGGTGATCCGGACTGGGAGGTCTGGCGATAGGCGTTGCCAGAGATCATTCCGAGCCCGTCGGCATTGGCGAAGGTTGCGACCGGCAACTTGTAGAGATTGCGTTCGATGCCGTTGGTGAACAGGGCCACGACGAAGCCCTCCTCGTCGACGCGCACGCCGCTCAGGCCACCGAACAGGGTGCCGTCAATCGTGCTGCCATAAAGAGAGGATGTCGTGTCGAACTGCGTAAAGCCGTTCGCCTGGCCGGCCGTTCCGAAGTTGAATGCAATCGTCTGCGGTGCGAGCCCGGAGCCTGCAACAAACGGGATGGTGACGTTGACGCTGGCGGCGGGCGTTGCAATCGTGCCGTTCGTGTTGAACGTCATCGTTCCCTGCGCAATCGGGTTCACGCCGGCACCGCCGATGTCTGCCGCATTGCCATCGTACATCATTTCGTAGCGCCACGTGTTGGCCGCCGTCTTCACGAAGGCGAGGCGAACGGGGCGCGAGCCACCCTGCGTGTCGAAGATTTCCATCGCGGTTTCAAACTGCGGTGTCACCGTGCCGGCCGCCATGTCGCCGGCCACGTATCCCGGGACAGCCACGTCCGATGACTTGAGGTTTGCGCGGAGCGACACTGTTGTGGTGGGCTGCGAGGCACCGGTCACCTGGCCAAGGTTGACCAGTTCGACGCTGTTGCGGTTCGCCGGGATCTCACCATTGCTGTCGAGTGCCCATCCCTGGAGATACATGCCGGAAGAGTTGCGCAGGTATCCATCCGCATCCTTCTGGAAGGATCCGGAGCGCGTGTAGAGCACTTCGTCGATGACGGGGCTGGCTACCGGGGTCTGCGTCACAACGAAGAAGCCCTGGCCGGAGATTGCGAGGTCGGTTGCGGAGCTGGTCTGGAGTATGTTGCCCTGCGCCGAGATCTGGGGTGTCGAGATGCTCGTGACACCGCCGGTCACGGCACCGAGGCCGTTGGATGACAGAAGGCTCGAGAACTCGTTGCGCGAGCCCTTGTAGCCGACCGTGTTCACGTTGGCGATGTTGGTCGAGGTGGTTGCCATGGCGCGGCCATTGGCCGAGAGGCCAGCTACGCCCGTATAGAGTGCACCATAGAGACTCATGATGTGACTTCCTGTTTCAAGTTGGGGAGCGGGTCACCCTTCGGACGATCCGCTCCCGTTGCCTGATCACTGGGCCTTCTGCCCCGTGCACTCGACACGATCACTGCTTCCTGTTTTTCTAGTTTTTGAAGCCCGTGATCTCACTCAATTTCACCTTGCGTGATCCGATGAACATCAGAGGATCGGCCGCCTGCATGTCGATTTCCGAGATCATCCCCATGCCGGTGATGGTCGCGGGGATTGACGTGTTTTGTGAGCTGGTTGCGGCGACGGCGAGGCGGTAGGTGCCTGCTGGCATCGCATTGCCGGCGTTGTCGCGGCCGTCCCAGACGACTTCATGGGTGCCCGCGGCCGACGGCGCAGTCAGGGTGCGGACCGGCGTGCCATTCATGTCGGTGACGCGGACCTGGATGTTTGTGGCGGAGGCGGGGAGCTTGTAGGTCCAGCGTGCCTCGCCGCCCATCAGTTCGCTGGCGGGCCCCGCGGTCGTGGCCTTCTTCCCGAGGAATGACACGGCGGTCGCACCTGCCGAGGCCTGCGTGGCCGAGATCAGTGTCTCGATGTTCTTGTTCGTTGCGATCTGCTGCTCCACCTGGCTGTAGGACACGAGCTGCTCGGTGAACTTTGTCGCGTCGAGCGGCTCGAGCGGGTCCTGGTGCTGCAACTGGGCGGTCAGCAACCTGAGGAATGTCTCATAGTTGCCTGTGAGAGACTTCTGGGCGTTGCTGGTGGCGGCGCTGGTGGCGGCTGCTGTGGCTGCAATTTCCATGGCTCGTTACCTCACACGTGAATGTCCACGCCGTCATGACGGCGTGAAGCGATGAATGTCGTTGCGACAGCGTCCGCAGACCTTTCGTCAAGGCTGCCCGCCCGTCCGTGAATGTCGTTGGCCATGGCCGTCCGGTACTTGTGTGCCTGTCCCTGCGAGAGCTGGAAGCTCAGGGCGTTTGAGCCAACATCAAGGCCTGCCTGTCGCAGCTGGCTTTCAAGGGTGCGGGCGTCCTGGCGCAGCAGGTCGAGCGTGTCCTGGCGCTCGGCGCGCAGCACGGCATGGACGCGACCGTCGTCAGTGATCTTCAGGGAGATGTCGAGCTTGCCCAGTTCGGCCGGGGTCAGGGTGATCTCGAACTGGTTCAGCCCCTGTTCGACTTTTCGGGCGATGTTGACGGCGAGGGCCTCAAGGGGCACGTGCACGATCGGCGTGGCACCATGGGGGGCTTGCGTGACCTGCCTCAGCTCGACAGCGAAGTTCGCTTGCGTGGCGGGGGCTGCGCTGCCGGGCTGGGGTGCCTGCGGGTCAGTGCCGCCGGCTCCCTCCGTCGATGTCGGCGCAAGCTGCTGGAGCGGGTCTTTCGTGGCGCTGCTGGCGGGCCCCTGGGCAGCGGCTTGCGCCTGTGACTGCGCCTGCATCGCATTGGCCTCGCCCGGCTGCGGGCCTGCTGCCGTCAGGGCGTCAATTCCGCTGGCGGGCGCGCCGGCCGGCCTGGATGGCTTCGGCAGATCTGTCGCAGGTCCCTTTCCTGCCGGCGCGACGAGCGCGGCGAGCTGGGCAAGCTGTGATGCATCAATTGCTGTGGCAGTGGCGGGTGTGTTGCCAGCCGATGCCTGGGCGGCGTCAGGTGCCGAGGGCTGCAATGGGGCTGGCGTCACGAGCGCCGCGTTCCCGCCTTGCGTGGCGAGTGCCTGGGCCTGCACTGCGGCTTGCGTCGTCGCAGGCATCGGTGCGGGTTGCGCGGTTGTTCCGGTATCGAGCGGGGATGCCTCAGGGGTTGCGCCGACAGGTGCCGGCGTTACGACTGGCGGAAAGCCGGGGATGATTGACGGTGGCAACGCCTGATCCTGGAGAGCCATGTCTACGGCTGCAGGCTGGTCTGTCGCGCTGCCTGGGGGTGGCGGTGGCAGCAGCGGTGCCACCGGATCTGCGACAGGTGCGAGTGCCACCGGATCTGCGACAGGTGCGAGTGCCGACGGTATTGCGGGGACAGGTGCAACGGCAACATCGCGCGCAACGGCGGCTGCCTCGGTGACTGGCGGCTCGCCTGCCTGCGCCTCGCGCAGGAATGCCTCGAAGCTGGCGTCGGGTGAAGGCTCTGCGGTCGACGCGACGCTCCGGCCCGCTGCAGATGCTGCAGATGGTGCGACAAGCGAGGCGATCGACGAAGCAGCCGTCATGTTGGTCCCCAAGGCGCATGAATGGTCGTGTGGAGCAGACTGCAAGCCGCTTGCCACGCCAGGGAATGGCTCTTATCCGCGAATCCTGCAGGGTGAGGGGCTGCGTTGTGCGGCAGAGTTTGCTCATGGCGCACGGCAGAAAACGTCACGGCGCTGCGTTTATTGCCGTTGGCCCGGTGTTGGCACCGACGTTGCAACCACAGCTGCGGGAAGACGTGACATCAGGCACAAATCGCCGTGTTGCGTTGTCCCGGTCCCTGAAAAGGGGGTCCGCGGGCAAATTCTGCAGCCACTCCGGAGGCAGGATTTTCCCCACAAGGCAGGAAAGGGAGCCACGCATGACGGTGTCGGGAAACATATCGCTGGGTGCGATCATGAACACGGCCGCCAGCGCGCTGCAGGCCAACCAGACGGCGCTGCGCGTGACTTCCAACAACATCGCGAACATCAATACCGATGGGTATAACCGGCGTCTGGTCGACTTCGGGCCGCGCCTGACGGCGGACCGGCTCTCGGGTGTCAGCGTGGACCAGATCCGTCGGGTTGCCGACGAGTTCCTGGCGCGCGAGACGCTTGATGCAACGGGTCAGGTCGGCCAGCTGCAGGTGCTTTCGTCCTACTTCACGCGGGTGCAGGGCCTGATCGGCTCGATCAATGACGGCAACTCGATCGGGTCGCGCGTTTCCTCTGCAATGACCGCGTTGCAGCAACTGAGCACGGATCCGGCTTCCCCGGCCAAGCGCAACTCGGCCCTTTCGGCCGTCACCTCGGCGCTGACGGCGCTGTCGGGTATCGCCAACAGCGTGCAGTCCCTGCGACAGGATGCGAATTCCCAGATCGGCACCGACATCCGGATCGTCAATCGGCTGATCGCGCAGGTCCATGACGTGAATGCGCGCCTGAAGACTGCGGTCGCTGCCGGCGACATGAGCACGGGGCTTGGCGACCAGCGGGAGAAGGCGCTCACCGAACTTGCGAAGTACCTCGACATCAAGACCTTTGAACAGCCCGATGGCCGCGTGTTCGTCTCGCTGACGGATGGGACCGGCCTTGTGTCGGACCTGAGCTCCGAATTCCGCTATGACGGTCCTGCGTCGGTGTCCACCTCGACGGTGTTTCCCTCGATCACGCTGCAGCGGTTGAACCCGCAGGGTGGAAACTCGGGGCCGCCGCTGGTTATGGAAGGCCGGATTGCCGGCGGCGAGCTGCGCGGGCTTGTCGACATTCGTGACCGACGGCTCCCGGACCTGGCCGAGCAGCTTGGGCAGATCGGCGCTGGTCTTGCCGAACAACTGAATGCGATCCACAACAACAGTTCCTCGGTGCCTGCGCAGCGCACCCTTGCGGGTATCAATACAGGCTTGCTGGCGACGGATGCGCTCAACGCCTCGGGGCTTGTCAGGTTTGCCGTCGTCGATCCGCAAGGCCAGCTCGTGCAGCAGGTCAACATCGACACATCGACTCTTCCCACGGTGGGAGACCTGGTCACCGCGATCAATACGGGGCTCGCGGGCTCGGCTACGGCCAGCTTCGTGAATGGCGCCCTGTCGATCACGGCCACCAATGCCAGCAATGGCGTCGCCACGCTGCAGGATCCCGCCTCGCCGGCGCTGCGCGGCGGGCGTGGCCTTGCCCAGGCGTTCGGGCTGAACAACCTGATCACCGCCAGCAGCCCCTCGAGCTTTGCCACCGGCATGCAGTCTGCAAATGCGCATGGTCTGACAGCGGGCGGGCAGGCCGAGTTCGTGCTGCGCGGCGCCAATGGCGCCATCCTGACGAGCTTCAGCTATACGGTTTCCGGCGCGACCGTCGGCAACCTGATTTCATCGCTCAATACGGCAGCCACCGGCTATGCAACATTCTCGCTAGACAGCAATGGCACGATGCTCATGACGCCTGCCGGCGCGCATACGGGGGCGCGGCTTGAGGTTGCCAATGACACGACCAGCCGCGGTGCGACTGGGGTGAGCATGTCCGAGTTTTTCGGGCTTGGAACCGCCATGCGGCAGAATCAGGCGATCTCGCTTGCGGTGCGTAGCGACATTGCCCAGAACACTTCCAAGCTGGCGCTGGCGAGGCTCGAGCTGACAGGTGCCAGCGTGCCAGGCAACGTCGTGCTTGGTGCCAGTGACAACCGGGGCGCCCTTGGCCTTGCAGCAGCGGCGGATGCGCTGCATGCGTTCGGGGCGGCAGGCGGGCTGTCATCGGGCGCGCAGAGCGTCAACAGCTACATCTCGCAGATCTCCGGCCTGCAGGCCGACCTTGCCTCGTTTGCCGAGGAAGAGCGGCTCAACCGGATGAGCATCCAGGAAGAAGTCATGTCACGGCGTGACTCGACCGAGGGCGTGAACCTCGACGAGGAACTCGCGAACATGATGATGTTCCAGCAAGCCTACAATGCCTCGGCGCGCATGATGGGCGTGGCGCGCGAGATGTTCCAGACACTGCTAGAAGCCGTTTGATAGAGGAGCCCCTCCATGCTTGACCGCGTCGGCACACTTTCCATCTCGCAGGGGATGATTACGGAGTATGGGCGCATCCAGTCACGGACCGTGAAGCTGCAGATGCAGATCTCGAGCGGCAAGGTCGGTGACACGCTTGCCGACGTCAAGGACAAGGCCTCGGTCCTTGTTGGTGCCAAGCAGAAGTCGGCGGGTGTCGCCTCCTTCCTGGCGGCCACCAAGGAGGTCCGCACGCGGCTTGACGTGCAGAACCTTCACCTCGAGCAGCTGACCGACATCACGACGCGGCTTCGCACGTCGGTGGGAAATGCAATCGCTGCCGGACGTGCAGGTCCGCTGATGGAAGAGGTTCGCAGCCTCTATTCCGAGGCTGTCGGGGTGCTGAACTACCGGATGAACGGCAACTATCTCTATGGCGGAACGCGCACGGATGTGTCGCCTGTCTCGGCCCCGGACCTTGCCTCGCTTGCCGCGGCGCCCACCGTGGCCAGTGTCTTTCGGAACACCGACCAGGTGATGAGCGTCAACATCGACCAGAGCGAGGCGCTGACCGTCGGCATTGCCGCCAGCGATGTCGCGACCGACCTGCTGCAGATGTTCAAGGACATCGCGAACTTTGACCTTGGCGCCAACGGGCCCCTGAATTCATCGCTCACGGCGGCTCAGATGACCTTCCTGACGAATGCCAATGTCCAGATCCCGTCGATCCAGAGCGGGGTTGCCGAGGTCGCGGCGCTGAACGGTACGCGCTACGAGCAGCTTGATCGTGCGGCCGATCGCCATGAGGCCATGCTGGCCTATTTTGCGAAGTTCATCGGCGACATCGAGGATACGGACCTGGCCGAGGCCGTGGCGCGGCTGAACCGGGACCAGGTGGCGGCCGAGGCTTCCGGGCGGATGATCGCGCAGCTCAGCGAGACCAACCTGCTGAAGTTCCTCTGAGCGCTGTTAAGCTTGCAACGGGCCGCCCTCGCGGGATATAGGCCCGGCCATGATACCGACTGAACAGATCCGCGCCCTGATGGACCTGCCGGGAGACCCCGGCCGGACACGGGTTGTTGCGGCCATGTCGGGTGGCGTCGACAGCGCGGTCGCTGCGGCGCTGGCGCGGCAGGCGGGCTTTGATGTCGTGGGCATCACGCTGCAGCTCTATGCGTCGGATGCGCCGGCGCGCCGGAAGGGGGCGTGCTGTGCCGGGCAGGACATCCAGGATGCGCGGCTGGCGGCGGCGCAGATCGGTATCCCGCATTATGTACTCGACTATACGGAGCGCTTCCGCACCTCGGTGATCGAGGATTTCGCGTCGAGCTATGTGCGGGGCGAGACGCCGGTGCCCTGCATCCAGTGCAACCAGACCGTCAAGTTCCATGACCTGCTGGGTGCGGCGAAAGATCTGGGGGCGTCGGCGCTGGTCACCGGACACTATATCAGGCGGATTGCCGGACCCGCGGGTCCGGAGCTGCATCGGGCCGTCGATGCAACGCGGGACCAGAGCTATTTCCTGTTCGCAACGACTCGCGCGCAGCTCGACTTCGTGCGCTTCCCTCTGGGTGGTTTTCCCAAGAGCGAGACCCGGACGATGGCGTCGGCGCTTGGGCTCGGGCTTGCCGACAAGCCTGACAGCCAGGACATCTGTTTCGTGCCGGACGGGCGCTACAGCGACATCGTCCAGAAGCTCAGGCCCGGTGCGATCGAGCCCGGCGATATCGTGGACCTGTCGGGCCGCGTTCTCGGGCAGCACGAGGGGGTCATCAATTTCACCGTCGGCCAACGCAAGGGGCTCGGCGTTTCCCATGGCGAGCCGCTTTTCGTCGTGCGCATCGATGCGGCGCGCCGGCAGGTTGTGGTGGGTCCGCGCGGGGCCCTCGCCACGCGCCAGATCTGGCTGCGCGACCTGAACTGGCTGGACGCGCAGGCGCCGTGCGATGAGGCGCGGCCGGTACTTGCGCGCGTGCGCTCGACCCGCCAGCCGGTGCGTGCAGAGATCCGGCAGGGCGACGGGCGGGTGGGCGTCACGCTTCTCGACCCTGAGGAAGGGGTTGCGCCGGGGCAGGCCTGCGTCCTTTATGATTCCCGGGATGAGGCCCGCATGCTGGGCGGTGGCTGGATTGTCCGCGGTGAGGCGGCGGTGGCTGCCTGAGGAGGCCTGTTGCCTTGACAGAGCCAAGGCTGCCGCCTTACATCCCGCCCTCGCTTTGGAGCGGCAGCGTAGCTCAGTGGTAGAGCAGGGGAATCATAATCCCTTGGTCGGGGGTTCAAATCCCTCCGCTGCTACCAATGCGATCCCCTTTGGCGCGTTGCCGGTCCCGCCGCTGTGGCGGAGCGGCCCTTACTTAATCTCCGGGAGCGGGAACGGCCATGGCCGTCACTCTTGAAGACATCAGGCAGGCCGCCAGCGTCATCAAGGGGCAGGTACAGCGCACGCCCTGCCTGAGGTCGCAGACCCTCTCGCAGCTGACGGGGGCGGAGGTCTTCCTCAAGTTCGAGAACCTGCAGTTCACTTCGTCCTTCAAGGAGCGCGGTGCTCTCAACAAGCTGCTGAGCCTCACACCCGAGGAGCGCAAGCGCGGCGTGATTGCCATGTCGGCGGGGAACCACGCGCAGGGGGTTGCGTATCATGCGACGCGGCTGGGGATCCCCTCGACGATCGTCATGCCCGAGACGACGCCCTTCGTGAAGGTGAAGTACACGATGGCACACGGCGCGCATGTCATCCAGAAGGGCATGACGCTGGCCGATTGCGACAAGGTTGCCCATGACATCGCGGCCGAGAAGGGCCTCGTGTTCGTGCATCCCTATGACGATGACCGCATCATTGCGGGCCAGGGGACGATCGGGCTCGAGATGCTCGAGGATTTCCCGGATCTCGATACCATTGTCGTCCCCGTCGGTGGCGGCGGGCTTATTTCGGGTATCGCCATCGCGGCCAAGGCGCTGAATCCGTCGATCCGGATGATCGGGGTGGAGACACGGCTGTTTCCCTCGATGTTCAATGCCCTCAAGAAAGAGGCGAACCCGATTGGCGGCCAGACGATCGCCGAGGGCATCGCCGTCAAGAATGTGGGTGCGAGGACGGTCGAGATCTGCAGCCGCCTGCTCGACGAGGTGCTGCTCGTGTCGGAAGACATGATCGAGCGGGCGATCGCGATGCTGCTTTCCATCGAGAAAACCGTGGTTGAGGGCGCGGGCGCTGCCGGGTTTGCGGCGCTGCTGCAGTATCCCGAGATCTTCCGCGGGCGTCGGGTCGGCCTTGTGCTGTGCGGTGGAAACATCGACCCGCGGCTCCTGTCCAATGTCATCATGCGCGAGCTGCAGCGCGAGGGCCGTATCCTGACCTTGTCCATTGCGATCGAGGACCGGCCCGGCGTCCTTGCGCGGGTGGCAACGCTGGTCGGCAATGCCGGCGGCAACATCATCGAAGTCGCGCACAACCGGATGCTGACCGACATGCCGGCGAAGGATGCCGAGTTGCGGGTGAGCGTGGAGACGCGTGACGCCCAGCATGCGGATGCGATCTGCCAGGCCGTGCGCGATGCCGGCTTCCAGGTCGAGGTGCTCGGGACCACCGCGGGCGGGAAGCACTGAGGCGACCGCAGGTCAGCGGTCGAACTTCACGCTCAGGAGGATCGATGACATCGTCTTCTGGACGCCCTTGAGGTGGCCGATGGCGTCGAGCACCGCGTCTATGCGTGCGGTGGAGTCGGCGGCGAGTTCCGCCATCAGGTCGTAGGTGCCGCTGATGGCGGCGAGGGTGCGGACCTCGGGCATCTTCTTCAGGTCCGCGGTCACCGAGGCCGACATTTTCGGGTCAACGCTGATCATGACGTGGGCGAGAATCTGCCGGTCGGCGTGGCCTGCCCCTTCGCGGATCGTGTAGCCGGCGATCACGCCCCGTCGCTCGAGGCGTTCGATGCGCTCCTGCACTGTCGAGCGGGCCAGGTCGAGCTTGCGGGCGAGCACGGCCACTGGTTCGCGCGCGTTCGCCCGCAGGAGGGCGATCAGGTTCTGGTCGATCGTGTCCGTCATATTGAATGTAAATACCGTCGTTCTGGTTGACATTCCACCAAGAATCGTCGGTTTGCGGCTACAGATCGGCGGATATGCTGCCTAGAATCCCGGAAAGGCTTGCATTTTCAGGGAGGCAGCGATGGTCAAACTCATTCTTCTGGGCGGGGGCAAGATCGGCAGTGCGATCACGGCGATGCTCGGCGGCACGGGCGATTATCAGCTGACCGTTGCAGACCGTGACGCGGACAGCCTGAAGCGGCTGCCGACGAAGAACACGCGCACCGAGGTGCTCGACGTGTCCGATGCGGCCGCCCTGCGCGGCGCGATCAAGGGGCATGATGTTGTCGTCTCGGCGATGCCCTATCACCTGACACCCGTGATCGCGGGTGCGGCGAAGGACTGCCGGGCGCATTACTTCGACCTTACCGAAGACGTCGAAAGCACGCGCATCGTCAAGGCGCTGGCCAAGGGAGCCGACACGGCATTTGTTCCGCAGTGCGGGCTTGCGCCGGGGTTCATCTCGATTGCCGCGCATGACATGACCCGGAAATTCGAGTCCCTGCGTGACGTCCAGATGCGCGTGGGGGCACTGCCCGAGTATCCGACCAATGCGCTGAAGTACAACCTGACCTGGTCCACGGATGGCCTGATCAACGAGTACTGCAATCCGTGCGAGGCCATCGTTGACGGCAAGCTGCGCGAGATGCCGGCGCTCGAGGAAATGGAGCATTTCTCGCTGGACGGCATCGATTATGAGGCGTTCAACACCTCGGGCGGGCTCGGGACACTGTGCGAGACGCTCGAGGGGCGGGTTGAAAACCTGAACTACAAGACGGTCCGCTATCCGGGCCATCGCGACATCATCAAGACGCTGGTCAGGGACCTGCGGCTGGGGCAGCGGCGCGAGATTCTGAAGGACGTGCTCGAGGCTGCCATTCCCATCACCTACCAGGACGTGGTGCTTGTATTCGTCACGGTCTCGGGTCAAATGCGGGGGCAGTTGACGCAGGAGAGTTTCGCGCGAAAGATCTATGCCCACGAGATTGATGGCCAGCTCATGAGTGCGATCCAGATCACCACGGCGGCGGGCATCTGCGCGATGGTCGACATGATGGTGCAGGGCAAGCTGCCGTCAAAGGGGTTCGTGCGGCAGGAGCAGGCCGAGCTTGGCACTTTCCTCGACAACCGCTTTGGCCGCTATTACGCAGAAACGGGGCACTAGGCAGACATGTCGACTCTTCGCACGGGCGGACAGATCCTCGTCGACCAGCTGAAGATCCATGGCGTGGACCTGGCCTTCGGCGTGCCGGGCGAGAGCTACCTCGCGGTGCTCGACGCGCTACATGACGTGCAGGGGGGCTTGCGCTTCGTCACCTGCCGCCATGAGGCGGGCGCTGCGAACATGGCCGAGGCTTATGGCAAGCTGACGGGTCGGCCCGGGATCTGTTTCGTCACACGCGGACCCGGAGCGACGCATGCCAGCATCGGGCTGCACACGGCGTTCCAGGACTCCACGCCGATGATCCTTTTCATCGGGCAGGTCGCGCGCGACCAGATGGAGCGCGAGGCCTTCCAGGAGATCGACTATCGCCGGATGCTGGGGCAGGTCACCAAGTGGGTGGCCGAAATCCCGACAGCCGACCGTGTGCCCGAATTCGTCTCGCGTGCCTTCC
This sequence comes from Micropepsaceae bacterium, assembly GCA_036840015.1. Lineage (GTDB taxonomy): Bacteria > Pseudomonadota > Alphaproteobacteria > Micropepsales > Micropepsaceae > SZUA-430. Next base: position 34,820 of record DAISVV010000002.1, read on the forward strand.
ATACCGCGGTCAACGGACGGCCGGGTCCCGTTGCACTGGCGCTGCCGGAGGACATGCTCACCGAGCGCATGGAGGCGCAGGATGTGCAGCGCTACCAGCGCATCGAGGCTGCGCCGCGTCCGGAAGACATGGCGCGCCTTGCGCAGATCCTGTCCTCGGCGCAGCGGCCGCTGGTGCTGATTGGCGGTGGCGGCTGGACGGATGAAGCCTGCGATGCCATGCGCGTTTTCCTCGAGCGGTGGAACCTGCCTGTCGCAACCTCGTTCCGCGGCAAGGACCGCATCGACAACCAGCATCGGCTCTATGTGGGCGACGTGGGGATCGGGATCGATCCGAAGCTTGGCGCCCGCATCGCCGAGGCTGACGTGATCGTTGCCGTGGGCCCCCGGCTTGGCGAGATGACGACGCAGGGTTATACGCGCCTCAAGGCGCCGGTCCCGCAGCAGCGGCTGGTGCATGTCTATCCGGCGGCGGAGGAGCTGAACCGGGTCTACCAGGCCGAGCTTGGCATCGCGGCGGGCATGACTGCCTTTGGTGCGGCGGCAGCGGCGCTGCCCGTGCCGGCGGCGGCGCCATGGTCCGCGTGGGCTGCGGCGGCGCGCGCCGACTACGAGGTCTTCACGCGGCCCATCACCGTGAAGGGTGATGTCAATGCGTCGGAGATCTTTGCCTGGCTGAACGGGCGTCTTCCGACCGATGCGATCCTGACAAACGGGGCCGGGAATTATGCGGGGTGGCTGCATCGCTTCCACCTGCACCGGCAGTTCCACACGCAGCTTGCACCCACGAGCGGGGCGATGGGCTATGGGGTGCCGGCGGCGATTGCGGCGAAGGCCGTGCATCCCACGCGCATGGTGATCTCATGCTCGGGCGATGGCTGTTTCCTGATGAACGGGCAGGCACTGGCCGCGGCCGTGCAATACGGTCTGAACGTCGTGTTCCTGGTCTTCAGCAACGGGACCTATGGCACGATCCGCATGCACCAGGAGCGCGAGTATCCGGCGCGGACGATTGGCACGGACCTGAAGAACCCTGACTTCGCCGCCTATGCGCGTGCGTTCGGCTGCTTTGGCACCACGGTTCGCAAGACGTCGGAATTCAAGGATGCGTTCGAGGCGGCTGTTGCCTCGGGGGGGCCTGCGCTGATCGACATCATCACGGATCCGGACCAGATTTCGCCGACGGCCACGCTGTCGGGCCTGCGCGCGGCAGCGCTGAAGAAGAGCTAGACACGTTGCTGGAGGAACGAGCATGACGGCTGCAACACTCAAGGCGCTTGGCATTGCGGAGGCCGAGATCGCGCAGGGAGACCTGGTCTCGCGCTCGCCCATCGATGGGGCAGTGCTTGGACGGCTCCGCAGTGATACGGCGGCCGAGGCTGATGCCCGCATTGCGACGAGCCTGAAGGCCTTCCATGCCTGGCGTGACGTGCCAGCACCTCGCCGCGGCGAACTGATCCGCCTTTTCGGCGAGGAGCTGCGCGCCAACAAGCAGGCACTGGGCCGGCTTGTGACGCTCGAGGCAGGCAAGATCGTCCAGGAGGGGCTGGGCGAGGTCCAGGAGATGATCGACATCTGCGACTTTGCGGTTGGCCTGTCGCGCCAGCTTTACGGGCTGACCATTGCCTCCGAGCGTCCGGGGCACCGGATGATGGAGACATGGCATCCGCTGGGACCTGTCGGCGTCATCAGCGCCTTCAACTTCCCGGTTGCCGTTTGGGCGTGGAATGCGGCGCTGGCGATTGTCTGCGGCGACAGCGTGATCTGGAAGCCGTCGGAGAAGACGCCGCTGACAGCCCTTGCCACGCAGAGACTTTTCGAGCGCGCGGTGGCGCGGTTCGGCGATGCGCCTGCGGGCCTGTCGCAGGTCATCCAGGGCGGTCGCAGCCTGGGCGAGCAGATTGCTGCCGACGGGCGCATCCCGCTTGTTTCGGCAACGGGTTCGACCCGCATGGGCAAGCAGCTTGCGCCGGTCGTTGCCGCGCGGCTGGGCCGCACGATCCTGGAGCTTGGTGGCAATAACGCAATGATCGTGACGCCCTCGGCGGATCTGAAGCTTGCCGAGCGTGCGATCACCTTCGCGGCCGTTGGAACGGCGGGGCAGAGGTGCACGACGCTGCGGCGGGCCTTCGTGCACGAGAGCATCGCCGGGGCGCTCGTGATGCGCCTGAAGACCATCTACGGCGCCATCCGCATCGGCAACCCGCTTGAAGAGGGTACGCTAGTTGGTCCGCTGATCGACGAGGCTGCATTTGACGGGATGCAGGCAGCCCTTGGGGCTGCGCGGGCGCAGGGAGGCCTTGTGACCGGTGGCGCGCGCGTGCTTGCGGACAAGTTCCCGCAGGCGGTCTATGTCCAGCCGGCGCTTGTCGAGATGCCGGGTCAGACCGAGGTGGTAAAGCACGAGACCTTCGCGCCCATCCTCCATGTCATGACATATCGCGATTTCGACGAGGCGGTGCGGCTGCAGAATGACGTGACGCAGGGCCTGTCGTCGTGCGTGTTCACGCGCGACTTGCAGGAGGCCGAGCGGTTCCTTGCTGCCTCCGGGAGCGACTGCGGCATTGCCAATGTCAATATCGGGCCCAGCGGTGCGGAAATCGGTGGCGCCTTCGGCGGCGAAAAGGAAACCGGCGGCGGCCGCGAGTCCGGGTCGGATTCGTGGAAGGCCTATATGCGCCGCCAGACGGCGACGGTGAACTACTCGAACCAGCTGCCGCTGGCGCAGGGGATCCGCTTCGATACGGCGTAAGGCCGCGGATCGGTTTGGTTTTCACAGTTCAAGTTGCAGCAGGGAGCAATTGCCCCTGGAAGGTAAAAAGAACAATAGTAGAACACATCGCGGTCCGCAAGTGTGCCGAAGTGACGCTGTCGCTCCTGCCAGTGTTGCTGCAGGTCGGCTTTCATCGTGAATCCCGTAGCCGTTCGGTGCCGCGGCCGGCCGTTGCTAGACTTCCTCCCGGGGGAAGGGGTTTGCGCCATGTCATTCAGCCAGTCAGCAGGGATGATCGTAACGATCGCAGTGGTGCTTGGCGTGGACATGCCGCTTGAGTGGCTCGTGCCACTGGCCATGTGCTGTGGCGGGCTTGCGATCTACTGCGTGAGCCTTTGGGAGGCGCGCCAGCGCTAGGCCTTGGGGACTGCGCTGAGGGCTGTTTCCAGTTCGGCAAAGGACGGCTGGAAGTGGCTCGGGACGCTGCCGCGGCCGATCTCGACCGAGACCTGTGCGGCGTTGCCGTGCAGGTGGGCGACAAGGACGTCACGGATGACGTGGTAGAAGAGGCCTTCCTCGTCGACGGCGGCCTTGATCCGCGAGGCCATCGGCCCCACGAACCCGTAGGCGATGAACACGCCGAGGAACGTACCCACAAGTGCGCCACCGATCATGCCGCCCAGAATTTCCGGGGGTTCGGTGATGGAGCCCATCGTCTTGATGACGCCGAGGACGGCGGCGACGATGCCTAGTGCTGGAAGGCCATCGGCCATGTTCTGGAAGGCGTGGGCGCCGGTGAGTGCCTCGTGATGGTGCTTCTCGAGCTGCTTTTCCATGGCGGTCTCGACCTGGTGCGGATCCTCGAGGCTCATGGTCATCATGCGGATGGTGTCGCAGATGAAGTCGGTGGCGAAATGATCCTTCAGGATGCGCGGGTAGTTCTGGAAGCTCGCCGACTCTTCCGGCTTGTCGATGTGCTGCTCGAGGGCGATCATTCCCTTCGATTTCATCGTCTTGGTCAGGGTGAACAGCAGGCAGAGCAGATCGGTGTAGTCCTGCTGCTTCCACTTCGCACCCGACAGGATCTTCCCGGTTGATGCCATCGTCGCCTTGAGGGATGTGCCGGTCGATGAAATGAGCAGGGCGCCGATCGCCGCACCGAGGATCATCGTGGCCTCGTAGGGCAGCGAGTGGAGAATGACGTCGAACTTGCCGCCGGCCCAGACATAGCCGCCGAACACCGTCACGAAGACGAAGATGATTCCGCCAATCTGGAACATGAACAGCGCCGCCGCATTTGCCCCGCGCGATGATGCGCAGATGTCTTCCTGGGATGGCGGAGTATCGCAACGGCGGCTTAAGGATCGTTGAAGCCCGGCATAAGGACTTGCTAATGCCGGGTTAAGGATGACGGTCTCATTTACCTGCGAGATACCGTCGGACCACATCCCTGTCCTTGAGCCAGGAAGCCCATTTCAGCATCACGCGCTCCATGCGTGGCGCGCTGACGCCGAGCTGTGCCATGGCGACCCCTCCGTTCACGCTCTCCCAGTATTCGGCAATCAGGCCGTTCTCGACCCGGAAGCGGCTCATGCCGTCGATGACGACCTTGCGTCCCTGGAATTCGGGGACCTTCGAGGTGAAGCGCGAGAGGGACCATGCATAGCCGGTCTCACCGTTGCAGACCGGGTCGAACATCTGCCAGTGATAGTCCGCGGCATCGCGGTGGAACAGGTTTTCGAGCATGTCGGCGATGGACTCGCGGCCCTTGTGGGGACCGTAGATGTAGTCATGGTAGATGGCCTCCTCGGTGAAGCAGGCCGCGAAGGCCTTGCCATCGCCGCGGGTCGCGGCATCGGCGAAGCGGGCGAGGAGTTGCGCGAATTCCTGCTGTGTCATGGCGTTCATGTCCTTGCCGAGATGATCCAGACGGCGCCACCAAGGGTGACAGGCCGGGTCGATGCGTGTGATTTCAGCCTGGCTTCGAGGGCTTCCATCGCGCGCGTGCGCTCCGCTGGCGTTGCCTCGGAAAGCATGCGGGACACGGGTCCTATTTCCGCGAGATGCCGTACGGCGTCCACGATGTCAGCGCCCATGGCCATGCCGGCGTCGAACGGGGTCACCGTGATCGCGTCAAATCCTGCTCCGGCGAGGATGCGGCGCACGCGCGTCAGGTCGGCGAAGGAGAACGGGCCAGGATCCTCGGGGCCAAGCTGGGGCTGGGGCGGCAGGAGGTGGCGGACGGCCGATACGGGAATGCTGACCCACTCGTTCTCGCGCCAGTCACGCCAGCAGGCGAAGACGAGGCGTCCACCCGGCTTAAGCGCCGTGCGCAGGTTGCGGAAAGCCGTATCGGGATTGTCGAAGAACATCACGCCGAAGCGGGAGAACAGCGCATCATGGTCCTTGCTGAAGGGATGTACTGCGGCGTCGGCCAGCAGGAAGTCGATCCCGGGTGCCCGGTTGCGGGCGCGGTCGAGCATGGGCCTCGAGATATCGATGCCGGTTGGCCTTGCGCCGGAAGCTGCGATCTGGATCGTCGTTTCGCCACAGCCGCAGCCGATGTCGAGGATGCGTTCGCCTGTCTCAGCCGCAAGCGCCTGAAGCAGGCGCGCGGAGACGGGTGCCAGCATCGTGTCGAGACGATCCTTGGCAGTTACCCATTTTTCCCCGGCGACGCCGTTCCAGTAGGCAATCTGGTCGGCGTTGGCTTGTGTGCCGGTCATTCGGCGCCTCCTGCGTGATGCATCCGCACGCAGGTTTACGCAAACGGGACGGCAAAGAGAAGGGTGCGCGTCAGTCGGCCTCGACCATCCCGAGGTGCGGCGCGAGCATGCTGGCCTGGTTCAGGAAGGTGTCGGTGGCCCGGTCGAGGCGCAGCCTCGCGGCGATGAGCGTCTGGCGGGCCGCGTCGATCTCGTCTTCCGATGCGAAGAGCTCGGCGGGCGACTTGATCGACAGGCCGCGCTCGCCTGCCACCAGCGTGATGTGGCTGATCGCATGGCGTGGCTCGCCTGCGGCCGGCAACTTGATCTCGAGCGCATCGCGGCCGCTGTCGATGAGATTGACGCCCTGGAAGCTTGCGCCCGCGGCGACCGTGTCGATGTTGGAGCGCAGCTCTTCGTAGCGGTCGGCGATCATGGCGCGCTTGGCCGGATCGGACGTCTTGAGCGCCTCGGTGGTCAGGTCGAGTGCCTCCATGAGGTACTCGTTGATCGTGTCGATTGCCACGAGCGTACCTTCCACCGCCGTGACGGCGCGTGCGGCAGCCTCCTCCACGGTTCCAGGCGTGGCTTTCGGCTTGCGCGTGTTGCGCAGGACGCGGTCGATGCCGAACCTGATGTCGACGGGGCCTTCCTGTGGCGGTGCGGGCTCATCGTGGCCTGCGAGCACGCGGCGTGCCCTCTCGAACAGCGTTCTTGCCCCGGCATGGGTTGCGCTTGCGTGCATGCTCTTTCCCTGATGCAAAACCAGTTGTCGAGACTAGGGTTCCCGGGTTAGGGACGGTTTACCGAACAGCGTTTATCCGGGATGAACGAATTCATTCAGAGGCAGTCATGTCACGCCTGATTGGCCGATCCGTGGGGGCGGCAACCTATGTTGTGAACCGGATCCGGCGTCTTTCACGGTTCGGGCGCTGGCCGCTGACACTGGGCGTGCGTGCGGCGGCGTTCGATAGCCGGGGGCATGTCCTCCTCGTGCGGCATACCTATGCGCCGGGCTGGCACTTTCCGGGCGGGGCGGTGGATGCGCGCGAGACGATGGCGCAGGCGGCCATGCGGGAGTTGCGCGAGGAGGCCCTGATCGCCCCGCGCGGCGAGCCTGAGTTCTTCGGTGTCTATCTCCGCCTGACGGAGAACACGTCCGACCATATCGGCTTCTTCGTGGTCAAGGATTT
>DAISVV010000003.1:0-34552 GCA_036840015.1 Micropepsaceae bacterium
TCCGCCAGCTCCATGACGAAGTCTGCCGCTTCGCGAATGTGCTGAAGGGGCAGGGCGTGAAGAAGGGTGACCGCGTCACGATCTACATGCCGATGATCCCCGAGGCGGCCTATGCGATGCTGGCCTGCACGCGCATCGGCGCGGTGCACTCGGTCGTTTTCGGCGGTTTCTCGCCGGACAGCATTGCGGGGCGCGTGCTCGACTGTGCCTCTGATTTCGTGGTCACCGCGGATGAGGGCTTGCGTGGCGGCAAGCATATTCCGCTGAAGGCCAATACCGACGAGGCGCTCAAGCAGTGTCCGAACGTAAAGTCCGTCATCGTCGTGAAACGCACGGGTGGCAAGGTCGACATGAAGGCGGGTCGTGACCACTGGTATCACGAGCTGGCCGCCACGGTTCCTGCGGACTGCAAGCCGGAGGAGATGAACGCGGAGGACCCGATGTTCATCCTCTACACGTCGGGTTCGACGGGCAAGCCGAAGGGCGTGCTGCACACGACGGGCGGCTACATCGTCTATGCCTCGATCACGCACCAGTACGTTTTCGACTATCATGAGGGCGACATCTACTGGTGCACGGCCGACGTGGGCTGGGTGACGGGCCACAGCTACATCGTCTATGGGCCGCTGTCGAACGGGGCGACGACGCTGATGTTCGAGGGCGTGCCGAACTATCCGACCGTGTCGCGGTTCTGGGAAGTGATCGACAAGCACAAGGTCAATATCTTCTACACGGCGCCGACGGCGATCCGGGCGCTGATGCGTGATGGCGAGGCGCCGGTGAAGAAGACAAGCCGGGCCTCGCTGCGGCTCCTGGGCTCGGTGGGCGAGCCGATCAATCCGGAGGCCTGGCTCTGGTATCACCGCGTCGTGGGCGACAGCCGCTGCCCGATCGTCGATACATGGTGGCAGACGGAAACCGGTGGCATCCTGATCACGCCGCTGCCGGGGGCGACGGACCTGAAGCCCGGTTCGGCAACGCGCCCGTTTTTCGGCATCGTGCCGCAGGTCGTGGATGCCGAGGGCAAGGTGCTGGAAGGCGAAACCACGGGGAACCTCGTGCTGGCGGATTCGTGGCCGGGACAGATGCGGACGGTCTATGGCGACCACCAGCGTTTCATCGATACCTACTTCAAGACCTATCCGGGCAAGTACTTCACGGGTGACGGCTGCCGGCGCGATGCGGATGGCTATTACTGGATCACGGGCCGGGTTGATGACGTGATCAATGTGTCCGGCCACCGGCTCGGGACGGCCGAGGTGGAATCTGCGCTTGTTGCGCATCCCAAGGTCGCCGAGGCGGCGGTCGTGGGCTATCCGCACGACATCAAGGGGCAGGGGATCTACGCCTACGTCACGCTGAAGGCCGGCGTGGCGTCGACGGAGGATCTGCGCAAGGAGCTCGTGCAGTGGGTGGCCAAGGAGATCGGTGCGATCGCCAAGCCCGATGTCATCCAGTGGGCGCCGGGTCTTCCAAAGACGCGTTCGGGCAAGATCATGCGTCGCATCCTTCGCAAGATCGCCGAGGGCGATACCTCGAACCTGGGCGATACCACGACGCTGGCCGATCCCGGTGTGGTGAACGACCTCGTGCAGAACGCCCGTCGTTAAGCACTGGCCCCTGCCAGTGTGAGCAGCGCTACACTTCAGGCTGATTGGCACAACAGGCCTGCGGTGCGCCCCTATCTTCCGGCAATCCGGAGGGGGCGTTCGTGCGCGAATATGATCTTGTCATCGTGGGTGCGAGCTTCGCGGGGCTTGCCTGTGCCCGGACGGCGGCCATGCGGGGACTGCGCGTGGCGGTGCTGGAACGCAAGGATGATCCGGGCGAGGGCGTCAGGACCACCGGCATCCTGGTCAAGGAAGCCATTGAAGAGACCGACATTCCTGTCGGACTGACGCGCATGATCCGCGAGGTGCGGGTCCATGCCCCCGGCGGCCGGTCGGTCGACCTGTCGTCGCCGGGCTATTTCTTCCTTGCGACGGATACGCCAGCGCTGCTGCGCTGGATGGCGCGCGAGGCCACGCGGGCGGGCGCGCAGGTGCTGACGGGCCGGTCCTTCCGCTCGGCCCTTGACACCGGTTCCTTTGTGGAGATCGCCGATCATGGCATCAAGGCGCGGCTGCTCGTTGGTGCCGATGGCGCGGGCTCACAGGTGGCCCGGCAGTTTGCGCTTGGACGGAACAGAGCCTTCCTGTGCGGCATCGAACTGGAGTTTGCGCCTGAACCCGCGCTCGACGAGCGGTTCCTGCACTGCTTCCTGACGTCGTCGCTGGCGCCCGGCTATATCGGCTGGGCGGTGCCTGGCGTCGGGATCATGCAGGTTGGGCTGGCAGCGTCGGGTGGGGTGCGGCCCGACATCAATGGCTTCGTCGAGATGCTCCGGCGGCGCCTCGGGCTCCGGCTCGAGGAACCGCTCGCGCGGCGCAGCGGCCTGATCCCCGCAGGTGCCACGCTGAAGCGAACACATGCGGGCCGCGTCATGCTGATCGGTGATGCAGCGGGGCATGTGTCTCCGCTGACGGGCGGAGGGATCGTGCAAACGCTTCGCCTGGGGCGACGCTGCGCGCAGCTGGCGGCCGACTGGATCTTTGCCGGGGGTGACCATCCGGCGGTGGCGCTTGGCGAGGAGACGCCGCGCTTTCGCGGAAAGCTGATGCTGCGGCGCCTTCTTGACCTGGCGCCGCCCGACTGGGTGTGGGACGCGGCGATCGGCACGTGGGCGTTCCGTTCGCTCGCGCAGGCGACATACTTCCATGCGCGCCGGCAGGGATTTGACGGCGCTCCGCCGCTGGCCGCGCAGGAACAGATGCCGCGCGCCGAGAGCGAGCGGCAGCGCCGTTCCGGCAGCGGGTCCTAGCTGCCCGAGGAGGAGGGCGTCTTCTCGTGGATCTCGAAGACGGCGAGGCAGAGCTCGGCACCGATCCGAAGTCCGAGGACGCCAAAGGTCGTCGACACGATGGCGGCCAGCATTTCCCAGACGCCGGTGAAGAAGCCTACCGTGAACAGGCGTCCGAACCCGAAGAAGAAGTAGATGATGTTGACGAAGATGATCAGCACCATGCCGATCCAGTAGATCGGCTTGATGATCGAGGGTGCAACTTTCTTGTCAAAGCTAAACAGATCGCCCAGTTCCATGGCTTGCTCCAGTCCTTGCTTGCCGCGCCGCCTTGCCGGCGACGGATCCGGTTCGGCTTTCCCTGCAGCTTTTGCTTCTAAAGCCTTTTCGATCTGTAAACGCAATGCGGGAAGCCCGAATTTCGCCGGGCGCTGTGAGATCGACGCCACGCTTTCGATGGCTTCCGGCCAAACATGCCGCAGATTTCCGGCATTGGCAGTGCGTGGTGCGTCGTGGTTATAAGGGCATGCTTCAGTCCCCAACCGCCCACGCCCGAGGTGGCTCATGCTTCGTTCCTACGGTCTCAGGGAGCATTGCCTTCGTCGCAACCTGACCTGCTCGGGGGAGTCGGACGACCCGATCGTCATCCCGTCGGATTCGGTCTGGGTGGATGTGTTCGATCCGACGTTCCAGGAGCGGGAGGCCATCCGCAGCTTCCTGGGGGTGGACACCCCGACGCGGGATGACCTGGACGAGATCGAGATCTCGAGCCGTCTTTATCTCGTGGACATTGCGGGCTTCATGACGGCGCTGATCCTGTCTGGCACGGAGACGCCCGATCCGCAGTGCCGGGCTGCAAGCTTCATCCTGGCGGGGGACCGCCTTCTGACGGTGCGCTATTCGGAACCGCAGCCCTTCAACACGTTTGCCAACCGGGCCGAGCGGCAGGCGCATGCATGGACGAAGGGCGAGCTGGTGCTGGCGGGCCTGCTCGAGGCTGTCATCGACCGGACGGCGGATGTGCTGGAGAAGGTGGGCAATGAGGTCGACGTGGTCTCCAAGCAGGTCTTTTCCAGCAATGCCAATGATGCCTCGAAGGACTACCAGAAGATCCTGCTGCGGCTCGGGGCGAAGAACGACCTCACGTCCAAGGCGCGCGAGAGCCTGATCTCGCTGGGGCGGCTGCTTGCATTCCTCTCGCAGGCGATGGACCAGCGGCAGTCGAAGGACATCAAGGGCCGCATCAAGGTGATGACGCGCGACGTGCAGTCGCTCAGCGACCACACGACGTATCTGTCCAACAAGATCACATTCCTGCTGGATGCCATCCTGGGCGTGGTCAACATCGAGCAGAGCCGCATCATCCGCATCCTGTCCGTTGCGGCCACGGTGTTCCTGCCGCCGACGCTTCTTGCAAGCATCTGGGGCATGAACTTCAAGGTGATGCCCGAGCTTGAGTGGTCGCTTGGCTATGGGCTGGCGCTTGTGTCGATCGCGCTTTCGGCCGTCGTGCCGTACCTGCTGTTCCGCTGGAGGAAGTGGCTCTGAGCGCGGATTCCTCACCTGCGGTGGCGCCGGCAGCGCGGCCGCTTCTGGGGATCCTGCTCAAGGTGCTGGCGACGCTCGCGTTCACGCTGATGGCGATCCTCGGTCGGTCGCTTGCCGGCGAGATCCCGGTGGGCGAGATGGTCTTCTTCCGCGCCTCGTTCGCGTTCCTGCCACTGCTGGCGTGGATGCTGATCAGCCGCATCCCCCTGCGCTCGCTCAGGACGCAGCATCCGCTGCTGCATGCCCGGCGTGCGGCGACCGGGATACTGGCCATGTTCAGCTATTTCAGTGCGCTGGTGTTCCTGCCGGTGGCCGACCTGACGGCCATCGGCTTTGCCTCGCCCCTGATCGTGGTCGTGCTGGCGGCGACGCTGCTTGGCGAGCGGGTGGGGACCTATCGGTGGAGTGCGGTTGCCGCCGGGTTTGCCGGTGTGCTCATCATGCTGATGCCGCATTTGTCGGGCGAGGTCCAGTCGGGCTGGGGTGTCGTGCTGGCGCTTGCCAATGCCGTCTGCGTCGCGTTCACGATGATCTTCATCCGCAGCATGAGCCATTCGGAAGCACCGCTGACGATCGCGTTCTACTTCCAGCTCTGCTGCGCCGTGGTCAGCGGCATCACGCTGGCGTTTGACTGGGTGACGCCGACGCTGGAGCAGTTCCTGGTGCTGGCCATGCTGGGTGTGCTCGGTGGCATCGGGCAGCTGCTCATGACGACGAGTTACCGGCATGCGTCGGCCTCGACGCTGGCCAATTTCGACTATGCGGCGATGATCTGGGCGGTGGCGCTGGGCTGGCTTTTTTTCTCTGAGGTGCCGGTGGCCGAGGTCTTCATCGGAGCGGCCGTCGTGGTGGGATCGGGGCTCTTCATCGTGTGGCGCGAGCGGCAACTGGGGCGACAGGTGGCGCCTGCCGAGCGGTCGCACTAGACGCAGCGGCGGCTATAGCCTGCGGCCGAACAGGGCCTTACCGTCGCCGTCGCTGTAGAAGTCGACGAGGGTTCCCTGCAGCTCGAAGCCCTGGGACAGATAGAGGGCGCGGGCGGCGGCGTAGTCATCGCGTGTGGAGGTGTCGATGAACATGTGTGTCGCGCCGCGGGCGCGCGCGTCTTCCACGCTTGCGGCCAGCAGCCTTGCGCCCAGGCCTTTGCCCTGTGCGGCGGGCGAGACCGCGATCCAGTAGAGGTCGAACCTGTTCTGGGTCCCGTCGATGGGGCCGTAGCAGGCGAATGCCTCGAGGCCGGAGGGTCCGTCGGCCATCAGTGCGAAGTAGCCTGCGCCTGCGGGGTTCTTCAGGGCCGCCTCGATCACTTCACCGGCCCAGCCCACTTCCGTATCGGAGAAGACGCGCGTGTCCTGGACCAGTTGCCGGACCGCGGCGATGTCGGTTTCACGAAGCTGTGTGCGCAAGACCGTCATTCGGCGCGAAATGCCGCGTCCGTGATCATGCGGATCGCGTCCTCTGGGGCGATGCCGGCGCGGCCTGCCGCGGCCATGAAGCCGGCGTCGAGGGAAAGGTCCGGGTTTGCATTGACATCGACCACATAGGGATTGCCTGCCGCATCGACGCGGAAGTCGACGCGTGCCCAGCCGCGCATGTCAAATCCATGCCAGGTCTTCAGGGCGATGTCCTGGAGCGATGCAAGCAGGGCCGTGTCGGCCGGGGCGAAGTCGTAGCGGCGAACCGTGTTCCTGTACTCGAAGCTCTGCTCGTTCCATTTCGCGTTGTAGTCGACGATGTTGTAGAGGTCTGGGCCGTAATTCTCGAAGACGATCTCGGCCACGGGCAGGGCGCGCGGGCCTTCGGGGGTCTCGACCATCGACACATTGAACTCGCGGCCGGGGATGAACTCCTCGATCAGCCAGGGGATCTTGTGCTCGGCCGTCAGGATGCGCGCGACGTTGACGGCCGCAGCGGCGCCGCGGCAGACATTGCGCTGCGTGATGCCGAACGAGGCGTGTTCGTGGCGGGCCTTGACGATCCAGGTGCGCGTGGCGTCTCTGGCGTCGAGGGTGCGGATCGTGCCCCAGGCCGGGGTCGGGACGGCGAGCCAGTTCAGGATCTTCTTGGCCAGCACCTTGTCGTTGGACAGTTCCAGGCCATGCGAGGGGCTGCCGGTGTAGGGCAGGTTCATTTCCTCGATGTAGATCGGCGGCACATGCAGGAGGCGGCTGGTGCCGGAGACGGATTCAACGAGGTTGAAGACGCAGTCGGGCGCCACTTCGCCCACGATGCGCCGGAACTCGGATGGCATGTAGTCGAAGTGCCGCATCTCGTGCGGGTAGCCGAGCCTGTCGTAGTGGCGTCCGACTTCCCGCGCGGTGGAGATCGTCGCCAGGTTGTCGTCCGGCTCGATCTCCTTGAGTTCGGGGATCAGGATCAGGATCCTGGGCGCGGCCATCACTCGGCGGCTGCGACGGACTTCCCGTGGCCCAGCTTGCCGCCTGGATCGGGGTAGCGGAAGATCCGGCCCTCGAAGTTGCGCAGCAGCAGGTCATCGCCTTCACGCCCGGCAACGGCGTCGGGCGCCAAGAGGATCTTTCCACCGCCGCCCGGTGCGTCGACCACGAACATCGGGCAGGCATAGCCTGTCGTGTGGCCGCGCAGGGACTGGATGATCTCGATGCCCTTGTGGACCGGGGTCCGGAAGTGACCGGATCCCTTGATGGGGTCGCACTGGTAAAGGTAGTAGGGTTTCACCCGCATCGTCAGCAGGCTGTGCATCAGCGACTTCATCACTTCGGTGTCGTCGTTGATGTCCTTCAGCAGAACTGTCTGCGATCCCAGCGGGATGCCGGCGTCGGCGAGCCTTGCGGTCGCCTCGCGCGTTTCGGGCGTGATCTCGGTTGGATGCGTGAAATGGATGCTCATCCAAAGAGGGTGATGCTTGCGCAGCATCTTGACCAGGTCACGGGTGATCCGCATCGGCAGGACGGCCGGGATCTTGGTGCCGATGCGCACGAACTCGATGTGCTTGATGCGGCGCAGCCGGGTCAGCAGCCAGTCGAGCTTGTCGTCGCCGATCGAGAGCGGGTCGCCGCCCGAGAGAAGGACGTCGCGGACCTCGGTGTGTTCCTCGAGATAGGCGAGGGCCTTTTCCCACTGGCTTGTGGAGAACTGGTATTCCCCGCCCGGGTTGCCCACCATCCGCGAGCGCGTGCAGTAGCGGCAATATGTCGAACAGAAGCCCGTCGTCAGGAACAGGACGCGGTCCGGGTAGCGGTGGACGAGGCCCGGGGCGACGGTGTCGTGGTCTTCGCTCAGCGGGTCGTCTTCCTCGCCCGGCAGGCGCACATACTCATCATTGACCATGATGTGCGTGCGACGCAGCGGTTCGGAAGCATCGGCATGCGCCATGAGGCTTGCATAATAAGGTGTGATGCCGACCGGCAGCGACCCCTTGTGCCGAAGCGCGGCGGAACGTTCGTCCTGGGACAGGTCGAACATCCGCTCGAGTTGCTCGAGCGTGCGGATGCGGGTGCGGGCCTGCCAGCGCCAGTCATTCCAGTCATCCGGCGTCGTGCCAGGGAAGTTGCGCTTGTAGAAGTCGCGCGCTCCTGCACTGACGGGGAAGCGGTTTGCCTTGCGGGCAGCCGTTGCCGGTTGCTGGGCAGCATTGCCAGCCGGTGAAATCAATGATGGAAACTCAAGCGTTCCCTGGGTGCCGGCATCCTGGCCGGTCCCGGAACCCTGTTCCACCATCTTGCGCTTCGCCGGTGACCTGAGGTGCGCCGCTGTGTTGGCGCCCTTTACAAAGGTGTGCACTGTCATCGACAGGTCTTAAGCCCCTCGAGTTGGTCGACTGCTTCCCCAAATCGTCCGCGCGCAGCCTCGCGCTTTCCCCAACTTCTGAATCATGCAGTACGATTCGCGATACGTCAAATAGATCACGCGAGTAAATATGGGATTAGTGTGTGTTGATCACGTGGTGCTCCGTGTATTGAAAGCGGGTCCATGTGAAGTAATCGCGTATTGACATGCATTCGGCGGGTTCATTGATCCCATTCTTTTCTTACCGAATCTCCGTAATCGTTTTTGCAAGCGAAGAGATACTCGCTACCGATATTGATTTCACTCGACGCGTGTACAGCTCATCTGTTGTCGATTTGCGTTAAACACTTGGGTTGTTCGCAATGCGCATTTGCGTTGGCCTTGCGCGCGAAAAACGATGATTTGCCGCGATGTGCAATTAGTCCGTAGACGGACGATCAGAAAAAGATGGAAAAGTTGCCGCAGTCACCGGACCGGTGAGTGCATGGAGATAGAAAATGCGCGTTCGCTTCGGGTCGAGACGCGTTTCTATGGTGCCGATGCGCTCGGACGAGGTGAACGCGCCGGTAACCGTCTCTACATCTTTCCTTCGCGAGACGAACAGCACGCGTGACGCGACGTCCGGCGACAGGGCGTGACGCGCTTCGTACTCGTTGGCCGGGTTGATGCTGGGCCACATGCGCAACGGGACCTGCCTGTCACGCGTATAGTAATAGAGTGAAGCCATGTCCTCGCGATCGTCGCTGAGGATCGCGGTGAAGGACCCGGATGACGCCATTGTAACAATCGTGCGGCCTGCTTCCGGCCAGCCCCGCAGGCGCTTTGCTGCATTGTCCTGCCCAAGTGCGGCTACGAGTGCGGGGCTGATGGCAAGCGCGCACAGCATGAGGGCGAGCGTGCCGTTCACCGTCGTGTTCGCCACGAGTGGCCAGCGCTTCGTGCTGCGGACGGCCCAGGCGCAGGCCAGGATGCAGAGCGCGATGAAGGCCGGCGCTGCCCAGTTGGCGTTGGCCCTCGAGATGAAGGCCTGGAATGTCACAACGAGGATAATGGGCGCGGAGAGCGCAAGCATCAGCCGGTCAGCTGGCGAAAGGCCCCATTTGCGCCATGCCATCACGGCGCCCCAGATCAATATCCCTGCAGCGACTGGGCCAATGATGCCTGCCTGCGCGCCGAGAAAGGAGAATGCGTTGCCGAGGTTGAAGAGGTTCTCGGCCGTCCAGTTGGCGTTGGATGCGGTGTGCCTGACGGTCGCGAGGCTGTTGGAGATGTTCCAGATGATGTTGGGCGAGAAGACAAGGAGCGCCACGGCGCCTGCAAGGGCAAAGCGCCGGTCGAGGAGGAAGCTGCGCCCTTCGCGGGTGAAGAGGAAGGCGACGGTGATGCCGAGGAGGAAATAGAGCATCGCATATTTCGACAGGAGGCCCAGACCGATGCTTGCGCCGAGCAGAACGGGCCAATGCCATGCGCGCGACGCCTGCATGCTGGCAAGTGCCCAGAGTGCCAGCGACCAGAACAGGAGAAGCGGCACGTCCGTCGTGATCAGGAGAGAGGAGAAGCTCGTGCCGGGGATCAGCCAGTAGGTGAGGGCCGACCAGAAGCCGACCCGCTCGTCATAGAGGCGGCTTGCCGCCAGAAAGATGACGAAGCCGGTGGCGGCGTGCATGAAGGGAGAGAACAGGCGGATGCAGTATTCCTGCGTGCCGCACATCGCGGTGGACCCTCCGATCAGCCAGGCGATCAGGGGTGGCTTCGAGAAATAGCCCGCGGTGAGGTCGAGGCTCCAGGACCAGTACTGGGCTTCATCGGGTCCGAGGTTCAGCGGTGTCAGCACGAGCGCTGTCACGCGTGCCGCCGTCAGCACCACAATGACAATGGCAAGGCAGGCGACAGGGTGGCTGCGAACCCAGGCCCCGACCGTGGACGTCACGGCCCGGTCTTTCGAAGCTTGTACAGGGTCAGCGTGACCTGGCGTCCGCCCTTGGAGTAGTTGATGCCTGATACGCTATCGATCGCGTCCGCGCTGAAGTTGTTGCGCGTGAGGAACTGCTGGAAGTCCGCCGCGTAGACGTCTTCGATGAGAGCGACAGAATTGGGCGTCTTGGTCAGGAAGTCGGCTGCATCGGCGCCGGATCCGGCGAGCTTGATCTTCGTTCCGATCAGAAACACGAGGCTTGGCTCGTGATAGCCCGCGACCACGACGGCGTTGGGTGCTGCGCCGGTCTTGGCAACCAGCTCGGCCGACCTGACGCTGACCAGCAATTGCTGGAGGCCGGGTGCCACGACCGCCATTGCGACGGCTGCGAAGAGCGCGCCTGAGACGATGGTTGCCATCGAAGCGTTCTCTCCTTCTCCCCGCAGCAGGAAGAAGACGGCTGCGCCTGCTGCTGCAATGACCGGGACTGCGAGGATCCAGAGGACGACTCCGCTGCCGGTGCCATAGGTGCTGGGCAGGAACATCACCAGTGCGCCGGTCAGGGCTATGGTGACCATCACCCAGAGCAGCGTGCCGATCTTGACCCATATGTTGTCGAGGAAGCCCCGACTCTCGCGTACGCCTGCCATGACAGCCGCCCCGCAGAGCAAGGCGAGGGCCGGATAGAGGGGCAGCGGGTAGTGCGGGAGCTTGGTGGGCAGAAGTTCAAGGATGATCCATGCCGGGACAATCCAGGCGACCAGAAAGCGGACAGCGCCCTCGCGCAGCCTTGCCAGGGCATAGAGGACGGCCGGCGCGAGGAAGAGCCACGCCGGCCAGAAGGCCAGCAGCAATGAGATCAGATAATAGCCGGGAGGTCCCCAATGTCCCTCGGCGGAGCCTGCCACCTTGCCCAGGAAGTCGAGGCCGATCGCGTCCTGGAAGTACTGGCCACTGGTGACAAGGCCGATGGCCACCAGCCAAGGGACGTTCAGGAGGATCACGATGCCGAGGCCGAAGAAGGGGCGCATGGACATGATCCAGGACCACCTGCGTTCCCAGAAGGACAGCGCGAACACGGAAAGGCCCACGAAGAACAGGATCATCGGTCCCTTGACGAGGATACCGAGGCCCATGGCCAGTCCGAGCAGGGCGGAGTAGCGAAGCTTTGGCTGCTCGGCCCCCTGGCGGGCAGCCAGGAAGAATTGTGCGATCAGGTACTGCGCGCCCAGCACACAGGCGAGCAGCACGGCATCGGTCTTGGCAATATGCGCCTCGCCTATCAGCAGCAGGGATGAGGCCATCAAGCCTGCCGATATCAGGGCTACCTCGTCATCGAACAGACGCCGGCCCAGGCCGAAGACAAGCAGCGTTGCCAGTATCCCGGCAATGACAGAGGGCAGGCGGTAGGCCCAGATGGCGTTGTGAGGCTCGGCGGTCAGCCAGCCTGCCGTGATGGCCTGCATCCAGTGAATGCCAACGGGCTTCTTGTTGCGGGGTTCTTCCTGGAAACGGATTTCGATGAAATCGCCGGTTTCAATCATCTGTTTTGTCGCCTGCGTGAAGCGCGACTCGTCGCGATCCAGCGGTGGCAGTGCCGTCAGCCCCGGCAGGTACATCAGCAGGCACAAGGCCACCAGGACAGCGCGGGGATGGGCGAGCATCAACGACCACAGGCTTGAGCTGTCGTAGGCTGCGGCGGAGCGGCGATTTTGCATGGAGAGGGTTAACCATCGAGATTGCTTTGGCTACAATGCCCAGCCTGTCAGGATTTCTCAAGCGCGGGTTGGTCTGGCCGCAGGTAGTGCGATCATGTCGCCAGGCGCATCACCCAGCGATCGATGCTGATGCGTTAACCTCTGGAATGCAGACGCCGGCACTTGTATAAGCCCTCGTTTCCGGGCGCATGACAGCGTCATGCGCGTTGCTGCGGGCGCCGGGTGGCTGGTCCGCTTGTCATGGGTCCCCCGGTCTTTGGAGAAACGAGCTTGGCAGCCCTTCCTGAACTTTCCGTCGTCGTGCCCGTGAAGGACGAGGTGGACAATGCCGTCCCGCTCCTGATGGAGATCTGCACGGCCCTGCGCGGCAAGACCACCTTCGAGATCCTGTTCGTCGATGATGCCAGCAGGGATGGGACAGTCGAGGCGCTGCTTGCCGCCCGCCCGCAGGCGCCCGAACTGCGCGTGCTCAAGCACCTGAAGAATTCCGGGCAGAGCCGGGCTGTTCGCACCGGCGTGATTGCCGCGCGCGGACGGCTTGTCGCGACGCTCGACGGCGACGGCCAGAACGACCCTGCCGACATTCCGCTCCTGCTTGCGGTCTGGGCGCGCGAGGAGGGCGCGGACAAGGGCCTCGGGCTCGTGGCGGGCCAGCGCATCAAGCGCGAGGACAACTGGATCAAGCGTGTTTCTTCCCGTGTGGGCAATGGCGTGCGCCAGTGGCTGCTCAAGGACGGGACGCGTGACACGGGATGTGGCCTCAAGCTGTTCGCGCGCGATGCGTTTCTTTCGCTGCCGTATTTCGATCACATTCACCGCTTCATGCCGGCCATGATGCTGCGCGAAGGCTATCGCATCAGCCATGCCGACGTCCGCCACAGGCCGCGATCACATGGCACGTCGAAGTATGGAACGCTTGACCGGCTTCTTGTCTCGCTCTCGGACCTGGTCGGCGTGCGCTGGCTGCTGCGCCGCTCGCGGCGGCCTGAAGGGATAGAGGAGCTCTAGGGGGACATGCTGGACTGGGTGACGTGGGAGCATGTCTGGATCCTCATCGGCTTTGGCGGGCAGGCGGTGTTCACGTCGCGCATGCTCGTGCAGTGGTGGGCCAGTGAACAGGCAGGGCGCAGCGTGGTGCCGATCGCGTTCTGGTGGCTCAGCGTGCTGGGCGGCCTCATCCTGCTCAGCTATGCCATCTACAAGAAGGATCCGGTCTTCATCTCCGGGCAGGCTCTTGGCCTGATTGTGTACGTGCGCAATCTCTACCTCATATTCGCTGAACGTTCACGTTTTCGGGGGGATGACGACACCGCCACAAAATAGCCCCGATCGTCCCTTCAACTTGGCCCGGTCCGGTTCGGCTGCTACATTGAATGCACAAAGGCTGAACCCCAAACGCGAGGCGAGGATTCCATGGGTCGATTCATTACTGTGCTCAACGTCATTCCGCTGCTTGTCCTTCCTCTGCTGCTCTACAATTTGGTCGTGATGACCGGCCTTGCAGGCCCTGAACCCGACGTGTGGATGATCCAGCCCATCTTCAGCGTGAACATGTTCTCAGGCGATGCCTGGGGCGTTTCGTTTGCTGATGTTTTCATGGGCCTCAGCCTTCTGCTGCTGTTCGTGGAGATCGTGAAGGCGACGCGTACCGACGCGATGTCGATCGTGAACCATGGCCTGTCCATGCTGCTGTGCCTTCTGTGCATCGTGCAGTTCATTGCGCTGCAGGGCTTTTCGAACTCGGTCTTCTTCCTGCTCACCATGATGAGCGTGCTGGATGTCGTTGCCGGCTTCACGATCACCATCGTGGCGGCGAAGCGCGACTTCGGTGCCTCTGGCGGGATCGCCGGTACCCACTGACGGGAACCGGCCTGTCGCATAACGAGGGCGTGCCGCCTGTTACGGGCGGCGCGCCTTTTTCACATCAGCAGGAAGAACAGGAAGGTCGCGAGGACGACCGTGGTGAAGACCGTCGTCCACCATCCGGGCGGCTCGTGGCGCCGGGACCTTGCTTCTGTTGACAGCAAGCGGGCCGCGAGAAGGTGTTCACCAAGCTTTGGTTCGGACATGGGCGGACCTGCGCGCGCGACTTGCCATTCCGGGACATACCCGGGGCTCATGCGAGGTTCGTCGCAAGTCCGGTGCCGACGGGGCTAGCTTCTCCAGCGCAAGGTGGCGGGTTTGACGGGGTTGGTAAATTCCCGGCGTTCGGCCAGCGCGTCCGTCCATTCCTTCTTCAGGCGGAAGTACCAGATCGCCGGGGTGTCGGCGTCCTGGATCAGCATCATGCGGGGATTGTACTTCAGGCCCTCCATCTGGTCGGTCACGATCTTTCGGTCCTGACCGAGGAAGGTCCGCGCAACGATTTGCGCAATCGGCTTGAACGGCGCGAGCCAGGACAGGTTCCAGAAGAAGGTCTGGGTCACTTCGGTCTCGCTGGCGTTCAAGGGAGTGCAGGTCGTCAGGCCGATGATCTCGGACCGGCCGGCCTTGATGTGCTCGATGCGGGTGCCGGGGAGCTGGAAGGAGATCTCCGTCGTCCTGTCACCGCCGAGCAGCTTGTAGAGGGTCGAGTTGCTTGAGGGCGTGTGCGTGACCATGGTGAAGCCCATGGGCGAGGGCTCGTACTTCTTTTCCTTTGCATAGCTTGAGCCCTGCGAACGCCACCACCACGCCTTGTGAACGAAGGGGCCGTGGGCCGGATCCATAAGG
Organism: Micropepsaceae bacterium; assembly: GCA_036840015.1. GTDB lineage: Bacteria > Pseudomonadota > Alphaproteobacteria > Micropepsales > Micropepsaceae > SZUA-430. Next base: position 14,501 of record DAISVV010000003.1, read on the forward strand.
CCGACGACCGCGTGGTCGATGGGGCAGGGGAAGAGCTGCGCCTCGATCAGGGTTGGCCTCGCGTCTGGTGCTATGGGAAGGCTTGGCGGTTCCTGCGTGGGCGCGGGGCTGCGCTCGTCCTCGGCCATGTAGATCCAGACCAGACCGTTCTGCTCGCGGACCGGGTAGCGATAGACATGGATCTTGAGGGGATCGACCCCTTCCTGCCCGACAAGCGAGGGGATCAGCCGGCACTGGCCCGATGGCGCAAAGCGCCAGCCGTGGTAGGGGCACTCGACCGTGTCATCGACCATGCGTCCCCGCGAAAGGGGGACACCGCGATGGGGGCACAGGTCGCGCAGGGCAAAGACGTCGCCTGCCTTCGTCCGGCCGAGGAGAACGGGCTCGCCGAGGATCTGCTTCGGCCTGATTTCGCCGGGCCTGAGCGTGTGCGCGTGGACGGCGAAGTACCAGAGGTTTCGCAGATGGTTCCTCGTGGGCGCTTCCTGGTTCTGTGTCATGGCCATGGTCTTGGACTTTCGCGCTTCAATCTGTATCAGAATGAGTGAGCCACCGTCGACCTACAAACCCGGCCCGTCGCCTGCGGAGTTGCCATGACACGACCGGTAACCGAAACGCTCATCGTCCGCGTCCGCGGGGGCGTTGCGAGCGTAACCATGAACCGGCCCGAGGTCCGCAATGCGCTCAACCAGCGGGCCTATGCGGAGCTGGAAGCCATCTTCCAGTGGATCCAGGCCGAGGAAGACATCCGGGTCGTGGTGCTGACGGGTACCGATCCGGCGTTCTGCTCGGGGGAGGACGTCACGCAGATGATGACCGGCCCGGAGCGGGAGAAGAGCCAGGCGCGGCTTGCCGCCGTGCGACCGCGTCTCACACCCGCGGCGGCGGCGATCCATGCCTGTGACCGGCCGATCATTGCGGCGGTCAATGGTGCGGCTGTCGGCTGGGGCATGGAGCTGTGCCTGCTCGCGGACATCCGCATCGCCTCGCAGCAAGCGCGTTTTGGCGAGATCTTCGTCAAGCGCGGTCTTGTGACCGATGCGCCGGGCATGATGATCCTGCCGCGGCTGGTCGGGCCGGAGCGGGCCTGCGAACTCCTGTTCACTGGCGATGTGATCGATGCGCAGACGGCGCAGGCCTGGGGCCTTGTCTCGCGGGTGGTCGAGCATGCGCAGTTGATGGGCGAGGCGGAGGCTCTTGCGGGTCGGATCGCCGCCAATGCGCCGCTTGCGGTTCGCTACCTGAAGGAGGGCCTGCGCCGGGCCTCGGCTGGCGATCTCAATGAGTTCGGCAGCTGGGTTTCAGGGACGCTTGCACGCCTCTTCCAGACGGAGGACCACAAGGAGGGTGTCGCCAGCTTCCTCGAGAAGCGCCCTCCTGTGTTCACGGGGCGCTGAGATGGCGCTGTTCTTCGACCAGTCATGGTTTGATGCCGAGCTTGCACGGACGGGCGCGAGCCGCGCGGATGTTGCACGGTTGCTTTCACTGACGCTGCAGCAGGTCGACGAGCTCTGGAAGGACCAGCGCGAGCTCACGGCGCGGGATGTTGCGCTTCTGGGCCGGTTCCTGAACCAGCCCGCGCGCGTGATCGCGGAGCGCGCCGGTGTTTCCACGCCTGTCCCGGACGAGAAGGCCGGGCCTGATGTCGTCATTGCGTCTCTCAGTGAACGGGTCGAGCAGCTTGAAGCGCAGGTCCGGCTCCTGAGCGCGGAGGTCGAGCGGCTCAAGTCATCAAAGCCGGGCTGACAGCCAGCGCCATGCGGGCGCGTCGATCCTGTCGGCTGCTTCGTAGAGGCGCGCTGCGCGTGCAGCCGAGGGGCCTTGAGGCCGGACGGACTGCCCGAGAACCTGGGAGACGAATGCCGGCTCGAAGGTGCCGGAGGCAGGCCTTGGCCTTGCGGTCCTGCGATCAGCGTGAGGTTGCGCCGGTTGCTCCGCGCCAGAGGATGGCCGCGCTCCTCGGCCCTCCGTTCGGCATGTCGGGGCAACCGGCGCTATCCGGCGCGTTGCGAACTGTGTCGTTCGCGCCGAAATGGGACAGGCGGGGCTGATCCTGGTCATTGTCCTGCTGACGTCGCACGGCGCGTGCCAGCCTTCTTGGAACATCCTTAAGCTTAACCCGAGGGGCGGTGCCGTGACACGGTCGCTGCGGGTGGTCCCATTCCGGCTTTCTTAAAAGCTGGCTTGCTAGGGTTGGGACGTTGCGAGATGAGGCGAACGGCCCTCCGCCTTTCAGTTTTCGAGTTGGGGGAAGGCAGTGTTGTTCGGTCGGGCACAAGCCGCGTCGGCTATCCATCGCATGAATGAACTTGGCGAGCTTGAGCGCATGCGCCTTGCGCTCGCGGCCTCTGGCGACCTTGTCTACGACTGGACGCCGGGTGACGGCGCCATCGTGTGGACCGATGATCCGAGCAAGGCGCTTGGTGTCGGCAGCGAGGCCGATTTCTGCTCCACGCAGCGCTTCCATGCGCTGATCGACAGCGAGGCTGCGGATGCGCGCTCGCGCATTGCGCAAGAGGCACCGATCGACGGCAAGCCCTTCCGGCTCGAGTATCCGCTGCTGACGGCGTCGGACCCGCTGTGGGTCGAAGACTGCGGCGTCTGCGTGCCGGGCCGGGATGGCGGGGTGGGGCGCATTGTCGGGGTGCTGCGCAACATTACCGAACGCAAGCTGCGCGAGGCCCATTACAGCTGGGCTGCGCGGTATGACGAGATGACGGGGCACCTCAACCGCATGCGCCTGAGGGATCACCTCGCGCAGGTGCTCGAACTCATGCCGGTGGCCGACCGCAAGGCTTCCGCCTATTTCGTGGTGGCGATCGATGACCTTGCGGTCATCAACGAGACCTATGGCTTTGACATGGCGGATGAAGTCATTGTCGCCATCGGGCGACGGCTCGCCGAGACGGCAGGACCGGGCTGCGCCATCGGCCGGACCGCCGGCAACAAGTTCGGCATCCTCGTGGAGGGTTGCAAGCCGTCGGACATGTGCGTGCGCGCGGGCCAGTTCCGTGATGCCGCCCGCTCCAAGGTGATCCCGACCCGCAACGGCGCCGTCAGCGTCAGTGTGTCGGTGGGCGCTGTCTCGCTGCCGCAGGATGCGCGCAGCAGCCAGGAGGCGATGTCGCGGGCGGAGGAAGCCCTTGACCGGGCAAAGCTCCACGGACGCGACAACTACGCCTCATATTCCCATTCTCCCCAGCGCGATTCACTTCGAAAGCGTGCCGTGCTGATCGGCGACCAGATCGTCACGGCGCTCGACGAGAACCGCGTGGTCCTTGCCTACCAGCCCATCGTCGATGCGCTCACCGGCGAGATTGCCATGCATGAGTGCCTTGCGCGCATCGTGCGGCCTGAAGGGCAGGTCATTGCCGCCGGCGACTTCATCGCGGTGGCCGAGCAGCTTGGCCTTGTCCGCCGGCTTGACCGGCGGGTGCTGGAGCTGACGGTCGATGCGCTCAGGCGCAGCCAGGGTGCGCGACTGACGCTCAATGTCTCGGGCATGACTGCCTCGGACCGTCCATCGCTGGAGGCCTTCGTGTCGTACATCGAGGCACACAGGGAAGTGGCGCCGCGGCTGATCGTGGAGCTTACGGAAACAGCTGCGCTGATCGACATCGAGGAAAGCATGCGCTTCGTGAGCCGCATCCGAACGCTTGGTGCGCGCGTCGCGATCGACGACTTCGGGGCGGGCTACACGTCGTTCCGCAATCTGCAGGCGCTGAAGGTGGACATGGTGAAGGTCGACGGCACGTTCGTCAAAGACCTTGCCGACAGCCGGGACAACCAGATCTTCGTCAGCACGCTTGTGAACCTGGCGAGGAACTTCAATCTGTCGACCGTTGCCGAGTGGGTCGGCAGCGAGCGGGAGAGCGCTATCCTGCGCGGCTATGGCGTCGACTATTTCCAGGGCATCCACTATGGGGCGCCCAGCATCGCCGAGCCCTGGGCCAAGCCGGTTTCGTAGCGATCACGGCCTGCGACAACGAGGAGTGCGGCGGGGCGCTGCGGTCCGCTCTATTCTCGTGTCCGCGACAGTCGAGAGACGGCGGGCAACATGCAGGACGCAGGGCAGGACAGGAATTTCTGGCTGGGATTTCGGCGCGGTCTTTCGGGGCGCAGTCCCTGCTGCGGACAGGCGCGGCTCTTCTCATCCTATCTCAAGGTGGTCCCGCGCTGTCCTTCCTGCGGGCACGAGCTTGCGCAATACAAGTCGGATGACGGTCCTGCCTATTTCACGATCCTGATCGTCGGACACCTTGTGCTTGGACCGGTACTGCTGCTGGAGGTCGTGCGGACCATGCCCATCGCGCCGACGCTGGCCGTGATGCTGACGGGGCTGGTGGCGCTTACGCTCTGGTTGCTTCCGATCGTGAAGGGTGCGTTTGTCGGCGCGCAATGGGCCGTGCGCGACGACGGTACCCAATAGGTCAGTTGCGGCAATAGGCGATGCGCATGCCCTCGGGAACGCGGGTCTGGGCTGTGGCACAGGCGCGCGCAACCTGCTCGGCCGTCAGGCCGATGGTCTGCGACAAGTCAGTTGACTGGATCTGTGTGCCGACAAAGACCGCGTTGGTGAGGTTCGTGCCCTCGAGGTTGGCGCCAACCAGCCAGGTCCAGTTGAGCCATGCGTGGCTCAGGTCTGCGCCGCGCAGGTCCGCGCCTTCGAGGCGTGCCCCCGACAGGTTGGCGTAGCGCAGGGATGCCTTGCTCAGATTGGCGCCATTGAGCTGTGCGCCGGCGAGGTTGGCTCCATCAAGCTTGGCGCCGGACAGGTTCGCGTCGACAAGGACGGCCAGCTGAAAGAAGCCGTTCTCCAGGTCTGCACCCGACAGGTCGCAGCGATTGCACTGGGGGATGCCCGAAGTGTCCCGAGCCCGCGCGACATCCCGGCTGTTGGCCGCGAGTGCCACGTCCTGCGTGACCGAGAGAAGACAGGCAGCCGCAACAAGGGCCGCGCCAAGATTTTTCATGACACACTCCGCCTTTGAGGGGTGCAGGGAGACAGAGTTACTTGCGATTTGCAAGCTCGTCGAGCTGGCGACGCATGGCATCGAGCTGCGCCTTGAGCTCGGCAATTTCCTGGTCCGCGGATGTGCCGCCCGACTGATCGGCGGCTGCCTCGTGTGATCCCTGCCCGTCGCGATCCTGCGGCCGGTTGGGCATCAGGGCACCGAAGGGGGTGAACATGCGAAGCGTGCGCTCGAACATGGCCATGTTCTGCCGCGCGAGGCCCTCGAAGTCCTTCAGCATCGTCTTGCCGCCGAAGGTCGAGGTGAGCTGCTCGCGCATGCGCTCGTGGTTCTTGGAGAAGGAATCCATGCTCAGGTTCAGGTAGCCCGGCACGAGCGCCTGCATGCTGTCGCCATAGAAGCGGATCAGTTGGCGGAGGAACTGGATCGGCAGCAATTGCTGGCCTCCCTTGCCTTCCTCCTCGAAGATGATCTGGGTGAGGACCGCGCGGGTAATGTCCTCGCCGGTCTTGGCATCATGGACATTGAATTCCTGGCCCCGCTTGACCATGTCCGCGAGGTGGTCGAGCGTGACGTAGCTTGATGTCGCCGTGTTGTAGAGGCGACGGTTCGCGTATTTTTTGATGGTGATCGGTTCGGCGTTTGGCGTCGTCATGGGCGTTTCGTCCCGAATTGCTGACTTGCCGCATTGCACGCAATGCGAGCTTGTTGCAGTGCATTCTAGGCGAGTTCGTGCGCCATTCCTATCGTTGATGCACAGGGGAGGCCCTGGTGCCCGGTGGCGGTTCGAAAACTCGCACAAAACCGCCGGAATTCCATGGCCCTTCGGCGCTTGACGTGCCATCCTCAACGTTAACCCCGAGACGGTCGTCTCGAGATCCCAAGGAGTGAACCCGATGCCCGATGTCGCCATTGTTGCAGCTGCACGAACGCCCGTGGGCTCGTTCAACGGCTCGTTCGCGAGCGTGCCTGCCCATGAACTTGGAAAAACGGTGATCCGCGAGGTGCTCAAGCGTGCGCAGCTCGAGCCGCGCGACGTGAGCGAGGTCATCCTGGGGCAAATCCTGTCGGCGGCGCAGGGGCAGAATCCGGCCCGGCAGGCTGCGATCCATGCCGGGATCCCGGTCGAGGTGCCGGCATGGGGGGTGAACCAGCTCTGCGGCTCGGGGCTGAGGGCCGTGGCGCTGGGCCACCAGGCGATTGCCAATGGCGACTCGCAGGTGGTGATCGCCGGCGGGCAGGAATCCATGTCGATGGCTCCGCATGCGGCTTATCTCAGGGCGGGGCAGAAGATGGGCGCGCTCGAGTTCGTCGACACGATGATCAAGGATGGGCTTATCGACGTCTTCAACGGCTATCACATGGGCAATACGGCCGAGAATGTTGCCAAGGAGTGGCAGATCACGCGCGAGCAGCAGGACCAGTTTGCGGTCGCCTCGCAGAACAAGGCCGAGGCGGCGCGCAAGGCCGGGCGCTTCAAGGACGAGATTGCTGGCGTCACCATCAAGGAAAAAAAGGGTGAGCGCGTCATTGACACGGACGAGTATATCCGCGACGGCGTCACGTATGCCTCGATCAAGGACCTGCGGCCTGCCTTCTTGCGCGAAGGGGGGACGGTCACGGCCGCCAATGCCAGCGGCATCAATGACGGCGCTGCCGCCGTCGTGCTGATGTCCCTCAAGGAGGCCGAGGGGCGCGGGCTGAAGCCGATTGCGGTCATCAAGTCGTGGGCGCAGGCGGGTGTCGATCCCAAGATCATGGGCACCGGACCCATCCCTGCGTCGCGCCAGGCCCTGAAGCGGGCCGGCTGTAATGTTGGCGAGCTCGACCTGATCGAGGCGAACGAAGCCTTCGCGGCGCAGGCCTGCGCCGTCAACAAGGACATGGGCTGGGATCCGGCAAAGGTGAATGTGAATGGTGGCGCCATCGCCATCGGGCATCCGATCGGCGCCTCAGGCGGCCGCGTGCTTGTCTCGCTGCTCCACGAGATGCAGAAGCGCAATGCCCGCAAGGGCCTTGCCACGCTGTGCATCGGTGGCGGTATGGGCATTGCCATGTGTGTTGAACGCTAGTCATCGAGGATCAAGGAGGAAGACATGTCGAGGGTTGCAATCGTCACTGGCGGTACGCGCGGAATCGGCGAGGCCATTTCCATCGGCCTGAAGAAGGCCGGATACTCGGTGGCTGCAAACTATGCAGGCAATGACGACAGGGCGCGGGCCTTTTCGGAGAAGCACGGGATCGCCGTTTTCAAGTGGGACGTGGCAGATCTCGAGCAGTGCGTGAAGGGCGTGGCTGGCGTGGTTGCGAAGCTCGGCCCGGTCGATGTGGTCGTGAACAACGCCGGCATCACGCGGGATGCAACGCTCAAGAAGCAGAGCCGGCAACAATGGGATGAGGTGCTCGACACCAACCTCGGCGGCTGCTTCAACATGTGCAAGGCGGTCTGGGACAGCATGCTGGATCGCGGCTTCGGGCGGATCGTGAATATCGGGTCGATCAACGGTCAGGCGGGTCAGTACGGACAGGTCAATTATGCGGCGGCCAAGTCCGGCATCCACGGGTTCACGAAGGCACTGGCGCAGGAAGGCGCTGCGAAGGGCATTACCGTGAACGCCATCGCGCCGGGCTATATCGATACCGACATGGTGGCGGCGGTGCCTGCCAATGTGCTTGAGAAGATCGTGGCCAAGATCCCGGTGGGCCGGCTCGGCAAGGACGAGGAGATCGACCGTGGGGTGCTGTTAATAGTGGCTGGAGACGCCGGTTATGTACCCGGGTACACGCTGTAGATCAATTGCAGGCAGCACATGTACTGAGGCCGCGGCCTCGCGGGGCGGCCCTCCGGCGCGCCGTTTTCTGCGCGCCCGGCGGGTGTGCCCTGAAGGTTACCCTGCGTAAACCATCGGTCGCAGCTCTCCTGCCAAACCACATTGTTGCCACGATCTCGGTCGATAACCCTCAGGTTAAAAAGGGGCACGGGTGTGGGCCGCCGTTGGGGGCGGAGGCCTGCGGCTGCGTATTGTTGGAGCCAGATTTGCGATCCTGGTTGCGGGTCATCCTTGTTGCGATCGCCCTTCTTGCCGGGATGGGCTCGAAGGAAGCCCGCGCCTTCGAGCGGGACCTGCCGGCGCTTGCGCACTACAGCTCGGAATTCACGCCAATCGGCTTTGTCCTCGACCTCACGGGCGAGGCGCCGAAACTCAAGTTCGACGGCAGCGAGGAGATCCTCGTGCTGCGCTGGGCCCCTGCGGCCGGCGGCGACAGGCTGCTGATCCGGGAGGACCAGTTCGTCGTGCTGCGCATCTCGGCCCTGGGTGGCATCACGCTGTTCACGCCCGACAACATGCGTGGCGTGCCTGTTGCGCCTGACCGGCGCCCCGTGCAGCCGCTGCGCACAAATGCGCCGGCACTTGCCATGATCCAGGACTACGCTTCGCGCATCATGGCGCAGGCGCGCGCCGAGACGGGACGCATGGTGCTGTTCGAGGCGGACTGGGCCATGGCCGCGCGCGACAGCGAGACGCGAGCGCTGCTTTTTGACTCGATCCGAAATGCGGGCACGGCGCTGATCAACTGGATCCGGTCGGGTCCGGGGCGCGATGCAGCGGGTGTCACGCTGAAGCGCATCCGGTTCGTGGCGGGACCGGCGGTCATTCCCTATCGGCAGGGTGACATGCTTGTCATCACGTTCACCCGCGGGCTCGGGCTTGGCGGCAGGCCCTCATCCGGCGTGATCCAGCGACAGCTGGCGCAGTTCAGCCCGCGCTAGCCGCGCGGTGCCCATCCCGGTTCGGCCATCTCGAAGCCGCTGAATTCGAAACCCGGTGCGACCGTGCAGCCCACAAGCGTGAATTCCCCGCGCGATCGGGCCATCTGCCAGCAGCCTGCCGGCACGATGACCTGGGGTGAGTGTCCCTCGGCGAGGGCGTTGCCGAGGATGCGTGTTTCCTGCGCACTTCCGTCGTGCGACAGGCCCAGCTCGAGGGGGGCGCCTGCGTACCAATGCCAGATCTCGACGGCGTCCACGCGGTGCCATCTGGAGACTTCGCCTTGCTTCAGCAGATAGAGGATGGCCGTGGAAGCGCTGCGGCCTGCGATGTTGCGGCTGTCGCGGAAGGTCTCGCGGAAGTGGCCGCCCTCCGGGTGGGGGAGAAGGCCGAGGCTGCGGATGATCGCATCGGCCGACATGTCCGGCGAAGGCCTCAAAACACGTCCTTGCGGCGGCGGGTTTCGGCGAACACTTCGACCATGGCGGCACGTTCCATCCTCAGCGTGCGGCGCAGCTCTTCGCTGTCGGGTCTCAGGAAGGGGTTCGTCTTCAGTTCGAGCCCGATCGTCGAGGGGATGGTCGGCAGGCCGCGCTGGCGCAGGTCGTCGACTTCCTTCATGCGGGCGACGAGGTCGGCGTTTCCGGGCTCGAGGCTGAGCGCAAAGCGCCCGTTGGACTGCGTGTATTCGTGACCGCAATAGATGCGCGTGTCCGCGGGCAGGCGCGCGAGCGTCGACAGGCTCTGCCACATCTGGTCGGGTGTGCCCTCGAACAGTCGGCCGCAGCCCATGGCGAACATGGTGTCGCCGGTGAAGACGGCCTTGGCTTCCTCGAACCAGAAGGCGATGTGTCCGCGGGTGTGCGCCGGTATGTCATAAACCCGGGCGATGGCCGTTCCGATGGCGACGAGGTCGCCCTGGCCAACCTGGATGTCGATGCCGGGGATGCGATCGGCGTCTGCGCGGGGGCCGATGATTCTTGCGCCCGTGCGCTCTTTCAGTTCGAGGTTTCCGCCGGTGTGGTCGAAGTGGTGGTGTGTGTTGAGGATGTGCGTGAGTGCGAGGCCGCGGGCGCGCAGCGCGTCGATCACCGGTGCAGCCTCGGAAGGATCGACCACGGCCACGGCGCGCGTGCGCGGCTCGTGGAGGATGTAGGCGTAATTGTCCTTGAGGCAGGGTACGAGGTGGATTTCCGTCATCTTCAATTCGATATGTTGTAGGCGGCGAGTGCCGCCATGTTGACGATGTCACTCATCCGCGCGCCGAGCGGGGCAATCTGGACCGACTTCGACAGCCCTACCAGAAGCGGGCCGATCACGGTGGCGCCGCCGATCACCTCGGTCATGGTGGTCGAGATCGACGCCGAGTGGATTGCCGGCATGATGAGCACGTTCGCCGGTCCCTTGAGGCGGCAGAAGGGATAGCGGGCCATGCGCTCCATATCGAGCGCGATGTCGGCGTTCATCTCGCCATCGTACTCGAAATCGACGCCACGCCTGTCGAGGAGTTCGACAGCTTCGCGCACGCGCTGGGACCGTTCGCCCCAGGGCTGGCCGAAGGTCGAGTAGGCAAGCAAGGCAACGCGCGGTTCGTAGCCGAAGCGGCGGGCCACGGCTGCAGTCTGCACGGTGATGTCGGCGAGTTCCTCGGCGGTGGGCATTTCCAGGACGTTCGTGTCACCGACAAAAACCGTGCGGCCGCTGTGCAGGATGATCGAGACGCCGACGACGCGCTCGCCGGGCTTGGGGTCGATCACCTGGCGCACGTCTCCCAAGGCGACGGAGTAGTGGCGCGTAACGCCTGTCACCATCGCGTCGGCGTGTCCTGCGGCCACCATGGAGGCTGCGAAGATGTTGCGGTCGTAGGTGACCTGGCGGGCACAGTCGCGCAGGAGCGCTCCCTGGCGTTGCTTCCGCTCGTAGAGGGCCTGCGCATATTGTGTTGTGCGGGGGCTCTGGCGTCCGAAGACGATTTCGAGTTCGTCGATCTCCTCGAGGCCGGACTCGCGCGCAGTCTCGCGGATGCTTTCAGGGTTGCCGACAAGGATGGCCTTGCCGAGGCCCGAGTTCTGATAGGCGAGGGCTGCGCGGATCACGGCCTCTTCCTCGCCTTCGGCAAAGACGATGCGCTTGGGGTCCATGCGTACGCGCGCCACGACGCGCTGGACGATGGAGGCGACCGGATCGAGGCGCGAGGCAAGTTCGTTCGCGTAGCGGTCGAGGTCGGGGATGGGCTTCTGGGCGACGCCACTTTCCATGGCGGCGCGTGCGACGGCCACCGGTACCGTCGAGATCAGCCGCGGATCGAAGGGCACCGGAATGATGTAGTCGGGGCCGAACTTGGGCCTGGTGTTGTGATAGGCGGCTGCCACCTCGTCGGGGACATCCTCCCGGGCCAGTTCGGCGAGCGCCTTGGCGGCTGCGATCTTCATGGGTTCGTTGATCGTGCGCGCGCGGACGTCGAGCGCCCCCCTGAAGATATAGGGGAACCCCAGCACATTGTTGACCTGGTTGGGGTAGTCGGACCGCCCGGTTGCGACGATGGCGTCGCTGCGCACGGCGGCGACTTCCTCGGGGGTGATCTCGGGATCGGGGTTGGCGCAGGCAAAGATGATCGGTTTTGCGGCCATGGAGCGCACCATGTCTGCCGTCATGGCTCCCTTGACCGACAGGCCGAGGAATATGTCGGCGCCCTTCACGGCCTCGGCGAGGGAGCGCGCCTTCGTGTCGACCGCGTGGGCGGACTTCCACTGGTTCATGCCTTCGGTGCGGCCGCGCCAGATCGGCCCCTTGGTGTCGCATAGCACGGCATTCTCGTGTGGCATGCCCATGGCCTTGATGAGCTCGAGGCAGGCGATGCCGGCGGCGCCTGCGCCATTGACCACCATGCGTGCGGTGCGGATGTCGCGGCCGGTCAGGTGCAGCGCGTTCACAAGGCCGGCAGCCGTGATGATGGCGGTTCCATGCTGGTCGTCGTGGAATACTGGTATGTTCATCAGCTCCCGCAGGCGCTGCTCGATGACGAAGCAGTCGGGCGCCTTGATGTCCTCGAGATTGATGCCGCCGAAGGTGGGCCCGAGATAGCGCACGCAGTTGATGAAGGCGTCGATCTCGCGGGTGTCGACCTCGAGGTCGATCGAGTCGACATCGGCAAAGCGCTTGAAGAGGACGGCCTTGCCCTCCATGACGGGCTTGGAGGCGAGGGGGCCAAGGTCCCCCAGACCAAGGATCGCCGTGCCGTTGGAGATCACGGCCACGAGATTCCCGCGGGCGGTGTAGTCATAAACTGTGGATGGATCGTCCGCGATGGCGCGCACCGGCACCGCAACCCCCGGAGAATAGGCGAGGCTCAGGTCGCGCTGCGTCGCCATCGGCTTGGATGGCCGTATTTCAATCTTGCCAGGCTTGGGGTGGGCGTGAAAGAGAAGCGCTTCCTGATCGGTGAATGGTCGCTTTTTCGACATGTGTCCACTTCGGTCCTCAACAGGACGCGAACCTCTGATTTCCCGGGCTCCGCGTTACCCTGCCGCCCTCAATAGCCTTGGGCGACTGTCCTGTACAGGCAGGATAAGCCCATGAGCGCCATGGAAAATCCGCAGGAGTTACACGATGCCGCAGGCCCGTCGCATGCGACGGGTGGAGCGACGCCGATGATGGCGCAGTACCTCAAGATCAAGGAGGCCCACCACGAGTATCTCCTGTTCTACCGGATGGGTGACTTCTACGAGCTTTTCTTCGACGACGCGGTGAAGGCGGCGGCCGCGCTCGACATCGCCCTGACCAAGCGGGGCAAGCACCAGGATGCCGACATTCCCATGTGCGGGGTGCCGGTGCATTCGGCCGAGAGCTACCTTCTGACGCTGATCCGCAAGAACTTCAAGGTCGCCATCTGCGAGCAGACCGAGGACCCGGCCGAGGCGCGCAAGCGCGGCTCGAAGTCGGTTGTCGCGCGCGAGGTGGTGCGCGTCGTCACGCCGGGAACGCTGACGGAAGACCAGCTCCTGTCGGCGCGGCGTCACAATTATCTGGCCGCGATCGGCAAGGCGGCCGGGCTTTATGCGGTTGCGTGGACCGACATCACCGATGGCAGTTTCATGACATCGCAGGTCGATGGGCGTGCGCTGATGCCCCTGATCGCGCGCATCGCGCCGGCCGAGTTGCTGGTGGCCGACAACCTGGGCGAGGATCCTGCCCTTGAGCCGGTTCGCCAGGAACTCGGTGACAGGATCACACTGATTGCGCGCCTGAAGGCCGATCCGGATGCGGGCGAGCGCCTGCTGAAGCGGCAGTTCGGGGTGAGCGCGCTGGAGGGCTTTGGCAGCTTCACGCGGGCGGAGATTTCCGCGGCCGGCGGCGTGCTTGCCTATCTCGAGCTGACGCAAAAGGGCAGGTTGCCTTCGCTGCGGCCGCCACGGCAGCAGGCGCAATCCGGCATCATGCTGATCGACGCAGCCACACGACGCAACCTTGAGATCTGCGAGACGCTGTCGGGGACGCACGAGGGCAGCCTCCTTTCGACGATCGACATGACGCTGACGGCGCCGGGCGGACGGGAGATCACCGAGTGGCTACAGTCGCCGCTGACCGATGTGGCGCGGATCAATGCCCGCCTCGAGGCCGTCGACTTCCTGGCCTCGAGCGAGGATGTGCGTGCGCGCGTGCGCGGCGTGCTACGGCGTCTTCCCGACATGTCGCGGGCGATGGCGCGGCTGCTGATGGGCCGCGGTGGACCGCGTGACCTGGGTGTCGTGCGGGATGGGCTGATGCATGCCTTTGCGATCCCGGATGCGCTTTCGTCCACGTCGCAGATGCTGCGGCCTGTTCCCGCCGACATCGCCTTGCTTTCGGCACGCCTCACTGCAGCGCAGGGGGAGCTTCGGACCATTCACGAAACACTGGTGCGAAGCCTTTCGGCGGAGCTGCCTCTGCTTGCCCGCGACGGCGGCTTCATCGCTGCGGGCGTGCATGCGGAGCTCGACACGCTGCGGCGCCTGCGCGACGACGCGCGGCTTGTGATCATCGACCTCGAGGCGCGGCTGCGGACCGAAACGGGGATCGGCTCGCTCAAGGTCAAGCACAACAACGTGCTGGGCTATCACATCGAGATCACGTCGGCGAATGCGGAGAAGCTGAAGGCCACGGAAACCGGGCGAAGCTTCATCCACCGCCAGACGACGGCGCAGGCGCAGCGCCACACCAATGTCGAGCTTTCCGAGCTGGCGACACGGATTGCGGATGCTGCCGAGCGCGCGCTCGGGCTTGAGCTCGGGCTGCATGAGGAGATGGTGGGCGCCATCAAGGCGGCCTCGGGCGTGCTGTCGGATGTTGCCCAGTGTGTTGCGCAGATCGATGTCCTTTCGGCGCTGGCGGCGCTTGCGGTCGAGCGGGGCTTCACGCGTCCGGTGATCTCGGACGGGCTGGAGTTCAGGATCGACCGGGGACGCCATCCCGTTGTCGAGGCCGCGCTTGCGCGACAGGCGCAGGGCTTTGTTGCAAACAGCTGTGACCTTTCGGCTGACGGGCCGGGGCGGCTGTGGCTTGTCACCGGTCCCAACATGGCCGGCAAATCGACATTCCTGAGGCAGAACGCGCTGATTGCGATCCTGGCGCAGATGGGTTCATTCGTGCCGGCGGCCGCCGCGCGGATCGGTCTTGTCGACCGGCTGTTCAGTCGCGTTGGAGCGGCTGATGACCTTGCGCGTGGCCGCTCGACCTTCATGGTGGAGATGGTGGAGACCGCTGCCATCCTGAACCAGGCGACGGAGCGGTCGCTTGTGATCCTCGACGAGATCGGCCGCGGCACGGCAACCTATGACGGGCTTTCGATTGCGTGGGCGACGGTGGAGCGGCTGAACCATGTGAACCGGTCGCGCGCGCTTTTCGCCACGCACTATCACGAACTGACCACGCTGGCGCAGCGTCTTGAGGGGATTGCCAATGTTACCGTGCGCGTGCGCGAGTGGCAGGGCGGCATCGTGTTCCTTCACGAGGTGCTGCAGGGGGCGGCTGATCGCTCCTACGGCATCCAGGTTGCCCGGCTGGCCGGCCTGCCCGATGACGTGCTGAAGCGGGCGCAGGAGGTGCTGCGGGCGCTCGAACAGGGCGACACGGGCCGGCGCGCGAAGACGCTGCTGGATGACCTGCCGCTGTTCTCGCAACTGGCGACGACGGCGGCTCCGGCACGCTCTAGCGCGGTTGAGGAGAGGTTGCGCGCCATTGCGGCCGATGAACTCACGCCAAAGGCTGCGCTTGACCTCGTTTATGAGTTGAAGCGGCTCGTCGATCAGGTAGGCTGACACGCAGGGCAGAACAGCCGGGCCGGGACCCATGGATGCGACTGACGCCAAGGATGACCTTCGCACGCGGCTGACGGCGGCTGCGCTCGAGCAGGGTGCAGACGTGTCGCGGCTGCGGCGGGCGGCGCTGCCCCTGTTCAAGGAGGCGCTTGCACATGCGCGCCAGCGCATGCGCGAGGGTCTCGAGAAGGGCGGGACGGGCCTCGGCGCCGCGAAGGGCCTTGCGCGGGACATCGATGAGCTGATCCACGCGCTTTATGATTTCACGACGAAGCATGCCTTCTATGCCCAGAATCCGACAGAATCGGAACGGATTTCGATCGTGGCGGTGGGCGGGTACGGGCGAGGCGCGCTGGCTCCGGGGTCGGACATCGACCTGTTGTTCGTGATGCCCTTCAAGCAGACGGCCTGGGGCGAGAGCGTGGTCGAATTCATGCTCTATCTGCTCTGGGACCTCGGCCTGAAGGTGGGACATGCGACGCGGTCGATCGACGAGTGCATCCGCCTGTCGAAGGCGGACCACACGATCCGCACATCGGTGCTTGAGGCGCGATTCATCTGCGGGCACATGCCCCTTTTTTCTGCGCTCAAAAACCGGTTTGCGTCCGAAGTCGTTGCCATCGGGCAGAACGAATTCATCGAGGCGAAGCTGTCGGAGCGGCAACGTCGCCACGCCCTGACCGGCGAGAGCCGTTATCTGGTCGAGCCCAATGTGAAGGACGGCAAGGGCGGGCTGCGGGACCTGCATACGCTCTACTGGATTGCCAAGTATCTCTATCGGGTCGATGACGTATCGGGGCTTGTGCAGGCGGGCTTCCTGAACGCGGATGAACTGCGTGCCTTCGAAGAGGCCGAAGAGTTCCTCTGGCTTGTCCGGTGCCATCTCCACCTTGTGGCGGGCCGCGCGGAGGAACGCCTGGCGTTTGACGCCCAGATCGAGGTGGCGCGACGGCTCGGGTTTGACGATGCCCGGGGCGAGCGTGGTGTCGAGCGCTTCATGCAGCGCTACTTCCTGACAGCCAAGACCGTCGGTGATCTCACGCGCATCTTCTGTGCGGCGCTTGAGGCGCAGAACAAGAAGTCGTGGCCGTCGTTCGGACGCATGATCCCGGGCATCGGGAAGTGGCGGGCTGGAACGGACGGCTTCTTCGTCGAGCAGAATCGCGTGAACGTGGATGGCGTCGAGACGCTGCGGGACCAGCCCTGCAACATGATCCGGCTGTTCCACATTGCCAACCAGAAGGGTGTCGACATCCATCCGGATGCGTTGCGGCATGTTACGAGAAACCTTCATCTGGTGGATGAGCGCCTGCGCGCCGATCCGGAGGCCAACCGGCTGTTCCTCGAGCTGCTCTGCTCTCGGCGGGATCCGGAGCGGGCGCTCCGGCAGATGAATGAAGCCGGTGTCTTTGGCGCATTCGTGCCTGACTTTGGCCGGATCGTGGCGAAGATGCAGTTCAACATGTACCACCACTATACGGTCGACGAGCACCTGATCCGCGCGATTGGCCACCTCGCGAAGATCGAGCGTGGCGAATACAAGGAAGAGCATCCGCTGGCCAACGAGATCATCCACAAGGTGCTCTCGCGGGAGGTGCTCTACATGTCTGTCCTTCTGCACGACATTGCCAAGGGCCGGGAAGGGGACCATTCGGAGGTGGGCGAGGACGTGGCGCAGTCACTGTGTCCCCGGCTGGGCATGGGTCCTGCGGAGACGGAAACTGTTGCGTGGCTGGTGCGCAACCATCTTGTCATGAGTGACGTGGCGCAGAAGCGCGACCTGTCTGATCCCAAGACGATCAGGGACTTTGTTGCCGTCGTGCAGTCGCCCGAGCGCCTGCGGTTGCTGCTGTGCCTCACGGTTGCCGACATCAGGGCCGTCGGGCCCGGGGTCTGGAATGGCTGGAAGGGCCAGTTGCTGCGCCAACTCTACTATGAGGCCGAGGCGCAGATGCTGGGCGGGTTCAGCGCCACGGCGCGGCCGCAGCTTGTCAGGATGGCGCGGGAGGCGCTGGAGCAGCGCCTTGAGGCGTGGGCGCCGGAAGAGCGGGCGCGGGCGATCGCACGGCACTACGATCCGTTCTGGCTTTCCCTCGATACCGACGCGCATGAGCGGCTGGCGCTGCAGATGCGCGACGCAGACCGGCGCAGCGAGAAGCTCAACATCGCCCCGCGCGTCGATGCGCGACGCTCGGTTACCGAGTTCTCGATCTATACCGAGGATCATCCCGGCCTTTTTTCGCGCATTGCCGGCGCCTTCGCGATGTGCGGGGCGAACATTCTTGATGCCAAGATCTTCACAACAAGCGATGGCATGGCCATCGACCTGTTCTCGGTGCAGGATGCCAATGGCGATCCCATCACGGAGGCGCGGGCGTTCGAGCGCATCCGCCAGACCATGGCACGCGTGCTGGCTGGCGAGGTTGTTCCCAGGACTGTGATCGACGCCAAGGGCGTGCGCAAGCGCGAGGAAGCGTTCCGCGTCGAGCCGCAGGTACTGATCGACAATGCAGCGTCGGACTCGCATACCGTGATCGAGGTCAACGGCCGCGACCGTCCCGGGCTGCTGCATGACCTGACGCGTGCGCTCTTCGTCGCGCGGCTGTCGATCCATTCGGCCCAGGTGACGACCTATGGCGAGCGGGCGGTCGACGTCTTCTATGTGAAGGATGTCTACGGCCTCAAGGTTACCCACCCCCAGCGGATCCAGGACATCCGCGACAAGGTGCTCGAGGCGCTGGGCGATGGCGGAATTCGCGTTCCGCGGCGCAGCCGCGGCGGTGCGGGTGGCTGAGACCCTGTGGCGCCTCCCTTGCCCGCGGGCGACGGATTGGCCATAAGGCGGCGTCACCATTCACAATCTTCGGACCCAATGACGATGAGCGCGGACCATACTCCCCTGGTATTCTCGGGCATGCAGCCGACGGGGAACCTTCACCTGGGGAACTATCTCGGGGCCATGCGCAACTGGCTCAAGCTGCAGTCGTCCTACCGGTGCGTTTATTGCGTCGTCGATCTCCATGCGATGACGATGGAGTTCGACCCGCAGCAACTGGCCAAGGCGTCGCGGGAAGTCGCTGCGGCCTATATCGCCAGCGGTGTCGATCCGCAGCGTTCGGTGATCTTCGTCCAGTCTGGCAACAGCGACCATGCCGAGCTTGCGTGGATCTTCAACTGCGTTGCCCGCGTGGGCTGGCTGAACCGCATGACGCAGTTCAAGGACAAGGCCGGCAAGAACAGCGAGAAGATGAGCGTGGGGCTCTATACCTATCCGGTGCTCATGGCGGCTGACATCCTCGGCTACCGGGCAACGCATGTGCCGGTCGGCGACGACCAGAAACAGCATGTGGAGCTTGCGCGTGACATTGCCCAGAAGTTCAGCAACGACTTCGCGGCCCCCGGGTTCTTCCCGCTGCCCGAGCCCATCATCACGGGGCCTGCCACGCGCGTGATGAGCCTGCGCGACGGCAAGGCGAAGATGTCCAAGTCGGACCCGTCCGACTACTCGCGCATCAACCTCGCGGATGATGCCGATACGATTGCGCTCAAGTTCCGCAAGGCGAAGACCGATCCGCATCCGCTGCCGGAGTCGGAGGCGGAGCTGGAGGGCCGGCCGGAGGCTGCCAACCTGATTGCGATCTATGCCGCGTTCCAGGAGAAGTCGAGGCAGGCCGTGATCGACGAGTTTCGCGGGGCGCAGTTCTCGATGCTGAAGAACGCGCTGGCCGACCTTGTGGTGGCGAAGCTCTCGCCGATCGCCGACGAGATGCGCCGACTGCTCGGTGACCAGGCCGAGCTGGATCGCCAGCTGCGCGAGGGTGCGAACAAGGCGCGCGCCATTTCCGGGCCGATCATGGAAGAAGTCCGGCGCGTTGTTGGCATCGGGCGTTGATGCTAGACTGCCGCGCGCAGGACAACGGTACGCGCCCATGACCGAGAACAGGCCGCCTGATGTGCCTTCCCGCCAGCGGCGGCGGAAGTTCCTTGTGATCGTCGACCAGTCGCCCGAGCACCGGAAGGCCCTGCGCTTTGCGGCGCGCCGCGCGCAGCACACGGGTGGGCTTGTCAGCCTCCTGTATGTGATCGCACCTGGCGACTTCCAGCACTGGCGCTCGGTCGAGGATGCCATGCGAGAGGAGGCGCTGAGCGAGGCCGAGCGGCTGCTTTACGAGGCGGCCAGGACCGTCAACGAGCTGTCGGGGCTGCACCCGGAACTTATCGTCAGGGAGGGCAAGTCACGCGAGGCCGTGCTTGACCTCTTGAAGGATGACCCGGACATCATGGTGCTGGTGCTGGCGTCGAGTACCGGCCGGGAAGGGCCGGGTCCGCTGGTGTCACTTGTGGCCCAGCAGGCGCAGATGGCCTATCCCATCCCGGTTACCATCGTGCCGGGCAGCCTGAGCGACAGCGACATCGACGAACTGGCCTGAGACGATCCGCCGGGGCGCGGCGGGGCGCCATTTTCACTGCGGGCTGTTGTTCCAGAGGCCAAGTCGAACTATCTCTCGGGCACGCTGTTGCCATTCGAGGTCAAGCCCGCCGTGTTCATCCAGACAGAATCCACGCCCAATCCTGCAACCATGAAGTTCCTTCCGGGTCGTGCCGTGCTCAAGGAGGGCGCTGCTGACTTCCCTACGGCTGATGCGGCGCAGCGCTCGCCGCTGGCCGCGCGGCTCTTTGCAAGCGACGGGGTCGCCGGGGTCATGCTGGGCACAGACTTCGTGACGGTCACCAAGGGCGGTGGCGACTGGGCGTCGCTGAAGCCGCAGATCCTCGGGGCGATCATGGAGCACTTCACGAAGGGGCTTGCGGTCCTCGAGGCGGAGGAGAGCGGGGCGGGGCTTGCGGAGTCCTATGACCCCAAGGACGAAGAAATCGTCGTGCAGATCAAGGAGTTGCTCGAGACGCGCGTTCGGCCCGCCGTTGCGCGGGACGGCGGCGACATCGTCTTCCGCGGCTTCGAGGGCAGTTCGGGCACGGTGTTCCTGAACATGCGCGGTTCCTGTGCCGGGT
>DAISVV010000004.1:0-34396 GCA_036840015.1 Micropepsaceae bacterium
TTGGCCTCGCCATGCTCGGGACGCGGCCCACGTTCGCGATCACGGTCGCGACCGCGACGGCGGCGGCGCCGGCGACGATTGCGTCCGTCACCCGCCTCGACCCCCTGCGCGGAAGGCGCGCCGGCGGTCTCTTCCTCATCCGAAGCCTCCGAAACCTCGGCATCGACCTCGTCAAGCGGATCCGGCTCGTTTGCATCAAGCTGGCTTTCGACCGTGACGGCGCTGCCGCCGGCCGCCTTGCGCGGCGCATACGTCACGGGCGCTCCGCGTTCGATCTCGTAGGCCGACGCGGCCAGCGAATTGACGGATTCGATGTAGATATAGACCCCGTTGCGCTCCTCGATCGCGTTCAGCTGGGCGCGCTTGTGGTTCAGGATGTAGAGCGCCACCTCCGGCGGCACCTTCAGCGTGGCCGCCTGGATCTTGTCATGCTGGCAATATTCCTCGATCGCCCGCAGCACGCGCAGCGCCATCGAACCTACCGAGCGGATCACGCCACGGCCTTCACAATGGGGGCAGGGTGTCGTCGCCCCCTCGATCATGCCGGCGCGCAGGCGCTGGCGCGACATTTCGAGCAGGCCGAACGGACTGATGCGGCCCAGCTGGATGCGTGCACGGTCATGGCGCAGGCAGTCCTTCAGCCGCTTCTCGACCGACCGGTTGTTCCGGTGCTCTTCCATGTCGATGAAGTCGATGACGACGAGGCCGGCCAGGTCGCGCAGGCGCAGCTGCCGGGCGATCTCCTCGGCTGCCTCGAGGTTCGTCTTGAGCGCGGTATCCTCGATATGGTGCTCGCGCGTCGACTTGCCCGAGTTCACGTCGATCGCAACCAGCGCCTCTGTCTGGTTGATGACGATGTAGCCGCCCGAGCGCAGGCGCACCGTCGGATTGAACATGCTGTCGAGTGCGGCCTCCACCCCATAGCGCTGGTAGAGCGGGATATTGTCCCGGTACCACTTCACGCTGTCGGCGTGGCTGGGCATCAGCATCGACATGAAGCCATGCGCCTCGCGGTGACCCAGTTCGCCCTCGACAAGGATCTCGTCGATCTCCTTCGAGTAAAGGTCGCGGATCGTCCGCTTGATGAGGTTGCCTTCCTCGTAGACCAGCGTCGGCGCCGTCGAGCGCAGCGTCAGGTCGCGTACCGAATCCCACTGCCTGAGCAGGTATTCGAAGTCCCGGCGGATCTCCTGCTTCGTGCGGTTGGCACCCGCCGTGCGGATGATGACGCCCATGCCCTCCGGCACCTCCAGCTCGGAGGCCATTTCCTTCAGCTTGCGGCGATCCGAGACATTGGAGATCTTGCGCGAGATCCCGCCGCCCCGGTCCGTGTTCGGCATCAGCACGCAATAGCGGCCGGCCAGCGAGAGATAGGTGGTCAGCGCCGCACCCTTGTTGCCGCGCTCCTCCTTTACGACCTGGATCAGAAGCACCTGGCGGCGCTTGATCACTTCCTGGATCTTGTAGCGGCGGAACGAGCGGGGCTGGCGGCGCGGAACTTCCTCGAGTGCATCCTCCTCGTCGCTCCGTTCCTGCGCGTCAGTGGCATCGCCGGTTGCTGCCTCGCCCGTGTCGCTGGCACCCTGGCCGCCGCCGGCCTCGACGGGGGCAGGCGCCTCGCGGCCATCCTGCGGGGCAGGGGCGTCGGCGCCGGTCTCAGGGTCATGGACCCATACGTCGTCGCCTTCCTCGGCAACGACCTCGACGATCTCGGGCTCGTTCTCGCCTTCGCGCGCGGCGGCATCGAAGGGTTCACCGTTGGCGCCGTCGTCCGGGCCGGACGGCGCTTCGCTCTCTTCGCTCTCGGCCTCGCTGCTGTCATCGTCCGAGTAGCGCTCGTCGGCGCGGGCGGCCTCGAGCAGCGCCTGACGGTCGGCCGTCGGGATCTGGTAGTAGTCCGGATGGATTTCCGAGAAGGCGAGGAACCCGTGGCGGTTGCCGCCATATTCGACAAAGCAGGCCTGGAGCGACGGCTCCACGCGGGTCACTTTTGCGAGATAGATGTTGCCCTTCAGCGGGCGGCGTGAGGCAGACTCGTAATCGAACTCCTCGACCTTGTTGCCATCAAGGATGACAACCCGTGTTTCTTCCAGGTGGCTCGCGTCCACCAGCATTCTCTTGGCCATTTGAAGATCCTTTGCGAGCCGCGCGCACCGCTGTGGCGTAAGTCCGAAGGGCTTCGGACGAGGCCTGCGGGCGGGCTCGATTTGTGTTTGAAGTTGAGCAGGCGCTCGCGGACCGACGGCGTGCAGGCGGGGCTGGCAGCAAACCATCCCTCTGCGTCGGTATCCGGCAAGCGAGAATTACCATGGCATTCCAATGCCCTGACACGACCGGGCGGGGATCGCCGGCCAATTGGGTGGCAAAGTCGCGGGCACGTCATCTCGAGGACGAGTTGCGGCCGCGAAGTCGCCGCGATGGGGCTTTGTGCTGTGCAACGCACGCGCTGCGCAGGAACGACCCTGACACGCTTGTAATCGTCTTGCCCGCCCGCCGCAACGGCATAAACCCCGTTTTGCGGAACTTCCCGGTCAGCTGGCCCATCGGCAAGTGCCGATCTGGCGGAAAACCGGACCGGACGCCGTTAGACTGCCACGGCGCTGGCTAACGCGGCGTCAACGTCATTGCGGCAGGATCATCCCTGTATAGTGATATTAACGGAATGATTCGCTCAATTGCCGCATTTCACACCCTGGAGCCGTTGCGCGCCGTACGTCTGGTGGCGGCGGCGCTGGCGCTTGCCTTCGTAGCGGCATTCGCCGGCTCGTCCGCCCGGGCCGAGCCGGTCGCCTGGATCTCGGAAGTGCGGCTGGGCCAGCACAGGGACCATACGCGGATCGTCCTGCGGGTCGACCGCAAGCTCGATTTCGAGCTCTTCACCCTCGAGACCCCCTACAGGATCGTGATCGACTTCCCCGAAGTGGGCTGGCGCGTCGATCCGCGCTCGGGCAGCCATGCGGTCGGCCTGGTGAGGGGTTACCGCTATGGCTCCTACAAGCCCGGCACCTCGCGCATGGTCATCGATCTGGCCGGACCGGCAATGGTCGCCAACCGCTTCCTGCTGCCGCCCGAAGGCGCCAGTGGCGAGTATCGGCTCGTCCTCGACCTCGCGCCGACCGACGCCGCCAACTACGCCGCCTCGGCCGGCTGGAAAGGGCCAGCCGAGCTCGCCGAGCCCGAGCCCGAGATCCGCACCGGCAAGCCCCAGCGCGCGCGCAATGCGCTGCCGGTCGTCATCGTGGACGCCGGCCATGGCGGCATCGACCCCGGCGCCACTGGCGTCTCGGGCACCAAGGAGAAGGAAATCGTCCTCAAGGTAGCCCAGAGCCTGGCCGAAAAACTCCGCAAGACCGGCAGGTACAAGGTCATCATGACCCGCGACGAGGACATCTTCCTGTCACTCAAGGCGCGCGTCGCGATTGCCCGCAAGAACAGGGCGGACCTCTTCATCTCGATCCATGCCGACGCGGCACCCGCGGCCACCGCCCGCGGCGCGTCCGTCTACACCCTGTCCGAAAGGGCCTCTGACCGCGAGGCCGAGGCCCTGGCCCGCTCCGAGAACCAGTCCGACATCATCGCTGGCATCGATCTCGCCAACGAGCCCGACATCGTCACCAGCATCCTCATCGACCTTGCGCAGCGCGAGACGAACAACCTCTCCGCGCAATTCGCCCAGATCCTCATCCCGCAGCTGCATACAGTCGGAAGCTTAACCCTACGGACTCACAGGTTTGCCGGCTTCCAGGTCCTGAAATCGATCGACGTGCCGTCGGTCCTCGTCGAGCTGGGTTTCCTGACAAATGCCGACGACGAGAACGCGATGCGGGGCAGCAAGTGGCGCCGCAACATGGCCGAGGCCATCGCCCGGGCGGTCGACGGCTACTTCGCCGCGGATCCCGGCAAGAAGGGTCGGGAACATGCGGCGTCGGGGCGCGAATGACCCCGGAAGGCTCAGAAAGGCTGGGGGATTTCGGGGGTTCAATCCACCTCCGCGTATTGAATTTGCATGCACCGGCAGCGCGCTGTGTTATAACGCGCCGGCGCAGGCC
This sequence comes from Micropepsaceae bacterium, assembly GCA_036840015.1. Taxonomy (GTDB): domain Bacteria; phylum Pseudomonadota; class Alphaproteobacteria; order Micropepsales; family Micropepsaceae; genus SZUA-430. The sequence goes on from DAISVV010000004.1 coordinate 4,050, forward strand.
CTAGCGCAGGACAGCTTAAACTCATGTATCGATTTATTGCGTACACCGTCGGCGGCATCGCGGTCCTCGCGATCTCCGTGTTTGCCGGTATTGCGTTGTATCTCTACAAGCTCAGCCAGGACCTGCCGGACTACGGTTCGCTGGCCAACTATCAGCCGCCGATCACGACACGCGTCTACGCCAATGACGGTGCGCTCATCGCCGAATACGCGCGCGAGCGTCGCCTGTTCGTGCCCATTGAATCCATTCCCCGCGGCGTGATCGATGCGTTCCTTTCGGCCGAAGACAAGGACTTCTACACGCACCCGGGCGGCGACCTGAACGGCGTGATGCGCGCGGTCTACACGAACCTCCAGAATTACATGTCGAACGGAGGCCGCCGGCCCGAGGGTGCATCGACCATCACCCAGCAGGTTGCGAAGAACTTCCTGCTCACCAGCGAAGTCAGCCTCGAGCGCAAGATCAAGGAGTGGATGCTCGCCTTCCGTCTGGAAGACGCCTACTCCAAGGACAAGATCCTCGAGCTCTACCTGAACGAGATCTTCCTTGGCTCCGGCTCCTATGGCGTGGCGGCCGCCGCCTACAACTATTTCGACAAGTCCCTCGACGAACTGACGCTGGCCGAAACCGCCTATCTCGCCGGCCTGCCAAAGGCGCCATCGAACTACCATCCCGTGCGCCAGTACAAGCGGGCGATCGAACGGCGCAACTACGTCATCGACCGCATGGCCGAGAACCAGTTGATCAGCGAAGAGGATGCGAGGGGAGCCCTCGCCGAGGACCTCGTGCCGAAGTTCCGCCCCCCCGGCGCCCAGTCGGCCGATTCCGAATACTTCGCCGAGGAAATCCGTCGCTGGATCCAGCAGAAATATGGCGACCAGGCGCTCTATGATGGCGGCCTCGCCGTGCGCTCGACCTTTGACCCGACACTGCAGCGTTTCGGCGTCCAGGCCCTGCGCAAGGGCCTCGTCGCCTATGACCGCCGGCACGGCTGGCGTGGTCCGGTTTCGCGGGTCGACCTGTCGGGCGACTGGCAGAAGGCCATGGGCAAGGTTCCGCTCCTGCGCGATGTGCCCGAGTGGAAGCTCGCCACCGTTACAGGCTTCGCTGGCAATGACGCGGCAAGGATCACGTTCCTCGATGGCTCCGAGGGCCGCATACCGCTTGCCGAGATGAAGTGGGCCCGCAAGTTCGTCACCAACGACCGCATGGGCCCGGAGATCCGCAAGCCCAGTGAAGTGGTGACCCCCGGCGACGTGATCTATGTCGAGGCCATGCCCAAGACGCCCGAGAACCCGAACACCGGCGCCTACACGCTGCGCCAGGTGCCGAAGGTCAATGGCGGCCTCCTGGCCATGGACCCGCACACCGGCCGCGTCATGGCCCTGGTTGGCGGTTTCAGCTACTACGCCAGCGAATTCGATCGCGCCTGGCAGGCCTATCGTCAGACGGGTTCGTCCTTCAAGCCGATCGTCTACGCCGTCGCGCTCAATGAGGGCTACACGCCCTCAAGCATCGTCCTCGACACGCCCTTCATGGCGAGCCAGGGACAGGGCCTGCCGATGTGGCGTCCGGACAACTACGATGAGAGCTATGCAGGCCCCTCGACTCTGCGCCAGGGCCTCGAGAAGTCACGCAACCTCATGACCGTGCGCATTGCGTCCGACGTAGGCATGGACAAGGTTGTCGAACTGTCACGCCGGCTCGGGACCACGGACAAGATGCTGCCCGTGCTGGCGAATGCGCTGGGCTCGACCGAGTCCACGATCGTGCGCATGGTCCAGGCCTATTCGACATTCGTGAATGGCGGCAAGCGCGTGGTACCCACGCTCGTCGACCGCATCCAGGATCGACACGGCAAGACAATCTTCCGTCACGACAACCGGGTCTGCGAGGGTTGCAACGCCGACAGCTGGCAGGACCAGGAAGAACCGCTGATCGAAAGCGACGCAGAGCCCATCCTCGATCCGCGGACGGCCTACCAGATCACGCACATGCTTGAAGGTGTCATCGAGCGTGGTACCGCGATGGTCGTTCGCTCGGTCGGCGTGCCGTTGGCCGGCAAGACCGGAACCACCAACGACTACAAGGACGCCTGGTTCGTGGGTTTCTCGCCGAACCTCACGGTTGGCATCTACATCGGCTTCGACCAGCCGATGTCCATGGGCCATGGTGAAACCGGCGGCCAGAACGCCGCTCCCATCTTCAGGGACTTCATGGCCGAGGCCGTCGGCAAGCAGCCGCCCGTTCCCTTCCGGGTGCCACCCGGCATCCGCATGGTGCGGGTCGACCTCAAGTCGGGCCAGCCCTCGGCAACCGGCGCCGTGCTCGAGGCCTTCAAGGCTGGAACCGAGCCTGGTTCAGGCTACGTTGCCCGGGGCGATGGCTGGGGCGCTGCCGGTACCACCAATGACGGCGACACCGAGGAAGCCAACGGACCCGGCAACCAGACGAACTGGGGCCTCTACTAGCATCCTCTTGTGACCAGCGGGACAACGGCCGGAAGGCCGTGCCCCGGGAATGGAAAAGTGAAACATGCGCGCTGAAATGGAAACACTGGCTGAGCAGGTGAGGCAATCGCTGTCCCTGCTGAGGAGGCATCTTTGACCCGGATGTCGCGCGCCGCCGCCTTGACGAACTGAACGCCAGGGCCGAAGACCCATCGATCTGGAACGACCCCTCCGCCGCGCAGAAGATGATGCGTGAGCGAAACAAGCTCGAGTCATCGCTCCAGTCCTACGAAACCCTCGTGCGGGACTTTGACGATTCCATCATGCTCATCGAGATGGCGGCCGAGGAAGCCGACGCCGCCATGACGGCCGAGGCCGAGCAGGGGCTACGCGACCTCTGCGCCCGCGCGCGGCAGGCCGAGATGCAGTCGCTGTTCTCGGGCGAAGCCGACGGCAACGACTGCTACGTTGAAATCCATGCCGGCGCCGGCGGTACCGAGAGCCAGGACTGGGCCTCCATGCTGTTTCGCATGTACACGCGCTGGGCCGAGCGCAAGGGCTTCAAGTGGGAACTGATTGAAGAAAGCCTCGGCGAAGAAGCAGGCCTGAAGTCGGCGACAATCCTCATCAAGGGCGAAAATGCCTTTGGCTGGTGCAAGACCGAGTCGGGCGTACACCGCCTCGTGCGGATCTCTCCGTTCGATTCGAACGCACGGCGCCACACGAGCTTTGCCAGCGTGTGGGTCTACCCGGTGATCGACGATTCGATCGAGATCGACATCTCCGACAAGGACGTGCGCATCGATACCTATCGCGCCAGCGGCGCCGGCGGCCAGCACGTCAACAAGACCGAGAGCGCCATCCGCATCACGCACATCCCGACAGGCATCGTGGTGTCGTGCCAGAATGATCGCTCGCAGCACAAGAACCGCGCAACGGCCTGGGCCATGCTGCGGTCACGCCTTTACGAATTCGAGCTCGAGAAGCGCGAGGCGGCAGCGCAGGCCATCAATTCGACGAAAACCGACATCGGCTGGGGGCACCAGATCCGCAGCTATGTCCTTCAGCCCTACCAACTGGTCAAGGACCTGAGGACAGGAACGCAGAGCTACTCGCCCCAGGACATTCTCGACGGCGATCTCGATGCATTCATGCAGGCCTCGCTCGCCCAGAAACTGAAAGGCGGCGCAGATGCGCCGCCTGTCGAAGATCTGCTCTGAAGCTTGAAGCCTTACTGGCGCGACTTGATCGCGCCGAGAAGGCTGCCCGTGCTCGTCGTGCGCGTCGCACCCGGATTGACGGTCCGCGGGAAGTTGGGCGACGAGGCCGGTGCAGCGGGTGCCGCGGGGGCAGGCGCCACGGCCGGAGCGGCCGCGAGATCACGCTTCGGCTCGAAGCTGGCCTTCGGTTCGGGCTTGCCGGCCGTTTCCGAGAGCGGGTCGGCGCTGTGCCGACAGGATCCCTCGAAGAAGGCGCCGACTTCGACGGCCAGCACCTCGTGCAGGATCGTGCCTTCCATGTGGCACGTGCTCGACAGATGGACCTTGCGCGCGCGCACGACACCGTTGACGCGGCCGCGGATCGTGCATTCCTCGGCAACAATCTCGCCTTCGAAATTGGCGCGCTCGCCAATCGTCACGGAACCCGAGCGAATGTCGCCATCGACGCGACCATCGATCTGGATGTCGCCGGTCGAGGTAAGCGTCCCGATCACGACCAGGTCATCGGAAATGATCGACGGAGCCGAACGTCCAACGCGCTTCTGCTGCTGGGGCAATGGCAGATTGCCCGAGTTCGTTGGAGGATTACCCTTGCTACCCCTTGTAAACATTTCGCCCCGCATCGAAGAATTTCATTGGGTTTCTGACAACGTCGTTGAACCAGATCTCATAATGCAGGTGAGGTCCGGTGCTGCGACCGCTTGAACCCATCGTACCAATCTTCTGCTTGAATTGCACTACGTCTCCAGGCTTCACAAGGCTAGTTTTCAAATGTGCATAACGCGTGCGCACGCCGCCGCCATGCTCGATATCGATGCAAAGCCCGTACGGACCCCTGAGGCCCGAGAACACGACGCGCCCTTTCAGCGGCGCCATGATCGGCGTGTTGAACTCGCCAGCCATGTCGGCACCTGCATGGAATGCCAAGCGTCCCGTGAAGGGATCGACGCGGTAACCATAACCACTGGTTGAGCGATACTGGCCATGTTCGATCGGCGTGACAAGCGGCAGGCGCGTCATCGCCGTCGTAAGGCTGTCGAGCCGGCTGTAGATCTCGGCGACGTCGGCGAACTCGCGCTCGAAGTCATCAATTCCGTCCCCCGCAGCCGCGCGGATTTCTGCACCAAGCCCCGCCGCGAGGAATGGACCGCCGACGCCCAGCTTGCGCTTCGCGGCGCCGCCGCCAACCTGCGCGATCACCGTATCAACAGGCATTTCGGCCGTTTTCAGAATACCCTCGAAGCGCTCCATCCGGCGTGCCGCGCCCTCGCGCAGGTCGCTGAGCAGTGCCACCTGGCTCTTCTTGATCAGCTCAAGCCGATCCTCGAGAGCGGCGATCTTCTGCACCACGTGGTTCTGGGCCAGAGCAGCCTTCGCGGTCGAGGCGCCGCCACGCGGTCCGACCGATGCCGCCACCGTTCCAAGCGCCCCGTCGCTGATCGTGCGCTGGGGACGTCCCTGCCGGGGTGCCGGCGCAATCGAAGCCGATTGCATCTGGATCGTGTTGCTGGTCTCGCTGGGTCCGCGCGCCCGCGCGAACACCGGACCGCCATAGCGGCCCATGTCGGCCACCTGCCGGCGCAGGCCGATCTGGCGCTTGTCCATCGCCTGCTTCTGCATCAAAAGGGCCGTCAGCTGGCGGTGCTTCGATTCAAGGTCTCGCGTCGCGTTCTGGAAGCGCTCTTCCGCGAGGACCAGCAGGCCGTTCAGTTCGTCATAGGCAAGCTGCTGCTGGGAAAGCTTGGCTTCGTAGACGTCCTGCATGCTCGCATAGCGCTGGTCCTTCACCGAAATGATCTGTTCCTTGAAGATCACCACGATCGAGGCATAGACGAGCCAGCACAGCAGCGAGAACAGTGCGAACGCGACCGTAACCTGGAATGTCGGACTGAATTCGACGAACGTCACGGACCCGCGGCTGCGAAGATAGAACTGGCGGTGCGGAAAGAACCGGTTCAGCAGGGAAAACAAACCGGCCACGGGTGACGTGGACATGCGCTACCTCATATTCCCAACGCGGCTGGCAGGACCTGGCCGGAGGCCCCGCCTTGGGGGAAGAGGGCAGGTCCCGGATACCCGGAGATTGTTACGGATTTGAAGCAATTCGCCAAGACAGAGAAATCCTTGATTTCCTTACATATTGTTTAGGAAGGATTAGCCATGGCCTTGGCGGCGGCCAGCACTTCTTCCGCGTGTCCGGGCACCTTCACTTTTCGCCAGATCCGCGCAATTTTGCCCTTTGGATCGATCAGGAACGTCGACCGGTCGATGCCCATGTACTTGCGCCCATAGAGCGACTTCTCGACCCAACACCCGTATGACTGCACAACCTTGCCATCGGGATCCGACGCCAGCACCACGCTGAGGTCGTGCTTGGCCTTGAACTTGGCGTGAGATTCGACGCTGTCCTTCGAGACGCCGCCGACCTGCACGCCGAGCCGGCTGAACTTCGGCAGGAGGGCGGTGAACGCGACCGCCTCGCGGGTGCAGCCCGAGGTATCGTCCTTGGGATAAAAATAAAGGACTATCGGCTTGCCCGTGAGGTCTTTAAGACTGATGCGTCCGCCCCCGTCAGTCGCGAGGCTGAGAGCCGGGGCCTTGTCGCCCACGTTCAGATCCTTGGTCATGCTGAAACTGTCTCCGCAAGATGCCGGTTCGAGGAAGGAATTGTGGCGGGGCGTGCCAGAGGGCCAATACGGCCTGCCGGCCTGCCGCCCCGCAGGCGCCGTCATACGCTGCAGCTGTTCAGCCAATCAAGGCCTGCATCTCCCAACCGGAGCCGCCACCGCGTGCTGACAGCCCAAGTCCGCAAATGGTCCCTGCGCATCGGAGCGGTCGCGGCAGTGTTCGTGCTGGCGCTGGCAGGCCTCTTTGCGTGGCGCGCCATGAATGGTCCCGTATCGCTCGGCATCCTCACGCCGCAGGTCGAGGCAATGCTCAACGCGGGCCTCACCGGCGTGAAGGTGCGCTTCGATGACAGCGTGATTGCCTGGTCCGAGGGCCGCAAGCTTGCCCACCTGCAGTTCGTCGGGGTGCGCATCGTCGACGACAACGAAGGTGTCATCGCGCGAGTTCCCAAGGCGAATGTCACGCTGTCCGGCCCGGCGCTGCTGCAGGGCACGGCCGCGCCCACGACCATCGAACTGGTGGGCGTCTCGGCCAACGTCGTGCGAAGGACCGGTGGCGGGATCCAGTTGGGCCTCCAGGTGGGTCTTCCGGGCAAGGCCGCAGCCTCGTCGCAGGCACCGACCGACGAGACCGTTGCGGCCGACGTCATCAAGGCGATGCTCGATCCCGCGCCCACCGACACCGCAACCCGCGCCCTGAAGCGTTTTGCGATTCTCGAGGCGCGCCTGTCGGTATTCGACGAAGAGACGAAGTCGAGCTGGGTGGCGCAAAAGGCATCGCTCGTCTTTGAACGCAGGCCCAACGGGGTCACCGTCTCCATCAGCGCGCCGGTCAAGCTGTCTGGCGGCAAGACCTGGCAGTTCGCCGGGTCCGCCCGCTACACCAAGGGCAGCGAGGTTGTGACACTCGAGGCCGACTTCAAGCCCGTGATGCTGAGCCAGCTTGCAGCCAACGGGTCCGGCCTGCAGTTCCTGAAAGGCCTTGAGATCCCCGTCTCGGGGAACCTTGCCTGCAGCATGACCATCAAGGCCGAGCCTCAGCGCTGCAAGTTCTGGCTGAACGCGGGCGAAGGCGACCTGACCCTGCCGGCGCTCAAGCACGAGCCCGTCCATTTGCGCGAGGCAGCACTCACCGCCGAGATGGACCTGTCGACTGGTCGGTACACGCTGTCGGAAATGACCTGGAAGGGAAAGTCCATCCGCGGCCTCGTCAGGGGCGAGGGGGAATTGCGCTTCACGCCGGAAGGTGCGCTCCAGTCGCTCAGCGCGGACTGGTCGGCCGAGAACATCTTCATGGATGCACCCAACCTGTTCGAGCGGGGCTTCTCGCTCGAGACGGCGCGGTTCCGCGGGACCTTCGACGCGCCGGCCGAAACCCTTGTCATCGACGAGGTGTCGGCCCGCAAAGGTTCCTTCGAGCTGCAGCTTGCCGGATCGCTGGTCGACCACCCCGTCTCCATGGGCGTGAGCCTTGCGGGCACCGTCAAGGACCTCTCCATCCCCGATCTCAAGATGCTCTGGCCCGCGGGCACCGTTCCCGGCGCCCGTGACTGGATCCTGACCAACATCCACGAAGGCGCGATCCGCGCGGCCGAAATCAAGGTGGATCTCGCGCCGGGCGCCGTCGTCGACGACCGCATCCCAGACGAGATGATGAGCATCGCGCTCGACCTGGCGGGCCTGCGCCTCACCTATCTGCCGGGCCTGCCCGACATCACTGGCGTCAGCGGCAAGGCGCTGCTGAGCGGCGATACGTTCCGCGGCGAGCTCGCCTCAGGCAATGTCGGTGCAGTTGCCCTGCGCAAGGGCAGCATCCTGATCAACGAGCTGCACAAGACCGGCGCCGTCGGCAACATCGAGGGCTCGGTCGCCGGCCCGACCCGTGACCTCTTGATGCTCCTCGATCTTCCGCGGCTCGGCTATCCGTCCCGCTTTGGCATCCCTGCGGCAAAGGCCGGTGGCACGACCAGTGCCGAGTTCGTGTTTGCAATCCCCATGTTGCGCGATGTCCGTACCGAGGATATCGGCATCAAGGTCAACGCCGAACTGTCCGATATCAAGCTTCCGATCAACGACCGCTTTGCACTCACAGGCGGAAAGTTCTCCCTGGCCCTCGACACGCAGGGCATGAAGGCCCTCGGTGCGGTCAAGATCAACAACGCACCAGTCGGCTTCCAGTGGCTCGAGGATTTCACGGGCAAGGCCGTCAACTGCACGCAGATCGATATCACTGCCACGATGTCCGACGCCGATCGCGGCGTCTTCGGCCTTGACATGTCCCCCTATCTCGAGGGCCGGACCGAGATCGTGGCACAACTGACAGGCCGCTCGGGCGAGATCCGCAACGCCATCATTGATGCCAACCTGACGGGCGCCAGGCTGTCGATCCCCGAACTCAATTGGGCCAAGCCCGAGGATGCGGGCGCACGCCTCAAGGCAAGGGTGGTGATGAAGTCGGCCGACGCCATCGACATCGACAGCATCGACCTGAACGGCCGTGACGTGAAGGCGCAAGGCCGCATCGCCCTCATTGGCGGAAAGGTGGCGCTGGCCGATTTCACCCATGTCGAGCTGGGCCGGCGCAACGACTTCGCGCTGGCCTACAAGGCCTTGCCTGGCAAGCCTGTGACGGCATCGGTCAAAGGAAAGGCCCTCGATGCCGGCGGCATGTTCGACAGCGACGACGAAGACACCGTTCCGCCCGAAGCCGCGGGCAAGAAGCAGCCAAGCCCGCCGCTCGGCATCACGGTCGATCTCGCGACGCTGCACCTGAAGGCAGGCGTGTCGATGACCTCCGTGCGCTTCGATTATGCCGACGACGGCGACCGTCTCACGCGGTTCTCGCTTGCGGCGCTTGACCAGAATGCGCGCGTCTCGGGCGAACTGTCGACCGGCACCGACGGCACCCGCAAGTTCCGCCTGGCGAGCAACGACGCCGGCCGCCTGCTGCGCGGCGTCACGGGCTTCCGCAGCCTGCTCGGCGGCGACCTGCGCGTCGAGGCCGACCTCGCCCCCCTTTTGCAGGGCGTCAGGACCGAAGCCGCCTTCGACGGCCGGATCGTGATGGACGACTTCCGCATCGTCGACCAGCCCTTCTTTGCCCGCCTCCTGTCGGCCGGTTCCTTCACGGGCATCGTCGATCTGCTGCGCGGCGAAGGCGTGACCTTCACCCGGCTCGAGCAGACCGTGAAGGGCCGCGCGGGCGTGCTCACCTTGTCCGATGGCCGCGCCTCGGGTCCCGCGATCGGCCTGACGCTGCAGGGAACCTTCAACCAGAATTCCGACAAGCTTGACCTCAACGGCACCATCGTGCCGCTCTATGGCATCAACTCGATCTTCGAGGGCGTGCCGCTGGTTGGTGATATCCTGGGATCCAAGGATGGCGAAGGCATCTTCGCCGTGACCTACGGTGTCAGGGGTGACGTGGACGACCTGAAAGTGTCGGTCAACCCGATCTCGGTGCTTGCGCCGGGCTTCCTGCGGAAAATGTTCCAGGGTGCCAAGCCCGAAGCCGCCGCGCCCATGCCGCTGCCCATGCCGAGGGAAGGCCCCGGCGTGCCGGCCGTGGCCGTGCGCCCGAAGGCCAACTGATCCCGCGCGCGTCAGGCTGGTCGGATCAGGACATGCTTCTTGCGGCCGAGCGACAGCTTGATCGCGCCATCGCGCAGATGCGCCCGGCCGATGACCATCTTCTCGTCCGTCACGGGCTCGTCGTTCACGCGCAAGCCCCCGCCGCTGACCTGCCGGCGCGCATCGCCATTTGATGACGTCAGTCCCGCCCGCGTGAAGGCCGCAAGAACGCCGATCCCGGCATCGATCTCGCTGGCCGGCACCTCGAGCGTCGGCAGGTTGGCCGATACGCCCGAGCCTTCGAAGGTCTGGCGCGCCGTGTCGGCAGCCTTTTCGGCCTCAGCCCGTCCGTGGCACAGCGCCGTTGCCTCGACGGCCAGCACCTTCTTGGCATCATTGCGCTCGGCACCCTGCAGGGCTTCGAGCCGCGCGATCTCGTCCAGTGGCAGGTCCGTGAAGCTGCGCAGGAAGCGACCGCCCTCCGCGTCGTCGACATTGCGCCAGTACTGCCAGTAGTCATAGGGCGAGAGCATGTCCGCCGACAGCCACACCGCGCCCGCAGCCGTCTTGCCCATCTTGGCGCCGGATGCGGTGGTGATCAGCGGTGACGTCAGCCCGAACAGTTCGACATTGTCCGTGCGCCGCGCCAGGTCGATGCCCGAAACGATGTTGCCCCACTGGTCCGAGCCACCCATCTGCAGTCGGCAGCCGAAGCGCCGGTAGAGCTCGACGAAGTCATAGGCCTGCAGGATCATGTAGTTGAATTCGAGGAACGATAGCGGCTGCTCGCGCTCGAGGCGCAGCTTCACGCTGTCCATCGTGATCATGCGGTTGACCGAGAAGTGGCGCCCGATGTCCCGCAGGAAAGGAATATAGGGCAGCTGGTCGAGCCAGTCGGCATTGTCGACCATGATCGCATCCGTCGGTCCGTCGCCGAAGGTCAGGAACCGGCGGAAGATCTCACCGAACCGGGCCTTGTGGTGCGCGATTGTCGCCTCGGTCAGGAGCTGGCGTGTCTCGTCCTTGCCAGACGGATCGCCGATCTTCGTCGTGCCGCCGCCGATCACCACGATCGGCTTGTGCCCGTTTCGCTGCAGCACCCTGAGGCGCATGATCTGCGTGAGATTGCCCACATGCATGCTGGGCGCGGTGCAGTCGAAGCCGATATAGCCGGGAACGACCGATCCGGCCATCAGCGCATCCAGCGCCTCGGCATTGGTGCTCTGGTGCATGTGTCCGCGCGCGGCGAACTCGTTCATGAAGGCAGACCGCAGGCCGCTCATGGTTCAGGATCCGTTGTTGCTTCCCCGATGGCCTGGCGTCAGGCCGGCTCCTCGACCGGCGGCATGCGCATGTCGAGATAGTCGTCCACGCTCTGGATCAGGTCCGGCGTATGGTTGTCGAAGAAATGGTTCGCACCCTCGATCTTGACCTGCGTGATCTTGATGCCGCGCTGCGCGTTCAGCCGGTCCACCAGCTTCTGCACGTCACCCTCCGGGGACACGGTGTCATTGCGTCCATGAACGATGAGACCCGAGGCCGGGCAGGGCGCAAGGAACGAGAAGTCATAGATGTTCGCCGGCGGCGCGACCGAGATGAAGGCATGGATCTCCGGGCGGCGCATGAGGAGCTGCATGCCGATCCAGGCGCCGAACGAGATGCCAGCCACCCAGCAGGTCTGCGCGCCGGGGTTCATCACCTGAAGCCAGTCAAGCGCGGCCGCGGCGGCCGACAATTCGCCGATGCCCCCGTCATAGGTGCCCTGGCTGCGGCCGACGCCGCGGAAATTGAACCGCAGCACCGAGCACCCCCGGCGCTGGAACGCATAGAACATCTCGTAGGCGACCCTGTGGTTCATGGTCCCGCCTCTGCGCGGGTGGGGATGCAGGATCAGGGCGATCGGCGCGGACTTGTGCTTCTGGTGCTTGTACTTCCCTTCAAGCCGTCCGGAGGGGCCTGCGAAAATCTCGTCGGGCATGCGGATCGGTTGCCTCTTTTCGGTCTATTACTTGAGCCGGTGTCTTGGATTTCCGAATATGTCGCATGATGCCTCAAGTCATTGTTACGTAAGGGAAAGAGAAATTTCAGCAGAAGCTCTTGCCCCCAATACTTGACCATCAGGCTAGGGAAATCTATATGCCCACCGTTGTTGGATGTCGGGCGCTTTCTACCACGGTTACCGGGCGAAAAATCAAGAAAATCCGGCGTCGTGGGCCCGTCAGGCACACCAAAGAATGGGAGAACGACGATGAACTTGAGCACGAAAGGCAGATACGCGGTCATGGCCATGGTCGACCTGGCCCGCAGCAGCCAGGGAAAGCCCGTGGCCCTGAACGAGATCGCCCAGCGGCAGGAGATTTCCCTGTCCTACCTCGAGCAGCTGTTCGCCGGCCTGCGCCGCGGCGGCCTCGTGGTCAGCGCCCGCGGCCCCGGCGGCGGCTATCGCCTGGCCCGCCCGGCCGAGGAAACCCGGATTGCCGACATCATGATCGCGGTTGAAGAGCCGCTGCGCGCCACGCGCTGCGACCTGGCCTCTCCCAAGGGCTGCACCGGCCAGAACGGCCGCTGCGTGACGCACGACCTCTGGGAAGAGCTCGGCCGCCAGATCCACATCTTCCTGAGCGGTGTGACGCTGGCCGACGTCGTCAACAAGCGCGTCCTCGGCATGAGCCGCCCCATCGAGCAGCCCGTCCACCACCAGCAGACGGCGGCTGAATAGGACCGCCGGTCGGTCGAAGGATTCATGCGGGTCTATCTGGACTGCAATGCCACATCGCCTCTGAGGCCCGAAGCGCGGGCGGCGATGCTCTCTGCGCTGGAGGCGCCGGCGAACCCCTCGTCGGTGCATGCGGAAGGGCGGCAGGCGCGCCACCTCGTGGAAGAGGCGCGCGCAACCATCGCCGGCTTCGCAGGGGCCGCGCCCGAGGATGTCACCTTCACCAGTGGTGGCACTGAAGCCAACACCCTCGCGCTCGTCGGGTCGCTCCAGGCGGCGGCCGAACAGGGCCAGCGCTTCACGCGCCTGGTCGTCTCGGCCATCGAGCATGACAGTGTCCTGAATGCGGCCCGCCGCGCCGCCGAACTCTTCCCGGGCCTGCGCGTGAGCGAACTTGCCGTCACGCCCGAAGGCACGATCGACCCGCAGGCGCTTGAGGCTCACCTGCGCGAGGGCAAGGGAAGGGCGCTTGTCTCCGTGATGGCCGTCAACAACGAGACGGGCGTCATCCAGCCCTTGGCGGCGATCGCAGCCACCTGTGCGCAACACGGCGCGCGCCTGCATGCCGATGCCGTCCAGGCCGCCGGCAAGATCCCCGCACGCCTCGCCGATCTCGGCGCCGACATCATCACCTTCAGCGCCCACAAGGTAGGCGGTCCGCAGGGAGCCGGTGCCCTGGTCGCAAAGCAAGGCGTGAGGATCGCACCGCAGATCCTTGGCGGCCGCCAGGAACGGGGCCTCAGGGCAGGAACCGAGGCAACCGCCGCCATCACAGGCTTTGCCGCTGCGCTGAAAGCACTGACCGCGCCGCCGCCCGCGCTGCGCGACGAACTCGAGCGGCGCCTGCGCGACGCCTGCCCTGACGCCGTCGTCTTTGGCAGCGATAGCCCGCGCGTCTTCAACACGACCTGCATCGCCGCGCCTGGCGTGCCGGCCGAGACGCTCGTGATCGCACTCGACCTCGATGGCTTCTCGGTCAGCGCCGGATCAGCCTGCTCATCAGGCCGCGTCGCGCGCAGCCACGTACTTGACGCGATGGGCATCGATCCGGATCTTGCGCGCTGTGCCATCCGCATCTCTACAGGCTGGCAGACCACGCAACAGGACATCGAAGCCTTCGCGGGCGCCTGGGGCAAGATCGTGACGCGGGCCCGTTCCCGCGCAGCCGCATAAGGAAAAAAACATGGCTGACCAGGCAACAATCGACACAGTCCAGTCCCAGGCGGGCGAACGCTACAAGTATGGCTTCGTCACCGACATCGAGAGCGTAAAGGCCCCCAAGGGCCTCAACGCCGACATCGTGCGCTACATCTCGGCCAAGAAGAACGAGCCCGCCTGGATGCTCGAATGGCGCCTGCAGTCCTTCGAGCGCTGGCTCGCGATGCGCGAACCCGACTGGGCGAAGCTCAACTATCCGCGGATCGACTACCAGGACGCATATTATTACTCCGAGCCCAAGTCCAAGCCGAAGCTCGAGAGCCTCGACGAGGTCGACCCCAAGCTGCTCGAGACCTACAAGAAGCTCGGCATCCCGCTGACAGAGCAGAAACTGCTCGCCGGTGTCGCCGTCGATGCGGTCTTCGACAGCGTCTCGGTCGCGACCACCTTCAAGGGCAAGCTCGCCGAGGCCGGCGTCATCTTCTGCCCCATGTCGGAGGCATTGCAGAAGCACCCCGACCTCGTGCGCAAGTACCTGGGCACCGTCGTGCCCAACACAGACAATTTCTTCGCGACCCTGAACTCGGCCGTGTTCAGCGACGGCTCGTTCGTCTACGTGCCGCCGGGCGTGCGCTGTCCGATGGAACTGTCGACCTATTTCCGCATCAACGAGGCGCAGACCGGCCAGTTCGAGCGCACGCTGATCATCGCCGACAAGGGCTCCTACGTCTCCTACCTTGAAGGCTGCACCGCGCCGATGCGCGACGAGAACCAGCTCCACGCCGCCGTCGTCGAGCTCGTCGCCCTTGACGACGCCGAGATCAAGTACTCGACCGTGCAGAACTGGTACCCCGGCGACGAAAACGGCAAGGGCGGGATCTTCAACTTCGTCACCAAGCGGGGCGACTGCCGCGTCGCGCGATCGCGCAAAAGCTGGCCGCAGGTCGAGACCGGTTCGGCGATCACATGGAAGTACCCAAGCTGCATCCTGCGCGGCGACCACTCGGTGGGCGAGTTCTACTCGATCGCCATCGCCAACAATTTCCAGCAGGCCGATACCGGCACCAAGATGGTCCATCTCGGCCGCAACACCTCCTCGCGCATCATCTCCAAGGGGATCAGCGCCGGGCGCGCCCAGAACACCTATCGCGGTCTCGTCAGCGCCCATGCGCGCGCCGAGAACGCCCGCAATTACACGCAATGCGACTCGCTCCTCATCGGCAACCGCTGCGGCGCCCACACGGTCCCCTATGTCGAGGCCCGCAACCCCACCGTCCAGTTCGAGCACGAGGCCACCACCTCGAAGATCAGCGACGACCAGCTCTTCTATTGCCTGTCGCGCGGGATCCCCGCCGAGGAAGCCGTGACGCTCATCGTCAACGGCTTCTGCCGCGAGGTGCTCCAGCACCTGCCGATGGAGTTCGCCGTCGAGGCGCAGAAGCTCATCGGCGTGAGCCTGGAGGGAAGTGTGGGATGACCCATCACGACAGCGACACCCGCATCTACATCAACTGGCGCCGCCTCAGGCCGGTCACGCTCCGGGGCTGGCTGACCGTGCTGGCCTCGATCGTTTTGGCGGTGTGCGTGATCGTGCTCGTGGCCGCAATCGCCTCGACGCTGCTCGTAGTGGCCCTCGTGGCAGCCCTTGTGTCCGGGGCCTGGTGGTCAGTGCAGCGCCTCTTCCGGGGTCGCGACCGCGCCCCCGTCCCCTACAGGAACGACGACGATGCTTGATATCAGGGACCTTCACGCAAACGCCGGCAACAGGGCGATCCTCAAGGGCCTGACGCTCTCCATCGCGCCGGGGCAGGTCCACGCGATCATGGGCCCGAACGGCTCGGGCAAGTCGACCCTCTCGCATGTTCTGGCCGGCAAGCCCGGCTACGAGGTCACGGGAGGTACGGTGACCTGGCAGGGCAGGGACTTGCTGTCCATGCCCGCCGAGGAACGCGCCGCCGCCGGCATTTTCCTCGCCATGCAGTACCCGGTCGAGATCCCGGGCGTGACCACGATCAACTTCCTGCGCGCCGCCGTGAACGCACAGGCAAGGCTGCGTGGCGAGAAGGAGCCGGACGCCGTCACCTTCCTGCGCCGCGTGAAGGAAGAGCGCGAGAAGCTCAACATGAGCGACGAGATGGTCAAGCGACCCGTCAATGTCGGCTTCTCCGGCGGCGAGAAGAAACGAAACGAGGTCCTGCAGATGGCCATCCTGAAGCCCGCACTCGCAATCCTCGACGAGACGGACTCAGGTCTCGACATCGACGCCCTCAAGGTCGTCGCGGGCGGCATCAATGCGCTGCGTGCGCCCGACCGCAGCTTCCTGATGATCACGCACTACCAGCGCCTGCTCGACTATATCGCGCCTGATTTCGTCCACGTGCTGGCCGGCGGGCGCATCGTCACCTCGGGCGGCCCCGAACTGGCACGCCGCCTCGAGGCTGAAGGCTATGACGGCATCGTGAAGGTCGCCTGATGTCGGCACGTCCCGCAAAATCATCGGCCACACGCCAGGCCTTCGAGCAGGGTCTCGAACATGTCTGGTCGCAGGCGGCAGCCAGCCTCCCCGGCGGCGACTGGATGCGCCAGGTCCGGGCGGAAGCGCTCGCGCGCGTCGTGCTGAGCGGGTTGCCCGGTCGCCGCGACGAGCAGTGGAAATACGCCGACCTTGCCAACAGGCGCACGACCGCACTGCCGCTCGCTGAGCCCGTGCGCGCACCCGTCCAGTCAAACGCCGCGGTGCCGGTCGACGCGCACCATGTCGGCCTTGCGAATGGCCGCCTCACGCAGGTTCCCGCAGCCGGTTCGCTGCCGGACGGTTTCGAGGTGCTGCGCCTCGCCGACACGCTCGAGATTCCCTCACTGTGGCTGCGCCCCTTCCTCGAGCCCTCGGGCAGTGCGATCGACAACCTGAACCTTGCCTTTGCAACCGACGGCATTCTTGTACGCGTGGGCCGCGGCGTAGCCGTCGCAAGGCCCCTCGTGGTGCAGAACAGCATCAGCCTCTCCGGGACCATGTCGCATGACCGCTCGGCGATTGTGCTCGAGGAAGAGGCCCGCCTGACCCTGATCGAGATCACCGACGCGGATGCGACACGCGATGCGCTCGCCACCAGCCGCCTGGCGATCACCCTTGGCCGTGGCGCTAGCCTCATGCACATCCGTCTCTCGTGCGGGACACAAGGCGCGGTCCTCATCCAGGATGGCAGCGTCGAGCTGGCCGCCGGGGCACGCTATGGGCATGTCGCGCTGGCGCGCGGCGCGGGTCTCCTGCGCCAGCAGGCAAGTGTGCGGCTCGCCGGCGAAGGGGCCCAGTGCGATCTCGCCTGCGCCTATGCCGCGCCTGCAGGCCACCAGGTCGATCTTTCGATCACGCTCCATCACGCGGCGCCGCGCACGACAAGCCGCCTGCTCGCCAAGGGCATTGCCGCCCGCAAGGGCCGCGGAGCCGTGCAGGGCAAGGTGGTGGTGGACGAGGTCGCCCAGGGCACCGACAGCCACCAGATGGCCCGCGGCCTGCTGCTCGAGGAGGGCGCAGAGATCTTCCACAAGCCCGAACTTGAGATCTACGCCGACGACGTGAAGTGCGGCCACGGGGCCACGATCGCCTCGCTCGACCCGACGCAGATGTTCTACCTGCAGTCACGCGGCATTCCAGCCGTGCAGGCACGCGACATGCTGCTCGAAGCTTTCGTCCAGCAGGTGACCGACCACGCGCCGGACGCCCTGCGCGACAACCTCGAGGCCTGGGCCAGGCGTAACCTGCTTCAGAAAGAGGTACCCGCATGAGAGCCTCGACCGCCGCCGTCCCGTCGCACCGCCCCTTCGACGTTGCCGCCGTCCGCGCCGACTTTCCAATCCTCTCGCGCTCGGTCAACGGCAAGCCGCTCATCTACTTCGACAATGCCGCCTCGGCCCAGAAACCAGCGTTCGTCCTCGACCGCGTCCGGGCGTTCGCCGAGACCTCGAACGCCAACGTGCATCGCGGCCTCCACACGCTCTCGACCCTTGCGACCGATGCCTACGAGGGTGCGCGCCATGCCGTCGCCCGTTTCCTCAATGCGCCTGACCCCTCGCAGGTCATCTTTACTGCCGGCGGAACCGATGCCTTCAATCTTGTCGCCAACGCGCTGGGCCAGTCCATCAGGCCGGGCGACGAGATCGTGCTCTCCGAGATGGAGCACCACTCGAACATCGTGCCCTGGCACTTCCTGCGCGAGCGCCTTGGCGCGGTGCTGAAGTGGGCGCCGGTCCGCGACGACGGGACCCTCGATCTCGAGGCCTTTGAGCGCCTGCTGACCCCGAAGGTCAGGCTGGTCACGCTGACCCACATGTCCAACGTGCTGGGCACCGTCACGCCCGCGCGCGAGATCGTGCGCCTTGCCCACGACAGGGGCATCCCGGTCCTGCTCGATGGCTGCCAGGCTTCGGTGCATGCACCTGTCGATGTTGCTGACCTTGGCTGCGATTTCTATGTCGCCACCGGCCACAAGCTCTACGGTCCCACGGGCATCGGCGTCCTCTACATGGCCGCACGCTGGGCCGAAACCCTGCCACCCTTCAGGGGTGGCGGCGAGATGATCGACGAGGTCCACCGCGACCGGGTCACCTATGGGAAGTCACCCCAGCGCTTCGAGGCCGGCACGCCGCCCATCATGCAGGCTGTCGGACTCGGGGCCGCGATCGAGTACCTGAACAGCTTCAACCGCATGGACCTTGTGAGGCACGAGGAAGCGCTGCTCCGGCACGCGATGGACCGGCTGGCGGGCCTGAACTGGATCACCGTCCAGGGAACGGCACCCGGCAAGGGAGCCATCATTTCGTTCACGATGGAAGGTGCGCACGCGCACGACGTGGCGACCCTTCTCGACCAGCAAGGCATCGCCGTGCGCGCCGGACATCATTGTGCGCAGCCGCTGATGGAGCGCTTCAACCTGCCGGCCACCGCGCGCGCCTCGTTTGCCTTCTACAATACGCACGAGGAAGTCGACCGCTTCATCGCGGCCCTCGTGAGGACCAGGAGCATCTTCGCATGAGCGACGGCGCCTCCCGCCAGCTGGAAATGAACCTTGATGCGCCCGCAGCCGACGAGGCCGCAGTCGACCCGTTCACGCAGGAACTGATCGACCAGCTCAAGACCGTGTTCGACCCCGAGATCCCGGTCGACATCTACGAGCTTGGTCTCATCTACAAGATCGATGTTGCCGACAACAAGGATGTCTCGATCGACATGACGCTGACGGCACCCGCATGCCCGGTGGCCGGCGAAATGCCGGGCTGGGTAAAGGAAGCCGTGGCCCGTGTCCCGGGCGTGGGTGAGGTCACGGTCAACATGGTGTTCGATCCGCCATGGACACCTGAACGCATGTCAGAGGCCGCACGCCTCGAACTGAACATGTTCTGAAGGGCAGGGCAGACATCATGAGCGAGACAAGGGAAACAAGGCCGGCGCGACGCGAGCGACCCAAGGCGCTGCGCCTCACAACGGCAGCGGCCGAGCAGATCCGCAGCGCCATGGAAAAATCCGAGAAGCCCGTTGTCGGCATTCGCATCGGGCTCAAGAACGCAGGCTGTGCCGGCATGAGCTACACGATGGACTACGCCGAGCAGCAGAACCCGCTCGACGAGGTTGTCGAGGACCAGGGCGTGCGCATCCTCATCGACCCCAAGGCAATCCTGTTCCTGATCGGGACCGAGATGGATTTCGTGCGCGATCGCATGCAGGCGCGCTTCGTCTTCAACAATCCCAACCAGACAAGTGCCTGCGGCTGCGGTGAATCCGTCGCCCTGAAGAAGGCTGTCGAATAGCACAGGCCCGGCATTCCCCTGCGAGGCGAATGCAAAGTGCCGAAGTCGCGGCGCGGGCGTGCTGCCAACGGGTCGCCTAGCCTCAGCGATGAAGCCTGTCGGGCAACTTCTTCCCTCGCGCGAAACAGGCCCGCGTGACTGTCGCTGCTTAATCACATCAAGAGCCAAATGGCGCGGCGTGACAAACGCGCCAACTGATTCGCGCGCACCATTCTGTTAGATACGTCCCGGTTTTCTTCTTGGGGGCTTCCATGGAATTTCTGAACGCTATTAACGAGCTGACGACGGCGCAACTCGAGTTCTTTGCTATTGCGACCGTCCTTGTGATGATCGTCTTTTCCGGAGGTTTCCTCCTTGGCCGCGCCACGCGCAGCCGCGACGTGAAGGTTCCGATGGAAGTCATTCACGCGCTGGCCTCGGCCCGCTACGCGCCTCACATGGATGTGCGTGGCGCCAGCAACGACAGCAAGGAAGACAAGATCGAGGACGAGATCGAGCACCTGCTTGACCACGTCGAGCATCATGAGAAGGACTTCAACCACGCCAAGGCGCACGTCCTCCACGAACTCGACCGCATCATCCATGACTACGGCTCCACGCCGGACCTCGCCGAGCTTCACAAGAAGGTCGAGCACGCGCACAACATCCCCGAGATCGTTGCCGCGCTGAAGTGGTACATCAGCCGTCATCATCACTGAAGGCGCCTGCCGCGTCGCTTCGACAGGCATGGCTGGAAAGTCAGGCGGCGTCCCATGCGGGCACCGCCTTCTTCTTTGCACCCGGATCAATCTGCGCAGAACGCTGCGATGTCGCGGGCGGCATCGTTGCTGATGTCAGGGCATGCAAGGGCCATGCTCTCCGCGCCATGGGTTGTTCCCATGGACTGCCGGCAGCGCGCCGCAAGGCCGTTGCGGGCGAGGTGGCGATAGAAGTGCCCCCCCTCGTCCCGCAGCGGATCGCACTCACTCACCAGGATCACGGTCGGCGGCAGGCCGCGCACATCCTCATCGCCCGCAAAGGCAGGCCACGACAGCGGATCGCGGGCCCGGAAGGCCTCGATGCCATAGGACCTCGCGCCACGGTTGCTGTGCCGCTCGATCAGGATGCCGTTGTTTTCGACCGATGACGGGTTATCAGGCAGTGGCCACTGCCCCGCAATATAGGGACACAGCGCATAGAGGCCCTTGACGAGCCCGATGTCTCCCTCGCGCTTGAGCTTCATTCCCGTCGCAAGCGCCAGGTTGCCGCCTCCGCTTTCGCCAGCCACAACGATGCGCGCGGGGTCGATGTTCAGGTGCTTGGCATTCGCACTGATCGAGCGCAGGCCGGAAACACAGTCGTTCAGGCCCGCCGGATAGGGCGCCACCTCCGGCGTCGATGACGGGCGGATCGAGTTGCGGAACTCGACCATTCCGACGGCAACGCCCTTGCCCGCAATGAGCCGGCCCCACGCATTGTACATGCCGTCAAAGCACGACATGACCTGCATGCCGCCGCCATGGACGTAGTAGACGCAAGGCAGTCGCTCAGGCGTACGAGTGGTTGGCCCCTCGCCCGTCTGTGGCGGGTCTGGCCGTGGAAAACGGTTCTACGCCAACCGATCCTCCGGCGTCCATGCAGGCAAGGCTTCGCAAGCAGGCGCGCGCCCGCTATCCTGACGCCCGAACAGGAGAAGCACCATGGATCTGAAGCTCAAGGGAAAGCGCACCATCGTCCTCGGGGGCACGCGCGGCATTGGCCGCGCCATCGCCGACACGCTCGCCGATGAAGGCGCCCACGTCGCCATCTGCGCCCGCAACAAGGACCAGGTCGACCCCGCCGTGGCCGCACTTGCTGCCCGCGGCGTGCGCGCGACGGGCGCAGCGATCGACATGGGAAAACCCGCAGACCTCAAGGCCTGGATCTCGGGCGTCGCGGCCGACTTCGGTGGCATCGATATCCTCGTCTCCAACGCCAGCGCCCTCGTGATGGGCGCCGGACGCGAGGCATGGGAAAGCATGCTGCACGTCGACATCCTCGGTGCGGTCGCCGCCTTCGAGGCGGCCCGTCCCCATCTTGAGAAGGCAGCCAGCGAGCATGGCGACGCCGCTGTCGTGATGATCTCGTCGATCTCGGCTGCCGAGACCCAGAATGCAGGCGCCTATGGCGCGATGAAGGCCGCGATGATCCACTACGCCAAGGGCCTCGCGAAGGAATGCGCCCGGGCCAAGGTGCGCGTCAATGTTGTGTCGCCGGGCACGATCTACTTCAAGGGTGGCGTCTGGCACAACGTGGAGCAGATGGCGCCACAGATGTACGAGGCCACGTTGAAGCGCAACCCGACGGGACGCATGGGCACGCCGCAGGAAATCGCAAACGCGGCCGTCTTCCTCGCAAGCCCCGTCTCTTCTTTCACCACGGGTGCAAATCTCATCGTTGATGGTGCAATGACCTCGCGCGTGAACTATTGATGGCACCAGCGGGGGGTAGATTCATCGCTCTTCAGGAGACGCACATGATCCGGACAGCCCTCGCACCGGCAGCCATCGCAGCCACGCTCGCCCTCTCGCCCGGCGCCATCGCCGACAGCGCCACATTCATGCCGTCGGATACGCCGGTCGAAATCAACGGCTACGAGATGGCCTGCACCGGCATCGGCGACGAGGCACAGTCTGATCCGCGATGGAAGGCGTTTCCGGTTCGCATCGAGTTCGCTGGCGGAAACGCGCAGTACCTGGCCGACGTCGAGGCCAGCATCTTCGACGCTGCAGGCAAGGAACTGGTGCGCGTGCGCTGCGACAGCCCATGGATCCTGGTCAAGCTGGAACCGGCCAAGTACCGGGTCCAGGGAACCTTCCGCAAGCTCGTCAAGGCCTCGAACTTCGTCGCGCCCACGAAGGGGCAGGCGCGTATCATCGTGCGCTTCCCCGAGATCGTGGACAACGGTGACAACTGACGCCTAGTTGCCCTTGAACGCGGCCTTCCGCTTGCCAAGGAACGCCGCAACACCCTCCGCGAAGTCTTCGGCGCGTCCCGCCGTGCGCTGCGCCCAGCGCTCGGCGTTGAGCTGTTCCTCATAGGTGTTGTCCGGCGACTGCCAGTAGAGGTTCCTGATCGCGGCCAGCGCGATCGTGGGCCCACTGGCCAGCTCCTGCGCCAGCGCCTGTGCCTCGTCCATCAGCGTGGCGTCATCATGGACGCGGTTGATGAGACCCCATTCGAGCGCCTTCTCGGCCGGCAGCTTCTCGCCCATGAGTGACAGCTCCTTGGCCCGCGCAAGGCCCACGAGCCGCGGCAGCAGCCACGTCGACCCGCCATCCGGCACAAGGCCGATGCGACGGAAGGCCTGAAGGAAATAGGCGCTGCGCGCTGCCAGCACCATGTCGCCCATCAGCGCAAAGCTCATGCCCACGCCCGCCGCCGCGCCATTGACCGCCGTGACGATGGGCATGTTCAGGTTGCGAAGGCGCCGCAGGAAGGGATGGTACATGGTTTCAAGCGCCGCACCGGCATCACGAGCCTGCGTTCCCGAGCCGGTCGACAGCGTGGCCGGTCCCCCGCCCAGGTTCGCACCGGCGCAGAAGCCCCGCCCGGCACCCGTGAACACCAGGGCCCTGAGGCCGTGCTTGGGATCCTCGGCATGGTTCAGCGCAGCCTGAAGACCCGACAGCATTTCCGGGCTCACCGCATTCAGCACATCGGGATGGTCCATGATCAACGTTCCGACATGGCCGTTGATCTCAAGTCGCGCGCGTTCGAACTGCATGGTCTTTCCTGTCATTTGCCTTTGAATTGTGGATCACGCTTGGTCAGGAAGGCAAGGACACCTTCCTTGAAATCCTCAGTATCGCCCAGGACGCGCTGCGTGCGGCGCTCGAGCTCGAGCTGGTCATCAAGCGTGTTCAGCGGTGCTTCCTCCAGCACCTGCTTGAGCTCGCGATAGGCAAGCTGCGGCCCCTTGGCCAGCCGATGCGCAAGTGCCTGGGCTTCCGCCGCAAGCTTGTCGTCATCGACGCATTGCCAGATCAGGCCCCACTCCGCCGCCTTCTCGGCCGGCAGGCGATCGCCCAGCAGCGCCAGCGCCCGCGCGCGGGCCCGACCCAGAAGCTGCGGAAAGAACCACGTGCAGCCCATGTCAGGCACAAGTCCGAGGCGCGGCACGAAGACCTGCACGAAATACGCCGATCGCGCCGCCAGCACGATGTCCCCGCTCAACGCCAGCCCGACGCCGCCGCCGGCCGCCACGCCATTGACAGCAACGATGACCGGCTTGGGAAAGCCCGTCACGTCGCGCACGAGCGGGTTGTAGCCGATCTCCATGGCGTACGCGACGCCTTCGCCGACAGAGCGGTCGCTGCCGTCATTGCCACCGGTGGTCGTGAGGTCGGCGCCCGCACAGAACCCGCGCCCGGCACCTGTCACGACCAGCACCTTCGTGGCGTCGTCGCGGGCGAGCGCCCTGAGAGCCGAGCGGATGTCGTCGACGATGGCCTTGTTCAGGCTGTTCAACATTTCCGGACGGTTGAGGGTCAGCGTGGCGACGCCGTCCCTGGTTTCAAGCAGGATGGTGCTGTAGCTCATCAGGGTCCCCTGTTCTGGTCGTCGACCGAGGCGGTTTTCGTTCCGCTGCAACGCACCACAGCCCGCGCCGCGAGGCAATGGGGCACCGTCCCGGTGCCTGACCTTACGGCAGCAGGGGCCGGTTAACACCCCGTGGGCCCCCAGCCTTTGCGGCAGGTCGGGTATATCCCGTATAAGCGGGATCAGGAATCTTTGAAAAAGAGGAACCCGCCATGAGCGCATCCGCCGCGTCCAAGCCCATCCCGGCCGACATGAAAGCCCTGCTCGACAAGCAGCGCGCCGCCTTCCTGTCGGATGGCCCGCCCTCGGCCGAGGTGCGCATCGACCGCATCAACCGCTGTATCGGCCTTCTCGTCGACCACCAGGACGAGATCGCCGACGCCCTGAACAAGGACTTCGGCAACCGCTCGCCGCAGATGAGCAAGTTCACCGACGTCGCAAGCTCGATCGGCTCGCTCAAGCACGCGCGCGACCACCTGAAGAAGTGGATGAAGACCGAGCGGCGCAGCCCGACGCCCGCGATCCTCGGCTGGCTCGGTGCGAAGGCCGAGATCCAGTACCAGCCGCTCGGCGTCGTCGGCCTGATCGCGCCATGGAACTTCCCAGTCAACCTGACATTCTCTCCGCTGGCCGGCATCCTCGCGGCGGGCAACCGCTGCATGATCAAGCCCTCCGAGTTCACGCCTGCGACCTCCGACCTCATGGCCCGCATGTTCCGCAAGGCTTTCAGCGAGACCGAGATCGCCGTCTGTCTGGGTGGCTCTGACGTGGGCGAAGCCTTCAGCCGCTTGCCCTTCGACCACCTCCTGTTCACGGGTGCGACCTCGATCGCCCACCACGTCATGCGCGCGGCTGCCGAGCATCTCGTCCCGCTGACGCTCGAGCTGGGCGGCAAGTCGCCGGTGATCGTGGGCCAGAGCGCCAACATGGAGCTGGCCGCCGCCCGCATCATGAACGGCAAGACGCTGCACGCCGGCCAGATCTGCCTTGCACCCGACTATGTCTTCGTGCCGGAAGGCCGTCGCGACGAGTTCGTCGCCAAGGCCACGCAGGCCGTCACCGGCATGTTCCCGACGCTGAAGGACAACCCCGACTACACGTCGGTGATCAACCAGCGCCACTAAGACCGCCTGCAGGGCTATCTCGCTGACGCCCGCGCCAAGGGCGCCCAGGTGGTCGAGGTCAACCCGGCAAAGGAAGACCTGCGCCAGCAGCCCTACCACAAGATCGCGCCGACCTTCGTGCTCGATCCGACCGATGACATGAAGATCATGCAGGACGAGATCTTCGGCCCGATCCTTCCCGTCAAGACCTACAAGGCCGTCGACGAAGCCATCGGCTATGTGAACGCAAAGGCGCGCCCGCTCGGCCTCTATTACTTCGGCGAGGACACGGCCGAGAAGGATCGCGTGCTCGAACGCACGACTTCGGGCGGCGCGACCGTCAATGACGTGATCATGCACATCGCCATGGAAGAGCTTCCCTTCGGCGGCGTCGGCCCGTCAGGAATGGGTTCCTATCACGGGCTCGAAGGCTTCCGGCAGTTCTCGCACCGCAAGTCGGTCTACCAGCAGCCGGTGTCGAAGATGGTTGAAGGCCAGCTGAAGAACCTGCGCCCGCCTTACGGCGAGGGGCTCCTCAAGCAGCTGGCAGGCTCGATCAAGCGCTGATCAGGCGACTTCGCCTTCCTTCTTGCGCCGCAGCAGGTGCTGCGGCACAGGACGGGCGAGGAACGCGGGCAGGTTCTCGCTGAAGGACGCAGCCGGGCCTTCGTCGGCGCCGCCCTCGCGCCTGCTGCGTTCGCGCGGGGCCTGCTTCTCGCGTTGCGGGGCAGGTCGGTCGCGTTCCTTGCGTTCATGTCCCTCACGCTCGCGCGGCGGCTTGCCGCCTTCGGCGCGCTCGCCCCGGTCGCGACGACGCTCGTTGCGCGGACGCGCCTGGCGCTCGGCGCGCTCCGGCGATGGCGCTTCTTCGGGAGCAGCCGGCGCCACGTCACCGACGGGCGTCACGACAGCCAGCGAGGCGTCGAAGGGTTCGGTCGATGCCACGCGGTCATGTCGCGGTCGATCCTCGCGATGACGACCGCGGCCGCGGTCGCGCTCACGCCCGCCGCGCTGCCGGTCGCCACGTCCCTGGTCACGGTCGCGCCCGCCACGCTGGCGGGTATCGGGCTCGACGTGCAGGTCCGTCATGTCGTCACGGTCGATGGTCTTCTTCGTCAGGCTCTCGATCGCGTCGACGAACTTTGCATCGCGCGGACCGGCCAGCATGAAGGCATGGCCCTGACGCCCTGCGCGGCCCGTGCGGCCGATGCGGTGGACATAGTCATCCGGATGGATGGGAACGTCGAAGTTGAACACGTGGCTGACCGCCGGGATGTCGAGGCCGCGCGCCGCCACGTCACTGGCGACAAGCAGTTGCACCTCGCCGGCGCGGAACTTGTCGAGCGTCGCCGTGCGCACGCTCTGGGGCAGGTCGCCATGCAGCGCTGCCACCGAGAAGCCATGCTTGCTGAGCGACTTCCAGACGATGTCCACGTCGACCTTGCGGTTGCAGAAGATGATGCCGTTCGAAACCGTCTGGCTGCGGATGACGCGGCGCAGCGCCTCGCGCTTGAGCTTCGGGTCGGTCGATGAGAGCGTGACGATCTTCTGTTCGATCGTCGAGGCGGTCGACGCGGGTCTTGCCACCTCGATGCGCACGGGGGCGCTCAGGAACTGGTCGGCAAGCCGCGTGATCTCCGGCGGCATCGTCGCCGAGAAGAACAGCGTCTGGCGCGTGAAGGGCAGCAGCTTGCAGATCTTCTCGATGTCAGGGATGAAGCCCATGTCGAGCATGCGGTCGGCTTCGTCAACGACCAGGATCTGCACGCCGTTGAGCAAGAGCTTGCCGCGCTCGAAATGGTCGAGCAGGCGACCGGGTGTCGCGATCAGAACGTCGACGCCGCGCGTGATCTTGGCGTCCTGGTCTTCATACGACACGCCGCCGATGAGCAGTGCCATGTTGAGCTTGTGGTACTTGCCATACTTCTCGAAGCTCTCGGCGACCTGAGCCGCCAGCTCGCGCGTGGGCTCGAGGATCAGCGAGCGCGGCATGCGCGCCTTCGCGCGTCCCGTCGACAGGCGCTGGATCATCGGCAGGGTGAACCCCGCCGTCTTGCCAGTGCCGGTCTGGGCGATGCCCATGACGTCCTTGCCGCCAAGGACGACAGGGATGGCTTGCTCCTGGATGGGGGTAGGGGTTGTGTAACCGGATTCCGTGATGGCACGGAGCAATTCGGCGTTCAGGCCGAGTGTTTCAAAAGACAACGTCAAAAGACTCCAGCGAGAGCACGTCGGTATATCAAGGCCAGAACGCCCTCTCTCGCAGGACAGACCAACCACTTGCGGGTTCACGAGGCGCCCACCATGGGGTGCCCTAAAGGAAGCTCCGCGCCAGAAGCGCGATCAGCTTGCGCGGCACCATAGAGTGCAGGGTCAGAATGTCAACCAAAGGTGAACAACCCGTTGACCATCCAGCCGAAACGCCAACCAGCTACCGTGGCGTTTACCATGTCGATGGCCGTTTACAGCCATTTTCAGGACGCATTCGAAAACCAGATCAGCGCACCGCCACCGAGGCCAGGCTGTTACACGAGATACACTTTCGTCATGGATTCCGCTGTGAATTGCCATACAAGGCAGTCAGTGCGACCGCCATGGAGAGAACAATAAAGGAACATCCCTGGCCGTGCAAGCGCCAGACTGACGCAAGCCCCCCCTGCCGTTCTAATGCGCCCGATCAGTCCGGCACCTTGAAGTGGTACGCCTTCCCCCTCGACCCCGGGTCCCAGCCATCCTCAATGGCAAGTCGGATCGCGTTGTCGATCTCTCCTTGGGTGAAGGTCTGCCGGGGTGTCACGGGCAGGTAGTCGCCGTTTTTGTCGGTGGGGAAAGGAAACTCGACGATCAGCTCCCGGCGGGCCGCGTCAGCGACGTTCACCGAAATGCGGGCGCCGATATAGCCATAGTCCGGGTGCTTGTGCGGTTCACTGATCAGCTCCCAGACCAGCGCGATGTCCTCGACGCGGGCGGTGCCACTGAGCTGTCGCTTCCGGCGTTTCTTGTGCAAAGCCATCGTCTGACCCGATGTTGTTCCTGGTGGCAGCGTAGGGCAATTTCGGCGGGAGAACCATCACCGCTGAAACAGCGGCACGCCTCCCACGGTCACGCCCCCAGAACCCATCCCGCAACCACCCGCGCCGCATCGGCGATCACGCGCTCGTCCTCGTCACGTATGTCGAGGCTGTCTGAGGGCGAATGATAATAGGCCGTAATGACCACGGGCATCCGCCCGGGCGGCCAGCAGATGGCGATGTCGTTGTACTTCCCCGGCAATCCCGTCCCCGTCTTGTCGCCCGCGCGCCAGCCCTCGGGCAGCCCGGCGCGGATGCGCTTGAGGCCCGTCTTCGTGTCCACCATCCATTGGGTCAGCAGTGCAAATGAGGTCGCGGAAAGTACCGGCTTGGTCAGAAACCTGACGAGAAGCCCCGCATGCGCGCGCGGCGAAGTCGTGTCGCGCGGGTCATCGATTGCGAAGGCGTTCAGGTCAGGCTCGAACCGGTCGAGCCGCGTCACGCTGTCCCCGTGACGACGATAGAACCGCGTGAGCCCCTCAGGCCCGTCAATCAGCTTCAGGAGCAGATTGGCAGCCGTATTGTCGCTGGTCTTCTGCGTGGCCTCCGCCAGCGCCCGTACGCTCATCGCGCCCGCCGCGAGGTTCGCCCGCGTTACGGGCGAGTTCGCCACAATGTCATCCGCGCCATACCGCACCATCATGTCGAGCGGCAGCGCCCCCGCATCCGCCTGCTCCAGGATGGCAGCCGCGAGGCTCAGCTTGAACGTCGAACACATCGCAAAGCGCTCATGGAACCGATGCCCCACGACACCCGCGCGCCCCGTATCGATCACGCAAACCCCCAGCCGCCCGCCAGCGCGCGCTTCGATGGCTGCGAGGTCTTCGTCGACCGAAGACGCAGATGCGGGGTAGGACGCAAGCGCTGCTGCCAGTACCCCAGACCCAATCAACAGGGCCTCGCGTCGAGTGTGGCGATCCGTGGTCATGCAAAGCGCTCTTGCGAAGATGGACGAGCGCGCACCTTACAGGCAGGGCAGGGTTGCCCAAAGCAAACTCTCGTCATGGCCGCGTCGCGCGGTGGGTGTGGCGCCGGAGTGCAAAGCGTAGCTGCAGCGTTTTCGCATCAAAAGAGGGCCCGTCATGGCCAGTTCGCCGCTCACCGCGCGACGCGGCCACGACGAATGGCTTGTGACAATGGAGCGCCAACCGCGTGCGCGTTGCGCCGTGGTTTCCTCCGATCTAAAACGGGGAAGGTCCGGGACACGCGCGGGAAGGGAACACCATGACGTATCAGGAACGATTTGTCGAAGTGCCCGATGGGCTCAAGGTCTTCTTGCGGGATTATCCGACCGAGGGAGGCGAGCGCGGGCTGCCGGTGATTTGCCTGCACGGCCTCACGCGCAACTCGGCCGATTTCGAGGTGGTGGCGCCGCGCATGGCCGCGTTAGGGCGCCGCGTTCTGGCCTTCGACGTGCGCGGGCGCGGGCGGTCCGACCGCGATCCCGTCCCGGCGCGTTATACTCCGCCGACCTATGTTGGCGATGTTGTGTTCGCGATGAATTCGCTTGGCCTCGAGCGTGCCATTTTCGTGGGCACGTCGATGGGCGGCCTGATGACCATGCTGGCCGCCGTCATGGCGCCCGGACGCGTGGCGGGCGCCGTCCTGAATGACGTTGGTCCGGTCTTGAACACCTCGGGTCTCACACGCATTGCGCAGTATGTCGGCAAGACCCCGCCGCAAGCCTCGGGGGAAGACCTGACCGCCCTGATCAAGGCGGCGCAGTCAGCGGCCTTCCCTGATGCCGACGAGGCGTTCTGGAGTGCTTTCGCGCGCCGGACCGGGCGGACATTGCCGGACGGCCGTGTGGCGTTCGACTACGACCCGGCGATTGCGCATATCTTCGAGCAGCCACAGGCCGCCGCACCCGACCTCACGCCCGTGTTCAAGGCCCTTGCGCCGGTGTCCACACTCGTCGTCCACGGCGTTCTGAGCGATATCCTCCTGCCAGAGGGCATCGCGGCCATGAAGGCGGTGAAGCCTGATCTCGATGTCGCAGAAGTGCCCCGCGTCGGTCACGCACCGACACTCGAGGAGCCGGCGGCATGGCAGGCGATCGAGGGCTTT
>DAISVV010000005.1:0-32972 GCA_036840015.1 Micropepsaceae bacterium
TGTGCATCTGGTAGAGTTCGAACTTGAGAGGGTCGCTGCCTGACAGGTCGCTCATTACCTTTCCAACGACAATCAACGTGATGATCGCCAGCGCCATGAGCCAGTGGAGGACCATGGCGATGGTGTTGTAGCGCGCCGTGTCAGTCATGAGGGCTATTTCTCCGCAATGAACTCGAGTTCGAGCGTGAGCTTCACGGTGTCGCTCACGAAGGGTCGCCACGAGACTTCCGGAAAGGCAAAGTCATTGAGCGCGATCGTCGTGGTGCCCGAAAAGCCGATCGCATAAGCGTTGGCAAAGGGGTGCATGAGCCCGCCGTTGAAGGTGACTGCCAATTCGACGTGCTTGGAGACGCCGCGCAATTCGAGCGTGCCGGCAACAATGCCTGTGCGTTCGCCGGTCACGCGGACACTGTTTGTCGTGAAGCGCGCAACCGGATGGCGGGCGGTCTCGAAGAACTGGGTCCTCAGCTTCTCGTCGAGTTCCTTCGACAGCGTGTCGATCGAACTCACGTCGAGTTCGATGCGCGCAGAGCTCTTTTCGTGCTGGCCACCGTTGAAGGTCAACGTGCCCGTAACCTTGCTGAAGCGGCCGCAATAGTCGCTGAGGCCCATATGGCGGATGCAGAACTGAACCAGTGTGTGGCGCGGGTCCAGACTGTACGTCCCCCTGGGTGCCGATTTCGGGTTCTGCGAGGTGTCAGCCTGTGCGGCGGCCCAAGGTGACGCAGCGATCGCGAGTATCAGAAGCCAGCGCATGCAAAACTCCTTGATTGACTTGCCCGGCCTGTCGCAGTGTGCGGTCGCATCGCGCAAGCCCCGGGTCCCATAAATGACATATGCAGCCCCCGTTCGACAAATCCGATTTGCCCTTGCTTCGATTGCCGGCATCGGCTCGCTCCAAGGCAATGCTGCCTATGGGGACTTTGGCGAGGATGTCGTGTCGGCCATCCTCGAGGAGGCGGGCCGGTTTGCCAGCGAGGTGATCGGGCCGCTCAATCGCAATGGTGACGTCGAGGGTGCCCGGCTGGAGAATGGGCGTGTCGTGCTGCCCTCGGGATTTGCGGACGCCTATGGTCAATTCGTTGCCAGCGGCTGGGGCAGCGTCACCGGGCCTGTGGCGCATGGCGGGCAGGGGTTGCCGCACGCGCTGGGCCTGGCGGTCCAGGAGATGTGGAACGGGGCCAGCATGGCGTTCGGCCTGTGCCCCCTATTGAGCCAGGGCGCGATCGATGCGCTGGTGGCCCATGGCTCGGATGCGCAGCGGCGGCTTTATCTGCCCAAGCTCGTGAGCGGCGAGTGGTCGGGCACGATGAACCTGACCGAGCCGCAGGCCGGATCGGATGTGGGGGCCCTGAAGGCCCGGGCCGTCCGGCAGGCCGACGGCACCTACCGCATCACTGGCACAAAGATCTATATCACCTGGGGCGAGCACGACGCGGCGGCGAACATCGTGCACCTGGTGCTTGCGCGCCTGCCGGATGCGCCGCCGGGTACGCGTGGCATCTCGCTCTTCCTTGTGCCGAAGTACCTGCCCGACGAGCAGGGGCGGCCCGGTGTACGCAATGATCTTCGTTGCGTGGGCCTTGAGCGCAAGCTGGGGATCCATGGGTCGCCGACCTGCGTGATGGCGTTTGGCGACGGCGGCGGCGCGACCGGCTTCCTGATTGGCGCCGAGAACAAGGGCATGTCGGCCATGTTCACGATGATGAACTCGGCCCGCCTTGCGATCGGAATGCAGGGTGTCGGGGTTGCGGAACGCAGCTTCCAGCAGTCGCTGGCCCATGCACGCGAGCGTCGGCAGGGCAAGCCCTTCGGGCTGCAGCACGAGGCGCGCGACATGGTGCCCATCATCTTCCATGCTGATGTGAGGCGCATGCTCCTGACGCAGAAGGCAATGATCGAGGCGGCGCGTGCGATCTGCCTTGCGAATGCCGTTGCCATCGACCTGGCCCGGCACGGTGAGAGCGCCGAGATACGTGCGGCGGCCAAGGCCCGCGAGGAGTTGCTCATCCCGATCTCGAAGGCCTGGAGCACGGACATGGCGGTGGAGGTCACATCGCTGGGCGTTCAGATCCATGGCGGCATGGGCTTTGTCGAGGATACGGGCGTGGCGCAGCATTTCCGCGATGCGCGCAGCACGCCGATCTATGAAGGAACGAACGGCATCCAGTCGATCGACCTGATCGGGCGCAAGCTGTCGCTCGATGGCGGCGGTGCGGTGCGTGCTTTCCTCGAGGATGTGGCGGCGACGGCGGCGCAATGTGCCGCGGGTGACCCGGTGCTTGCCTCCATCGGTTCCGAGCTTGCGAAGGTGCACGGGGCCTGTGCCGAGGCGACGGCCTGGCTGCAGGCGACGATGCGCTCGTCTCCCTACGAGGCGCTGCCCGGCTCGCAGCCCTATCTGCAGATGATGGGCCTCCTGGCCGGCGGCTTCTATCTGGCTCGCGGTGCCATCGAGGCGCGGCGCCTGATGGGTCACGCGGGGCAGGATGCGGCGTTCCTGTCCACGCGCATATGCGTTGCACAGTTCTTCGCCGAGCAATTGCTGCCGCGGGCGGTGGGGCTGCTTGGGCCCGTCACGCGTGGCGGCGGTGGTCCGTTCCAGCTTGGTGCCGCCGAGATCGGCCTCTAGTGCCTGGGCGCGGCCAGGCTGCCCACGGGGTTTGATTCAATCAACGGATGGAGGTGAGCATGTCACTGACGGGAAGGATTGCGCTGGTCACGGGCGCAAGCCGTGGGATCGGACGAGCCATTGCGCTTGGCCTTGCTGCTGATGGGGCGGACATCGCGGTCAACTATCGGCGCGAGCAGGAGGAGGCCGAGCGTACGGTGGCGGATATCCGGGCGCTGGGGCGGCGGGCCATGGCCGTGCAGGCGTCGGTTGATGACGTCGAGGCCTGCGGGCGCATGGTCGAGGCTGTCGGATCGACGCTGGGGCCCGTGTCGATCCTTGTGAACAATGCCGGAATTGCGAGCCGCGGCATGACGGTTGCCGATACGGACCCTGCGGAGATGCAGCGGGTGATCGGCGTTCATGCGCTGGCGCCGTTCTACATGTCGAAGCTGGTGCTTCCACAGATGCGACGGCAGAAGCGGGGCGACATCATCATGATCTCGAGCGTGGCGACGCTGGCGTTTGCGGCGCGTGGCGCACCCTACAACATGGGAAAAGCTGCGCTTGAGGCGCTTGCATTCACGCTGGCCAAGGAAGAGCGGCCCCACAATATCCGCGTCAACGTCGTGGCGCCGCCGCTCACCGATACCGA
Source organism: Micropepsaceae bacterium (assembly GCA_036840015.1). Classification (GTDB taxonomy): domain Bacteria; phylum Pseudomonadota; class Alphaproteobacteria; order Micropepsales; family Micropepsaceae; genus SZUA-430. The sequence goes on from DAISVV010000005.1 coordinate 3,267, forward strand.
CATGGGGCAGCGCCTCGCCAAGTCGCGCGGCGTGCAGCAGATCCACGATCTCGATGCGAATTCACCCTTCGGCCATGTGTGTGCACCCGAAGACATCGCCAATGTCGTGCGGTACCTGGTGTCGGATCGCAACTCGTATGTGTCGGGAGAGAAGATCTCGGTCCACGGTGCTGCGGACCGGGCGGGATTTGCTTGAGGTGCGCGGGCGATTCGCCCTGATTCGTGCATTCTGACCCGCGACGTGTCGCCAGCGGCGCGGGCAACGGTAATTGATCTGTACACTGACGATTGCACGGAATCCTTTGTTTTCAACGATTCCGTGATGGCGTGTCTTTCGTGCATCACCCGTCACGATGCGAGATGTTGCGCTGCATGCGCAAACGCACCAATATGTAGCGGTCTGAGGGCGCGCGGTGCGCCTTCACCCGTAACGAAGGAGTTACTCACATGCCAATGGTAGCGAAGAAGAAGGCGAAGAAGCCGGCAGCGAAGACCGCGACGAAGGCTGCTGCGAAGCCGAAGGCCGCCGTCAAGAAGGCCGCGAAGAAGAAGTAATTCCCATGTGCGGTCCCTTGCGGGCTGCATGATGGAGGCGGAACCGGGACCCCTTGCGGGTCTCAAGGGGCGCCCTCCAGGGTTCAACCGGGCGTGCAACTCCCTCTGGAGCGGGTTGCGCGCCCGGTTTGCGTTTGGGCAGGTGCCTGCCCTGCAATGGGACAGTTCCGCCCTGCCGTATCGTCCAAAAAAAATCTCCAGCTTGCGCCCTGTTAACGCGTCCCCGAATCTGTCGTTAAGGCCGGAAATCCTTGAATCCAGCGGATTTCAGCGCCTTTTGCGTGGTCGCATTAACCCGCTCCATGATGTCCCCACTTAAGGAATATAAGCCTCTAACTTTAACGTTGCATTCAGCCTAACCCCTCATGCTTGCGTGGCTGATCGAGCGGAATGCGAGACAATTCCGCCGGAGAATGTGGGGAGTGAAACGACGTGGCTTTGCTGGATATCAACACGGTGGAAGACTTCGAGGGTGAGGCCAAGGCCGGCAAGCCGCAGGCCCTGTACCAGCTGGGGCTCTGCTACTCGACGGGGCAGGGCGTGGAACTGGACCTCGTCCATGCGCACAAGTATTTCAACCTTGCCGCCATGAAAGGCGTCTCGGAGGCGCGGCTGTGGCGCGCCGAGCTTGCGCAGCAGATGTCGTCGAACGACATCGCCGAGGCGCAGCGCCTGGCGCGGCTCTGGCTGCAGGAAACGGCGCACTAGACCTTACGGCACTCGAGGCCATTGGCGGAGCCCGGGATACCCCGGCTCCGTTTTTTTTGACAACCGCGGGGGCGGGATCGGCTATATTGCCTCCCACGATGAGCGATGCTTCCTCCAGACGCGGGCGCGACACGGTCCTGACGGTCGAAAAGCAGGCCGGGATCGCGACGCTTTCCTTCAACAGGCCCGAGGCCTCCAATTCCATCAATAGTGACCTGCGTCGCGTGCTCGCAGGGGCACTCGACGAGCTTGCGGGGGACAGGGGCTTGCGCGTCGTTGTGCTGACGAGCGCCGGCGACGAGCCGTTTTCGGTCGGCATGGATGTCGCCGAGCTTGCCACGATGATGCCGGCAGACATCGAACAGGTCGGCCTGCAGCTGCGGGGGATCCACGAGCGGCTGACGGCGCTTCACGTGCCCGTCATTGCGGCCGTGAAGGGGTCCTGTCTCGGGGCCGGGTTCGAGCTTGCGCTGCATGCCGATATCAGGTTGGCCCGTTCGGATGCAAGGTTCGGCCTGCCGGGCATCAATGTCGGCCTGAGCTCGGGCGGTGGCGCGCTGGGGCGGCTGCAGCGCGTGAGCGGCATCGGGTCGGCAGCGGCGCTGGCGCTGACGGGGGGCGTGGTTACAGCCGAGCGGGCCTTCATGCTGGGCCTCGTGTCGAACGTGGCGACGACGCCCGACTTCTGGCCTGCCGTGCAGCAGCTTGCCTCGCATTTCGTGTCGCTGTCGCCGGTTGCCGTCTCCGAGACGAAGCGGCTGTTGCGCCTTGCGGCTGAGGGGCGTGTCCAGGATGCGGCCGATGCAAGCCCCAAGGCGCTCGCCCGCTGCTTTGCCGAGGGTGACGCGCAGAGCCGGCTCCAGATCCTCATCGGCGGCCGCGACCCCGAGGCCACGCTCCATTGAGGGCGAAGCGGGCCGCGGGGGCAGCGCTGTCGCATGTCGCGATGCGCGCGGGCCGCGGAACGCTGGCCGCCAGCATGGCCGGGCAGGGCCGCCTTGTCATCTTTCTGCATGGTGCCGTCTGTGACCGACGCATGTGGTGGGCACAGCTTGGCGCCCTGGCCGGGCGCTACCAGGTCGTTGCCTATGACCGGCGTGGGTACGGGGAGTCCTCGCCCGCGGGCCCTTCGCATGCGCATGTGAAGGACCTCGAAGCGATCCTCGATGCGCTGGATGCCGACAGTGCCATCCTGGTGGCGAGCGGCGAGGGGTGCCGTGTTGCCATCGATCATGCGGGTGCCCATCCCGGTCGGGTCGAGGGGCTTGTGCTTGTCTCGCCCGTGACAGGGGGATTGCCGCCCGAAACGTCGCCGCACGAGGCCCTGCAGCGGCTTGTCGACGAGATGGAGCTTGCCCGGCGGGCCGGCGACATGGCCTGGCTCAACCGGTTGATGACGCGGGCCTTCCTCGACGGGCCTGCCCAGGCAGAGGGGCGGGTCGGCGGAAACACACGTGTCCTCTTTCAGGACATGGTCGCGATGGCGCTGAGGCGTTCGAACGGGCTGCAGGACATGGCAGCCCCTGACCGGTATCGCCGGTTCGCGGGCGTCTCGCAGCCGGCGGCGTTCGTCTGTGGGGCGTTGGACTTTCCGCATGCCATTGCCCGCGCGCGGGAGATGGCGGCGCTGGGCCGGCGGTCGCACTTCTCTCTGATGAGGGGTGTGGCACACATGCCGGGGCTCGAGGCCCCCGGGCGCTTCAATACGCTGCTGAAGCGGCTCATCGGGTCCATGTAGGGCGAAGGCCGCCCCGGGGTCAGATGTAGGCTGGCACCGACATCAGGGCGGCGAACGCCCATCCGAAGAAGCTGCACGAAAAGAGAAACGCCGTGAAGCCGAGCTTACTCATGGAAACCACCACCAGCAGGAACTGTTTGTTGTTGGCGAAAAGCTAGTCCACGAGGCTTAAGACTTCTCGAACAGCCATGATGAACGCCGCCACTTTTTGCGAGGCGCACGTGGTGCCATTGGCAGGCAGGGGGGGCTGCTAGTTGCTACGGCGCTTCTTCTTTTTCTTCTTCTTGGTCGGCTTGGTTGCCGCTTTCTTCTTCGTGGGCTTCGCCACGACCTCGTCGTCATCGTAAACAGGCGATGAAGCTACGATCGACTTTGCAGGGGTCTGGGGCGATGCCGCTGCGGCTGCCGCTGCAGCAGCGGTGGCCGCCGCTGCCGCCGCCGGGGGCGAGGAGGAGGTTGCCGTCGAGGAGAACTGTGCCCCGTTTGAGGCTACCTCGGTGAACCCGCCGCGGCGAAGGTCGTTCAACACACTGACCGGCACAGGCCGGCCGGCGAGGACGGCACGGTAGACCTGGGTGTTCTCGAGGACGCGCTGGACGTAATTGCGGGTCTCGCTGAAGGGGATGCGTTCGATCCAGTCCAGGGCATCCGCGCTCGCGTTCCGGGGGTCGCCGTAGGTGCCGATCCACTGGTTGCTGCGACCGCCGCCGGCGTTGTAGGCCGCAATCGACAGGATGTAGGAGCCGGCGAAGTCGACCAGCAGGTCCGAAACATGGGCCATGCCCAGCTGCAGGTTCGTCGAGGGTGTGAACAGGTCAGCCTTGCCGCCATAGGGTATGGAGTGGCGGCGCGCCGTCAGGCTGGCGGTCGCCGGCATGAGCTGCATCAGCCCGCGTGCGCCCGCGCTCGACTGGGCTTCGGGGTCAAATTCGCTCTCCTGTCGCGTCAGGCCCATGATCAGGGCGCTTTCGGGGACAGTGCCGGCGCTGCGCCAGGCCGGCAGCGAAATCGTGGGATAGGCGATGTCCAGCACCGGCAGGTTCTTCTGGATTCCCCGCTTGGCAACGCGCAGTGCGAGTGCGGGCTGGTTCAGCTGTTTGAGATACTCGACCAGGAAGACGTATTGATCCCGCTCGGAGAAATTCTCGGCGGCCGCCAGCGCGAAAGTGCGCAGCAGCCCCTCGGAGCCGACATCAGCCAGGGCATGCATTGCCTGCACCAATCCCTGATCCTTGAAGGCCTGGCGTGATCCGGACGTGCCACGCTGGGACGGAGGGTCGATGCTGGCCTTGGGGTTCAGCGTCGCTGCGGCGACCTGGCCGTAGAAGGTCATCGGGAACTGGGCGGCGGCGTTGAACTGGCGCGTCGCTTCTGCGCTGCGGCCCTGCTTCTCGGCTGCGCGTCCGGCCCAGTAGTGGCCACGCGCGGCGCTGATCGGCGCGGTGACGGCCTCGCGCAGGCGCACGAAGTGATCATAGGCCGCGTCCGGCTTGTTCAGGTATCTCAGTGCAATCCAGCCCGAGAGGAACTCGGCCTCGGCGTAGTTGATGACCACTTCCTTGCGGATCGCGTGGGTCGATGCGATCTGGTAGGCCTGCTGGGGATTGCCGTCATCGAGGGCTTCGCGGGCCTGGTAGTTCCGCTCGGTCCACCATTCGTCGGCGGAGGGTGCCGCCCCATCAAGGTTGGCGGAAGACTGCAGCAGGAGCGGGCGGGCGTCGGCGACGCGGTCGCGCTTGCGCAGCCAGCGGGCGCGGTCGAACAGGAGGCCGGCGTCCTGCTGGAGGTCCGACTTCACGCGTCCATAGGCTGCGTCGGCATCCCGTGCGGCCTGACGCAGCTTGATGCGGGCCTCGATCATGGCTTCGACATCTGCCGGCAACCAGTTCGCCATCGCGTTGGCCTGGCTGTATTCGTTCGCCCAGACGAGGCGGGTGGCCCGCTTCCTGTGGTCGTCGGCCGTCAGATGGCTTCCATACTTCGACGACAGCACGGAGATGCGATCGAGCGAGAAGTTGCCTTCGATCCAGCCGCGGCGCAGCCATGTGCGTCCCGTGGATTCCTGGCCCTTGCGCATATAGGCGTCGCCCAGCTTGAACATGCCCTCGCCCGATACGGGCTCCCGTCCCTGGAACCAGTCGATGACTTCCGACGCGGGCATGGCTTCGGCCGGCATGGCTTCCTCGGCGCGGGCCTGGAGCCCGCGCTGGTTGGGCCAGTCGCGGTGCGTGGCGATGAAGCGGCTGATTTCGGTGAAGGGTGCCCCGTTGTCCTTGGTGACGAATGATCTCCAGAGGACAAGATCGCGTGCGGGCGCGTTCGAGATCCCGGCTGCGATCTCGCGGGCCTTGTCCCAGTCCTTGCGGTCTGCGGCATCGAAGGCCCGCTCGAGTGTCGAAAGATCGGACGCGGAGAGGAACTGCGCGTGGGGGCGGACATTGCGGGCGCCGTCATCGTCATAGACCGGCGACATGGTCTGGGCCTGCACGAGGCCGGCTCCCAGGACGCCGAGTGTCAGTGCCGTCGTCATGCGCCAGCAGAAACGCGTCCAGACTTTTCGGGGCTCAAATCTCAACTTCAACCATCCTGCGCGCGGGCCCGAGGGTGGGGATGCCGATGACATGCCCCGGTGCGGGTACAAAGTGCTTGTGGATCAGTATCACATGCGGTGCGGAAGCATCCAGTTAACCCGGCTTGTTCGAAAGTCACCGAGGCTTTAGTTTCCGCCGTGTAAACATACCGGACCCGGCAAAATTATGACATACGACCTCGCCCGATTTCAGGGATCTTTTCCAGCGGTGATTACCCCCTTGCGGGATGGCAAGGTCGACATCAAGGCCTTCGAGGCATTCCTGGAATGGCAGCTGGCCGAGGGAACCAATGGCTTTGTCCCCTGTGGAACGACCGGGGAAAGTCCAAATCTGTCCGTGGATGAGTTTTCGGCGCTGGTTTCCTCGGCCGTCAAGGTTGCCAAGGGAAAGGTGCCGGTGATCGCCGGAACCGGCTCGAATTCAACCCAGCATGCCATCGAGACAACGCAACTCGCCCAGAAGTTGGGGGCGTCGGCGGCCCTTGTCGTGACGCCTTACTACAACAGGCCCACGCAGGAAGGGCTTTACCTGCATTTCCGGGCGATCGCCGAGGCCACGAAGCTGCCGATCTTCATCTACAACATTCCGGGGCGTTCGGCGGTCGACATGACTGTGGATACGATGGCCCGGCTTTCACGCGTTCCGAATGTGGTTGGCGTGAAGGATGCGACGGCCAACCTGCAGCGCGTCACGCAGCAGCGCCTGGCGTGCGGTGCGGACTTCGTCCAGCTCTCGGGCGAGGACGGGACGGCCCTGGCATTCAACGCGCATGGCGGGGTGGGCTGCATTTCGGTGACCGCCAATGTGGCGCCGCGGCTTTGTGCCGAGTTCCAGGCTGCGACCCTCGCCGGCGACTACAGGAAGGCCCGCGGGCTGCATGAGCAGCTGATGCCGCTCCATGAGGAACTGTTCTGCGAGACGAGCCCGGCACCGGTGAAATATGCATTGAGCGTCATGGGGAAATGCGAGCCCCATTGCCGCCTGCCGCTTGCACCCCTCAGCGAGGCATCGAAGGCCCGGGTGCGTGCGGCCCTCACCAAGGCGGGGTTGACCAACTAAGCGCGATGGCGGCCAAGAAAAAGGATGACGACAGGACGGTCGTTGCGGAAAACCGCAAGGCCCGCTTCAACTATTTCATCGAAGAGGTTGTCGAGGCCGGCATCCAGCTCACGGGGACCGAGGTCAAGTCGCTGCGTGGCGGCAAGGCCACGATTGCGGAGTCCTATGCGCAGCCCAAGGGCGGCGAGATGTTCCTCATCAACTCGTACATTCCGGAGTACACCGAGGGGAACCGCTTCAACCACGAGCCGCGGCGGATCCGGAAGTTGCTGCTCCACAAGCGGCAGATCGAAAAGCTGGCCAAGGCCGTTGAACGCGAAGGCATGACGATCGTGCCGCTCAAGGCATTCTTCAACGAAAAGGGGCGGGCCAAGATCGAACTTGGCGTTCCCCGCGGCAAGAAGCTTCACGACAAGCGCGATACCGAAAAGAAGCGCGACTGGCAGCGCGAGAAGGGTCGCCTGATCCGGGACAAGGGCTAGAGGGCTCCCATGGCAGATGCGCCTGACGATCGAGATGGCGACGGCATCCGGCAGAAGCTGGTGGCGACCAAGGAGAAGTGGGTGCGCGAGCGGCGCCTGATCACTGGTGCACCCGACGAGGCCCATGCCAACCGCCTGCCGCCTGGGCAGCAGGAAGTGACGAACTGGCCGGTGCTTGACCTCGGGATCCACCCGGACGTTCGCGCTGAGGACTGGAAGCTGACGGTGGACGGCCTGGTCGCAAACCCCGTCACGCTTGATCACGCGCAGTTCATGGCGCTGCCGCAGTCGGACAGCGTGTCGGACATTCACTGTGTCACGCGGTGGAGCCGGTATGACAATCACTGGCAGGGTGTTGCCTCGCGCGAGCTGATCGCGCTGGTGCGGCCCAAGGACGAGGCACGCCATGTCATCTTCCATGCCCATGACGGCTACACCACCAATGTCTCGATCGAGGTCTTTGCCGATCCGGATGTCATGCTGGCGCATGCATGGGAAGGCAGCCCGCTCACACGCAACCATGGCGGGCCCGTGCGCGTGGTGATCCCGCGCTTCTATTTCTGGAAGAGCGCCAAGTGGGTGCGGCGGATCGAGTTCTCCCGTGACGACAAGCCCGGGTTCTGGGAAGTCCGCGGCTACCACAATGTAGGTGATCCGTGGAAGGAAGAGCGTTATGACTGAGCGCCGGGCTTGTGCCGGAGACATGGGGACACAGGGATCATGAGCATGCGTTTGCGGGTCGGGATTGTCGGCGTGAGCGGCTATGGTGGCGGAGAGGCCCTGCGCTTGTGCGCGACGCATCCTGCATTCGACCTTGTCTACGCGGGCGGTGAGGGCTCGGTCGGGCAGCGGCTGGTCGAACGCTATCCGGGGCTCGGGCGGCTGGGCGACCTCGAGATCCAGAAATGGGATCCCGTGGCCCTCCCGCCGCTTGACGTGCTCTTTGCCTCGCTGCCCACCGGACAGTCTAAGGAGGCGCTTGCGCGCGTTCCTGCCTCGGTAAGGATCGTCGATATCGGTGGCGACCACCGCTACGTGGACGGTTGGGCCTACGGGCTTGCCGATGTCTGGCCCGAGACCATTCGCGATGCCACGCGGGTGGCCAATCCCGGTTGCTATCCGGCCGCGACGCTGGCTGCGCTTGCGCCGCTGCTGTCGGCGAAGCTCATTGATCCGAATGGCATCATCATCGACGCCAAGACGGGTGTCAGTGGCGCCGGGCGTGGTGGTGGAGAAAGCACGATGGGCTATGCCGAGGTCAACGAGGACCTTGCGCCCTATGGCCTGCTCAAGCATGTGCACATGCCGGAGATGGCCCGGACGATCGACCGCCTGTCAGGAACCAGGTCAGAGGGGCTCGTGTTCACGCCGCACCTGGCGCCCATGACGCGCGGGATCATGTCCACGATCTATGCGCGCGGGAAGATTACCACCGAGCAGTGCCTCGATGCTGCGCGAAGCTTCTATGCGGGCCGCGCGTTCGTGCGCGTCACCGACAAGCCGCCGCATACGAAGTTGGCCACCGGCAGCAACCTTGTCTTTGTCTCGTATGCCTGTGATCCGGCGCGCAACCTCGTCATTGCCATGGGTGCTTGCGACAACCTTGGCAAGGGGGCTGCCGGACAGGCGATCCAGAACGCCAACATCATGACGGGGCACCCCGAGACACTGGGGCTGGAGGGCGTCACGCTCTGGCCATGAGGCGCCGGGCGCGGGCGAAGACGTCATCAAACATGGGTACCGTCAGGCGCCCGGTGTTCGTGTTGTACCGGGAGCAGTGGTAGCTATCGACCAGGGTCATGCCGCGGGGCAGGGCGTGCTCTGCGGCGTGGGCGAAGGGCAGGTCTGCAGCCTTCAGCTTCAGTGCGCGGATGGTGTTGTCATGCGCGATGCGGCCGAGGGCGACGATGACCTTCAGCCTCGTCATGGCCTCGAGGCTGGCGTTCAGGAAGATCCGACAGTTGCCGGCTTCGGCAGGCGTGGGCTTGTTCTCGGGCGGGACGCAGCGCACGGCGTTCGAGATGCGGCAATCAAGGAGTTCGAGCCCGTCGTCCTTCGTGCCGGCATAGGTCCCTTTTGCGAGGCCGTGTTTCAGCAAGGTGGAAAAGAGCAGGTCGCCCGCGTAGTCGCCGGTAAAGGGGCGACCCGTGCGGTTGGCCCCTGTGACGCCGGGGGCAAGTCCCAGGATCAGCAGGCGCGCATCAAGCCGGCCAAAGCTTGGAACCGGCGCGTTGAACCAGTCGGGATGGGCCTTGCGGTTGGCGCTGCGATAACCAACGAGGCGTGGGCAGAGGCTGCAATCTGCCGGGGCTTCAGCGCTTGCTGCGAGAGCCATGGGGGCCGCCAGTCGCATGGGATTTTCCCGTTCGTTTGGATCGCCCTTCCTCTATCGCAGGACGCCACGCGGGGTAAGGTCGGGTGAGCGGGTTATCCCGGGCCGGCTGCGGTCAGGCTTCCCGCCTCAGCCAGTTGGCCTGGCGGATGGCAAAGCCGGTCACGGTTCGCGTGATCCAGCGGGGAGTCATCTGGCTCCAGGTGGCCGCAATCTGGTTCGGCCAGCCGGGAACGATGACGGTCTGGCCGGTCATCAGGGCGGTGTAGCCCTGGCGCGCGACCGAGCGGGCGTCGGCGATGAGAAACGAGGGCGCCCACCCGACGGCCGGCGTTGCATTGCGGATCGACTGGACCATGCCCGTCTCGGTCATGCCGGGGCAGAGGGCCGTCACGCTGACGCCGGTGCCACGCAGTTCCTCGGCCAGCGACTCCGTGAAGGAGAGGACATAGGCCTTGCTGGCCGCATAGACCGCCATCGAGGGCACGGGCTGGAAGCCCGCAAGAGAGGCCACATTCAGGATCCGTCCGAAGCGGCGGGCGCGCATGCCGGGCAGGAAGAGCGACGTGAGGGCTGTTGCTGCCGCAATGTTGACCGCGATCAGCTGCTGCAGGCGCTCGGGCGGGGCGTCGGCGAAGGGGCCGACGTCGATGATGCCGGCGTTATTCACCAGAATGTCGATTTCGATGCCGCGCTGTTCAAGCGTCTCGACGACCGAGACCAGTTCCTCGGCGTTCGAGAGGTCGGCGGGCAGGACGATGGAGTCGGTATCGTGCCCGGCATGGAGTTCGGCCGCCAGTGCGTCGAGGCGGTCCTTGCTCCGGGCGACAAGCACCAGGGCATGGCCGTGGTTCGCAAACTCGCGTGCGAGTTCAGCGCCGATGCCGGAGGAGGCGCCGGTGATCAGCACGCGTCCGAGGCGCCGCTCGCCCATGAGGGCAAGCTTCTTCTTTTTCGTCTTCCGGCTGCCGGTCATGTCCGGCGTGGTGCGGCGGCTCTTCGCCATGGCGCGGGTCCGTTGCGGGTTCCCGGTTTCCCGCGCGGGCGCGATGCCCACGCGGGAAAACAGGCCAGAGAACGAGGTTTTCTTCAGGCCGCGCGGCGCGTGTCGCGCAGCGAGGTCACGAAGCGCGAGATCGGGCGGATCGTCTTCGTCGAGCTGTCGCCCACGATCTCGCTGACTTCGCGGAACTGGCGCACCGAGCGACGGAAGAGTTCCGTCATCGCCTGCTGCTGCACCTTCACGGCTTCGGCAAAGCTGCCTGCCTGGATCGTCTCGCGCAGGGCGTCAAAGCTCCACACGACGTTGTCCTGGGCGTGGTTGACGAGCGTGAGGGCTACCTTGCGGCTCTCGTCGGTCATCGTCTCGCCGGCCTCGCGAAGGGCATCGCCTGCCTCGCGGAAGCCTTCCTGCATGCGGTTCACCATCTGGTTCACCGGGGCGCGGAAGCCGGTCGTTTCGACCTTGGCTTCCGCCTTGGCCTTCGAGCGGCCGGTCGTCTTGCGTGTCTTGGTCATTTCAGTCGTCTCCGTTCTCTGGTCATGCGTTTGTCACGCCGCTGCGGGTCGTGACGGTTTTTCCGACGCGGCGCGGGCGTGATCGATGATCAGGCCGGCAATCCGCGGAAGAAACTTCTTTGGCAGGTCATGGGCCATGCCTTCGATGATCTCGAGGCGCGCGCCGCGAATGTTGCGTGCGGAGTCGCGGCCGCCCGCAAGGGGGGCGAGCGGGTCCTTCGAGCCATGGATAACGAGGGTTGGTGCGGTGATCTTGCGGATGTGCGGGCGCAGGTCGCCTGTTGCCAGGATCGCGGCGAGCTGCCGGCGCACACCCGATGGATAATAGGAGCGGTCGAAGCCCTTGGCGATCTTGTTGCGCAGTTCGCTGTGGTCATCCGCCGGATCGTTCGTGCGGATGAGGCTCCACATCGCGATCGAGCGTTCGATCAGCGCATCACGCGACTTGCCTTTCGGCCGCGAGAGGAAGAGGGGCCCGGTCACGCGCAGGCTCGGGCCTGGCAGGAGCGGGTTCAGCGTGCCGGACATGATCGAGGTCAGCGAACTCACGCGCCCTGGATGCGTGCCGGACAGGAGTTGCCCGATCATGCCGCCCATCGAGACGCCCACGATGTGCGCCTTGCGGATCTCGAGGGCGTCCATCAGGCCCAGCGTATCCTTGACCATGTCGTGCAGCGTGTAGGGTGCAAGGTTGCGACCGATCACGCGGGCGGCGATCTGGGCGACGGGATGGGGCGCGTGTGCGCCATGCACCTTCGATGTCAGCCCAATGTCGCGGTTGTCAAAGGTGACGACGCGAAAACCTGCGCCCGCAAGTTCCGACACGAGCGCGTCGGGCCAGAAGGTCATCTGTGCTGCGAGTCCCATGATCATGACGATGGCCGGCCCGTCCTTCGGACCGTGCTCGGCGTACTCGATCATGAGCCTGTTTGCGGAGACCTGAGGCATGACACCGGGCTTTGCTATTCCGCCGCCGAGACGATGGTCAGCTTCGGCTTGCGCTTGCGCGGACGGCTCTTCTTCGGCGCGGCTTCGGCCTTGGCTTCCGCCGGGGGCGGCGCGGGCACAGGCTCAGGCTTGGGTGCCGGGATCGGGCGCTTCAAGGCGGCAGCCTGCAGCTCGTCGAAGGATTCCTGCAGACAGTTCGCATAGCGCTCGGGGTCCGTCATCAGGCTGCGGTCCGAGGTGAAGGTCACCGTCATGCTGCCGCAATAGCTGAAGACGGCATGGAAGATGCCGACGCCCTCGAACAGGGGGCCGAGACCGAACTGCGTCACGAGGCGGGCGCCGTTCATGTAGAGGGGCACCGGCGGTCCGGGGACATTGGTGATCACCGTGTTGAACATCGGCGCGACGCGGTTGGCGAGGCCCCAGCTTACATAGAGGCGCGCGGCGAGGCCCTTCAGCGTCGAGGGCATGTATCTTGAGTACTCGGAGAGCTGGCGGGCGCCGACGGCATTCGTCAGGGCCTTGGAGTTCTCTGCCTCCTCGTGGACGTACTGGAGGCGGCCAAACGGATCGGCGATGTGCGTGCCAATCGGGATCGTCATCGCGCTGACCTGGTTGCCGAGCGTGTTCTTCTCGCCGGGTGCGCGCACCGAGATCGGGGCCATGCAGACGAGCGATTCACGCGGTAGTTCGTTGGCGGTCTTCAGGTACCGGCGCATGGCGCCGCCGATGACGGTGACGATCACGTCATTCACGGTCGCACCGGGGAGCCTTGTCCTGATTTCCTTGATTTCGGCGAGCGAAAAGTTGCGGCCGTCGACGACGCGGTTCATGGCGACCGAGCCGTTGAAGCGGGTGCGCGGCACGCTGCCGATGGTCGTGCGCACGCGGCCGCGCACAAGGTCGCCGGCCATGCGGGCGAGGCCCGGCGCTGAATTCGTGACGGTGCGGGCGAGCCGCAGAGGCGTGTTGAGCACGTTGAGCTGCGCGCGGACGAGAAGCTCGGCCGAGGTCGGCGTGCGCTCCGGGATCCACGGCTTGTCCGGCGGGGCGACATTGCCGGCGGGATCGAGCGAGTGCAGGGCGTTCGTGATGTCGACGCCCGACACGCCGTCGATGGCGGCGTGATGCACCTTCGAGACGATGGCGTAGGAGCCCTTTGGCACGCCGGGGACGTTGTTCAAGCCCTCGATGACCGTGAACTCCCACAGGGGCTTCGACAGGTCGAGCGGGCGTGAGTGCAGGCGAGCGGCCTGGATGCAGAGCTGACGCCAGTCACCGGGCTGGGGCAGCGCGATGTGGCGGACGTGGTACTCGAGGTCGAAGTCAGGATCGTCGATCCAGTAAGGATAGTCGAGGCTCATCGGCACGTTGGCGAGCTTGCGGCGGAAGCTCTTGGCCAGATGCAGGCGCTGCTCGATGAAGCCGAGGATATCCTTGAAGCGCACGAACGCGTTCGGCGCCGTCGAAGGGTCGTAGATCGCGATCGCGCCGATGTGCATCGGGGTTCGCGGTGTTTCGAGGTAGAGGAAGGCGGAGTCGAGACCGCTGAGCTGTTCCATGGTTCCTGCCCTTTTTTCTGGCCCTGGTCCCTGCCAGGTTTGTCGGCTGTGTCTTTACTGACTCATTCGATCGGAAGAATTCATCATACCGATCCACCAGTTAACCTTGTGCAACGCGTTTTGTGCGACGCACAATTTCATTTCGCTAGCGCATATAAGGAAATGGAGTTCCGGTCAATGGTGCAGTGCACAATAAGATGCTTTTCGCCCGCTACCTCCCGGATATCAGCCGTTTATTCCCTCATTTCAAGTGGTGGATTTGGGTAGAGTCATGCCTGCGGCGGCTGGCCGCAGGATTTCAGACCTGCAAGAAACAGCTCCAGGGTCTGCCAGAGGGCGCTGGAGGCTTGCTGGAGGTCGGGGGACCTTGATGCCGATATGGCGATCGCATTCCATGCGGCTACAAGGGACAATGCTGCAATTTCCGGCTCTATTCTGCCCAAAAAATCGCCCGACTGCTGTCCCTTACGGATTGTTCGGGCGACGAGGTCGAGCAGTCCGGGGGCGACTTCGTTGAACGAGGGGGCGGGGTCGCGCCGGGTCACGAACTCAAGGACGATCTGCTGCATCAGGTTCCGGTGGCTTCGCCACTGGTCGATGTAGCTTGTCAGGAGCTTTTCGAGTTGCGCCGAGGCGCTCAGGCTGGGGTCCGCCATGCCGGCATTGAGGCGCTCGGTGATCTCTTCGCCGAAGGCGCGCACGAGCGCCGGCTTATTCGGGAAATGCAGGAAAAACGTGGCGTTTGCGACATCAGCGGCTGCGCAGATGTCCTCGATGCGGACATCGTCGTATGCCTTCTGCGAGATGAGCGAGACAGCCGCATCTAGGATACGCTTGCGGGTCTCGCGCTTCTTTCGCTCGCGTCGCGAAAGCGTGTGTTCCGGATCCAGTTCCATCCTGATGCTCGCAGTCGCCCTTTAACCCCTGTCCATCCAATTATGGAGCCTACTCCATAATGACAAGTTTCGGTTCTTCAAGTCCTTGATTTATCGGGATTTCGTCAAGCGATTTCAGTTGGCAATGTGGGTGTTTTCCACTTAGCGTTGATACCGACGGTCGTTTTGTCTTGCGTGTCCGCAGGACCTGCCGTCCAGCCGCCCTCCAGAGGGCATCGAGGTTGCCATGGCAGTCGTCGACGCAGGTTCTGCACCGCTTCCCGGCATCAAGCCGCCGTCCTGGCTCCTTGCGCTCACCGAAGGCGGTCGTGCCGTGGCCGACTATGTCAGCCTGCAGGGGGCCTCTCCGCTTCTTGGTTATGCGCCCTCGGGCGACGGACATCCCGTAATGGTGCTGCCCGGTTTTTTGGCAGCCGGGGGGACCACGGCACCGATCCGGCGCTTTCTCGTCTCCAAGGGCTACGAGACCTTCTGCTGGGGGCTCGGACGCAATCTGGGGCCTTTGGCCATAGGGCCGGAGGGGGAATTGCTGGGGCAGCGGCTCGAGTCGATCCACCGCAAGATGAAGCGCAAGATCAGCCTCGTGGGCTGGAGCCTGGGTGGCGTCATGGCCCGGGAACTGGCCAAGCGCTATCCGCAATATGTGCGCCAGGTGATTTCGCTGGGCTCACCCTTTGGCGGGAATCCGCGCGCGAACCATGCGTGGCGCATCTACGAGGGCCTGACCGGCCAGGAGATCAATCCCAAGGCCATGGCCGATGCGTTCCGGCAGTTGTCGAAGGCGCCTGCGGGCGTCCCCACCACGGCGATCTATTCCAAGGGCGACGGGGTCGTGGCATGGCAGACCTGCGTGGAGAAGCGCTCGGCGATGACGGACAACATCGAGGTCTATGCGAGCCATTGCGGGCTGGGTGTCAATCCGGCGGTCTATTTCGCGGTGGCTGACCGGCTTGCGCTGCCGGAGAGCGAGTGGCGTCCCTTCGACCGCAATGCGGCGATGTGGCGGCGCTTTGTCTATCCCTCGTCGGGCCACTGAATTCCTGCAGCCCTGAACTGAAACGCGCGCCGCAGGGGCGCGCGTTGCTTTGCTTGCACTGTCACCAAAATCAGCGGTAGGCGGGTGGCAGCGGCTCGTCGAGCTTCATGTAACGCCGGGCGAGGTCTTCCGCGCGACTGTCGAGCGGTTGCTGGCGGCCCGCGATGATCACGGCCTGCGGCTGGGTCAGTGGTTCCAGCGGATCGCCGTTCCACACCACGATGTCGGCGCTCTTGCCACGTTCGATCGACCCTGTTGTCGCGCCGACCCCGAAGATCCGGGCCGGGTTGATCGTGATTGCCGCCAGCGCCGCGCTGTAGGGGAGCCCCTGGGCGACGGCGTTGCCGGCGTCATAGCGGACCTCGCGGATGCGGTGCCCGTCGTCGCCGTTGGTGAAGGCGATCCTGACGCCTGCGGCGTGCAGCCTTGCGGCGTTTTCCATCGTGGCGCCAAGCGTCTCGAACGAGTTGGGAAGGTTCTCCTTCGGGTTCAGGATCACGGGAACGCCTGCGGCAGCGATTTCGTCGGCCAGCATCCAACCTTCTTCTGCGCCATTCAGGATCACCTTGAGGCGCTCATCGCGGGCGAGCCTGAGCACGGACCTGATGTCGACTGCGCGGTGCACCCTGACAATCAGCGGCATGCGCCCCTGCACGACCGGCACGAGGGCGGCGAGGTCTGCTGTCGACAGGCGCATGTTGCGCGCGGCGCCTGCATCGTAGCTGCTGCGCTTGCGTGCATAGAGGCGTACATCGTCGAGGTCGGCCTTGAGGGCCTCGAAGGCCGAGCCGCGGGCACCGCCGGAGCGCGTCGCCCCCTCATTGCCGAGGTTGATGAACATCGCCACGCGCGGCCGGATCACGGGGGCCGCGGCGGTGTCGAGGGCGATCAGGGCGGCTCGCCCGGCAAACAGGAACTCGCGGTCGTGGGCGTCGGCGTATCCGGGCGTGACAATCGCATGGGTCACGCCGCCTGCGCGTGCGCGCGGCAGGGGCGAGGCCATCGGATCGATGCTGTGGGCCACGTCAAACGCGGCACTGATGGTCATCGATGACGTCGCGGCGTCGTTTGCACTGGACTCGAGGTCGACTTCAACGGCGCCGAGGTTCGTGCCCGCGACGAAGATGCCCGGCGTGACGGGAGCGCCCTTGGCATCGATGACGCGAGCGTGGCTGGGCACCGCAATTCCCTTGCCGACGGCCACGATCCTGCCCCTGTCGACGATGATGGTGGCGTCCTTGACCTCTCCCTGCTTGCCCATGGTGAAGACATGCGCGTTGACGATGGCGATCGTATCGGCGCTTGCGAGGGAGACGCTGAACAGCGAAGCCAGAATGAACAGAAGCACGCGCATCAGTTTCCTCCCTTGGGTCGACCAAGCATGAAGTCGGACTTGGGCTGGAATTTCGGATCATTGCGGTCGTAGGCGAGGCCGCCATCGATGAAGACCTTTTCTGCCTTTGCGTAGACCGAGAAGGGGTTTGCACTCCATACGACCACGTCCGCCATCTTGCCTTCTTCGAGCGAGCCGGTCTTGTCGGCAATGCCCAGCATCTTGGCGGCATTGGCGGTGATCCATTTGATCGCGATGGCCTCCGGCACCTGAATGCCCAGTCGGCGACCGGCGGCCATTGCTGCGGCGGTCTCCTGGTTCAGGCGCTGCGTGAGGTTGGGGTCATCGGAATGGATGACGGCGCATGCGCCGCCCTTTTCCAGGAGGGCTGCATTCTCCTCGATGCCGTCATAGGCTTCGAGCTTGAAGCCCCACCATCCTGCCCACGTCGCCGAGCAAATGCCGTGCTTGGCGAGCATTGGCGCGATCTTGTAGGCCTCGGATGCGTGGTGGAACGCTGTAATGCTGAAGCCGAACTCCACCGCAATGTCGATCATGATCGCCATCTCGTCGGCGCGATAGCAGTGGTTCTGAACGAGGATTTCGCCATTCAGCACACCGGCCAGCGTCTCCATGCGCAGGTCGCGATCGGGAGGCGCGCCCTTGCCTTCGGCGGAGGCCTTCAGTTGCCTGGCGTACTGCGCGGCCTTGATCCAGGCTGCGCGGTAGCCGGCCACGTTGCCCATGCGCGTGGATGGCTGGGCGCCCTTGTTGCCATAGACCCGTTTCGGGTTCTCGCCGCAGGCCATCTTGAGCCCGTAGGGTGCCCCCGGGAACTTCATGGCCTGCATGGTCGTGGCCGGCACGTTCTTGAGCGTGACCGTCCGCCCGCCAAACAGGTTCGCGGAACCGGGCAGGATCATCAACGTGGTCACGCCGCCGCGGCGCGCTGCATTGAACCCCTCGTCCTGTGGCCAGACCGAATGCTCGGCCCAGACTTCTGCCGTGTTTGGTGCTGTCGCCTCGTTGCCATCGCTATGGGCGTGGACACCGGGCGAGGAATACACGCCGAGATGGGAGTGCGCGTCCACGATGCCGGGTGTGATCCACTTGCCCTTCGCGTCGATGGAGACATAGCCCTCGGGGACCTTGAGACCCTGGCCGACCGCCTCGATCTTCCCCTGGCTGAAGAGAACCGTTGCATTCTCGATGCTTGTGCCGGTGCCGGTCAGGACGGTGGCGCCAACCAAGGCCGTCGGACCTCCGGGAAGGGGCTGGTAGGTTGAAGGAAAGGGTTCCTTGCGTGTGTCGGCCGCCTGCTCGGCTTCCGTTGTCGCGCATCCAGCCAGCAGGATCGCCGCGGTTGCCACCGCAGCACAGATTCTTCCTCGATACACGTGCATCCCCTCTGAAAGACCCCTATTCCCGTTTAGTATTACACGGGCGCGGCCCAATTCAAACCTGAGGAATGGGTTCCCAAGAGTGAATGCGGGCGCTGCCTTCGTTACCGGGGGCTTGCTCGCGGGCCTATTTGCGAGGCCGGGTCTCGAGGCCCAGCCAGCCAAGCTCGAGCCAGGCCGCGCAGGCAGGGCCGAGGCGGTCCTCAGCGAGTTGCCTGTAGGCCCGGACCTCCGCCTCGCCCAGCACGTCACGCCAGCGCTCGTTGGTTCCCTTGTTGATGAAGGTGCGCGAGCCGCCGACGAAGCCGATCTCGCCGAAGGGCACGATGCGCACGGCATTCTCCTTCATGTAGTCGAAGGTGCAATGGGTCGTGACAGTGTCCCAGTTCGAAGGTTCGATGCCGAGGAATGCCCCGATGCGCCTGATCTGGCCGGGCAGGTCGGCGACGAGGTCATTGTAGTGCACGAGCAGGATATTCGGCGTCTCGCGCGCGTCCCACCAGCCACGCACATGATCGAAGAAGTCGGGGCTCTTCCCACCGCCGATGTCAAACTGGCCCGCAATCCAGGCGCGGTAGAATGCGTGGACGTCGGGGCCCGGGCGCGGATCAGGGATCCGCTTGTTCCCCGGCGCGTCGAGGGCCGCGTTGATGAGCGTGTCGCTCATGTTGTGGTAGTGGTTGTGGGCACTCCAGGCCACGTCGCGGCCGTCGCGCGCCACATAGATGTACTTGATGTCGGGGTTGTAGACGAGGCAATCGAGCGCAAGATGGGTCTTGATGCAGCGCCGATGCGTCTGCGCCGCCAGGCGGTCGAGCTTTTCCTGCAGCGGGGGCAGCCGGCAATCGAGCCACGGTGAATGGCCCGATATGTTTTCGATTTCCGCCCCGTCGAAGATCAGCTGCAGGACGATCTGCTGCATCCAGGTCGTGCCGGTCTTGGCGTATGTGGCCACGACGATGTCATCCTTGCGGAAGGGAAATCCGTTCCAGGCGGTGGAGTCCCACAGCCATCCCTGGTTCTCGCGTGTCTTGCGCGGTCTCGTGTCTGACGTCATGTGCGCACCTTCTTGCTCGATTCCCGTCACTGACAATAATGGCAGCCGGCGTTCCTTCCCAGTGTCATTGCGGCACTGAAGGGGCTGACCTTGCGGGCGGGGCCCCCAGCCCCCGGAGCGAGGCCTGCGCGGGAAACGCTGCGCGGCCATTGCGGGTCTGCTACTCTGCCTGAAGGCTGGGCGCAGGCACCGGTGCGGAGGCGGGCGCCATCCCGCAGGAAGTCCCTCTCATGATCCATGTCAGCCTTGGCGCCAACACGCCTTCCCGGGTGGGAGAGCCCCTGGTCACGCTCCGCGCCGCAATCGCGGAGATGCCGGCGCACGGGATGGAGGTCATCCGGGTTTCGCCGTTCTATCGCTCGATGGCGTGGCCCAACCCGGCGGACCCGGTGTTCGTGAATGCAGCGGTGACTGTCCGCACGGCCAAGGGCCCGATGGAGGTGCTGCAGGCCCTGCTTGCGATCGAGCGGCAGTTCGGCCGGGTGCGCAAGACACGCTGGGAACCGCGGTGCCTCGACCTCGACCTCATCGACTATGGCGGGCTGATCGTGGACACCGATGTCCTGTCCCTGCCGCATCCGCGACTGCACGAACGTGGCTTTGTCCTGCGGCCCCTCATGGACCTCGATCCGGCGTGGCGACATCCTGACACGGGCACCCCGATTGCCGAATTGCTCGAAAATGCTGGGGAAGAGGGGCTATCCCACCTACCGGTTGACCAGAAAAACGGCTGAAAATCCTTGTTTTCGCAGGCGCAGCACCGTAGAGTACAGAGCTCCCTCGAAGAAAAGGAACACGGCGCCCCATGGCTCGCGTCACCGTCGAAGACTGCGTGGACAAGATCCCGAACCGGTTCGAACTCGTGCTGCTGGCTGCACATCGGGCGCGCTCGATCACGTCGGGCTCGGGCCTGCTCGTCGATCGTGACAAAGACAAGAATCCCGTCGTTGCCCTGCGCGAGATCGCGTCGACCCGCATCAAGCCGGATGGCTTGAAGGAAGAATTCCTGACGAGCCTGCAGCGCCACATCGAAACCGATGAGCCCGAGGCTGAAAAGCCGACGGTGGAAACCGAGGACGCGCCCGAGAACATCCAGATCTCGGAGGCGGACTATGCGCGCGCGATGCGTGCCGACTCGGATGTGAAGCGGCAAGAGGTCGTGGAAGAGGTTGACGACGGCGACGTCTGACAGGACGCCCGTGCTGGCGGCCGCTTGCGCATCTCCTGACACGCGGCCGCATTCGCCGACCGGAAGCCCCACCCGCGCGGGAGGCAGGCTGCCATGATGCGACAATTCGAGCTGGTCGAGCGCGTGAAGGCGTATGCTCCGGACGCCGACGAGGACCTGCTGAACCGCGCCTATGTCTTCGGCGTCAAGGCCCACGGCAACCAGAAGCGCGATTCTGGCGATCCCTATTTCTCGCATCCCCTCGAGGTTGCCGGGATCCTCACTGACCTCAAGCTCGATGATGCAGCCATCGTCACCGCGCTGCTGCACGACACGATCGAGGATACGGCGGCGACCTATGCCGAGATCGAGAAGCTCTTCGGCCGGGAGATCGCCGACCTCGTCAACGGGGTGACGAAGCTGTCGCAACTCGAGCTGCAGTCGGAGGAGACCAAGCAGGCCGAGAACTTCCGCAAGTTCATGCTGGCCATGAGCCATGACGTGCGGGTGCTTCTCGTCAAGCTTGCGGACCGCCTCCACAACATGCGCACGCTCTCGGGCGTCAAGTCACCCGAGCGGCGCAAGCGCATTGCCACCGAGACGATGGAGATCTATGCGCCGCTGGCCGGCCGCATGGGCATGCAGAATTTCCGCGAGGAATTCGAGGACCGCGCCTTTGCCGAAATCAATCCCGACATGCGGGACTCGATCGTCCGTCGGCTGTCCGACCTGAAGGCGCAAAAGGGCGCCGTGATGAGCCGCATCGAAGCGGCCCTGCTGCGCAAGCTCGACGAGCACCAGATGCAGGCCATGGTTTCGGGGCGCGAGAAGAAGCCCTACTCGATCTGGCGCAAGATGGATGAAAAGCGGGTCACGTTCGACCAGCTTTCGGACATCTTTGCCCTGCGCGTCGTCGTGGGAAGCATCGAGGATTGCTATCGGGCGCTCGGGATCCTGCACCAGTCGTGGCGGCACGTGCCGGGACGCTTCAAGGACTACATCTCGCTGCCGAAGTCCAACAATTACCGGTCGCTGCATACCGAGATCTACGGGCCTGAGAGCCAGCGCATCGAACTGCAGATCCGCTCGCGCGAAATGCATGCGGTGGCCGAGAGCGGGATCGCAGCGCACTGGAGCTACAAGGACAAGCTGAGCGGGCGCGGGCCAGCCGCCAGCGTCGACGCCTATGAATCGCTGCGATCGCTCATCCGCTCGCTGAAGGACGGCGACACGCCCGAAGAGTTCCTCGAGCATACGCGCCTGGCCCTGTTCCAGGACCAGGTGTTCTGCTTCACGCCGAAGGGCAAGCTGATCACGCTGCCGCGCGATGCCACGCCGATCGACTTTGCCTATGCCGTCCACACCGAGGTCGGCGACACCTGCGTGGGGGCCAAGATCAATGGCCGCCACATGCCGCTGCAGACGCGCCTGAAGAACGGCGACACGGTCGAGATCATCCGCTCTCCCAAGCAGGGGCCGTCGGCCGGGTGGGAGAGAATGGTCGTCACCGGACGGGCGCAGGCCTCGATCCGCAAGTACCTGCGCAATGCCGAGAAGGTCGAGCAGCAGCGCATGGGCCGCGCAATCATCGAGAAGGCATTCAGCGATGCCGGCCACGAATACTCCGACAAGGCGATCAGTGCAGCGCTCAAGAAGCTGAACCATGCCAAGGTGGAAGATGTCTTCCAGTCGCTGGCCAACGGCGAGATCTCGCCGGTGGACGTCCTGACGGCGGCGGTACCCACCTATGTGCCGGACACGACCATGCGCAGCTTCGAGCGGCTGGTCAGCCGCAAGTCACGGTCGGGCTCCATACCGATCCTCAGCATGCAGCCGGGCCTTGCCTTCCACCTGGCGCGCTGCTGCCAGCCTCTGTCCGGCGACCGCATCATCGGCGTGATCACGCAGGGCTCGGGTGTCATGGTGCACACGGCCGATTGCGAGCGCCTGGCCGAGGTTCAGGAGCAACCCGACCGCTGGGTCGATGTGCGCTGGGCGCCGGATGCGGCCAACGAGGTGCAGGTCGGGCGGCTGCGCATCTCGATCAACAATGTGTCGGGGACGCTGGCCAAGGCCTGCGAGATCATTGCGCGCCAGGGCGGCAACATCACCAACCTCAAGATTGCCAACCGCACGCCCCTCGTGTTCGACATGCTGGTCGACATCGAGGTGGATGACACGCGCCATCTTGCCAGCATCACCGCGGCGCTGAGGGCTTCGCCTGCCGTGCATGCCGTAGACCGCCCCCATGGAGAACAGGAAGACAATGACGATGACGCCTGATGACGTGCTTGCCGAATTCGAGAAGGCCGGCGCCCTGCTGAAGGGCCATTTCATCCTGTCGTCCGGGCGCCACTCGGACATGTTCCTGCAGAAGGCGCTCGTGTTCCAGTACCCGCAGCGCACGGCAAAGCTGTGCAAGGCGCTTGCCCAGAAGATCCGCACCAAGGTGCGCAAGCGGGTCGACGCCATCGTGTCGCCGGCGGTGGGCGGCATCATTCCGGGCTACGAGACGGCGCGACAGCTCAAGCTGCCGGCGATGTTCGTCGAGCGGCAGGAGGGCGTGTTCCAGCTCAGGCGGAACTTCCACCTGGACAAGAGCATGAACGTGATCATCGTCGAGGATGTGGTCTCGACGGGGCTTTCGTCGCGCGAGTGCATCGAGGCGGTGCGCAAGACCGGCGCGAATGTCGTGGCGCTGGCCTGCCTGATCGACCGGTCGGGCGGGGATGCAAAGTTTGATGTGCCCTTTGTGCCGCTGGCGCGGCTGAAGGTGCCATCGTGGGAGGCCGACAAGTTGCCGAAGCATCTCAAGGGCATACCGGCGGTCAAGCCGGGCAGCCGGGGCCTGGCGTGATGCTTGCCCATCTCCGGCTTGGCGTGAACATCGATCATGTGGCCACGATCCGCAATGCGCGCGGCGGTCGACATCCTGATCCGCTGCGCGCCGCACTCATGGCGGTCGAGGCCGGGGCCGACGGCATCACGGCGCACCTGCGCGAGGACCGCCGGCATATCAGCGATGCCGATATCGAGCGTCTTGCGCACGGTATCGGGCGTCCGCTGAACCTCGAGATGGCTGCCACCGAGGAGATGCTCGCGATCGCTCTCAGGCACCGGCCGCATGCAGTGTGCCTTGTTCCCGAGCGGCGCGAGGAGCGCACGACCGAGGGCGGGCTCGATGTCGCGGCGCAGCACAACCACCTTGCGCCCTTCGTCCGGGAACTGGCGGCGGCAAAGATCCGCGTGTCGCTGTTTGTCGAGGCCAACCCCGTTCAGCTTGCCGTCGCGCGGGCGCTGGGTGCGCATGTGGTGGAGTTGCATACGGGGGCCTATTGCGATGCGCATGCCGATGGCGACCTCGAGCTGCGGGACCGCATCCTGGACCGGCTGCGGGAGGGGGCGCGGGAGGCTGCGCGCCTGGGGCTTGAGGTGCATGCCGGGCACGGGCTGAACTATGAAACCGTGGGTCCGGTGGCGGCCATTCCGGAGGTCGTCGAGCTGAATATCGGCCACTTCCTGGTCGGCGAGGCGATCTTCACGGGGCTCGACGCGTCGATCCGGCGCATGCGCCAGCTCATGGATGAGGCGCGCGGCGGGGCCGGCACCCGGCTGGCCTGAACGGAGGTTTGCGGATGATTATCGGTATCGGCAGCGATCTCATCGACATCCGTCGCATCGAGGCGACCCTTGAGCGTTTCGGGGACCGTTTCGTGCAGCGGCTTTTCACGGCGACGGAGCAGCGCAAGTCGGAGGGCCGGCATAACCGGGCTGCCTCCTATGCCAAGCGGTTTGCGGCCAAGGAGGCCTGCTCCAAGGCGCTGGGGACCGGTTTTCGCAAGAGTGTCTACTGGCGCGACCTCGGGGTGGTGAACCTGAAATCCGGAAAACCGACGATGGAACTGACGGGTGGGGCAGCTGAACGGCTGAAATCCATGGTTCCGCCGGGCATGACGGCACAGATCGACCTGACGATCACCGACGATTACCCGCTGGCGCAGGCCATCGTCATCATATCAGCGGTACCCGAGGTTTCGCCCTGACGGCGTAACGCCTCGCCGGATTCCCCCGGAGAGTTAACGGCTTTTTGCGGTGATTGCATTGACACTTTTTCCCGTAAACTCCATCTGATATCCAGAAAACGACTGGGTAAACGCGGGACAGGAACGCTATGTCTGACGCAAGCAGCAAGCCTTGGTGGAAGAATGAGAGCGTGATCGAGACGGCGAAGTCGCTCGGCACGATCGTGGGCATCGTCGCGTTCGTCCAGATCCTGCTGTTCCAGCCCTTCCGCATTCCGTCGAGTTCGATGGAGGGCTCGCTGGAAGTGGGCGACTACCTGTTCGTCACCAAGTTCACCTATGGCTATTCGGTCTATTCGATCCCGCTCATTGCGCCGGCGCAGGCGTCCGAGGATCGCATCCTCGGCGGGGAGGCCGAGCGTGGCGATGTGGTCGTGTTCCGTCTGCCGAGCGATCCCTCGCAGGACTACATCAAGCGCGTGATCGGCCTGCCGGGCGACCGCATCCAGATGATCGGCGGCGTGCTTCACATCAATGGACAACCCGTGAAGCTCGAGCAGATCGAGGATCGCATCGAGGTCCGGGAGGACGGCAGCGAGGTTCCCATCAAGCGTCTCAGGGAAACCCTGCCGAACGGGGTGCAGCACGTCATCCTCGACCGCGAGGACGAGAGCCGCTTCGACGATACCGAGGAGTTCGTCGTGCCGGCGGGTCATTACTTCATGATGGGTGACAACCGCGACAATTCGAATGACAGCCGGGGTGACGTCGGTTTCGTGCCGGCGGCCAACCTTGTGGGTCGCGCGCAGATCATCTTCTTCTCGCATGATGGATCGGCAGCCCTCTGGGAGATCTGGCAATGGCCGTTTGCTATCCGTTACAGCCGCCTGCTCAACCTGATCTACTGATTGCTGCGCTATCATGAGGGTGCGGCTGGCAGATCTTCGCGTGTGGTGGTCTGCGAACGTTTTCCGCGTCGTGTTCTATGCGCTGCTGCTGGCCGTGGTCATCAGAACGTTCATCTTCCAGCCGTTCAACATCCCTTCCGGGTCGATGGAGAACACGTTGCTGGTCGGCGACTATTTTTTCGTCACCAAGTTCAGCTATGGCTATTCGCACCACAGCCTGCCGTGGTCGCCCCGCCTGTTCTCCGGGCGCGTGTGGGGCGGGCAACCCGAGCGCGGCGACGTGGTGGTGTTCAAGCTGCCTGCGCGCCCGACAGAGGACTATATCAAGCGCGTCGTCGGGCTTCCCGGCGACAGGATCCAGATGATCGGCGGCATCCTGCACATCAATGGCATTCCGGTCCGCATGGAAAAGGTCGAGGATTATGTGCGTGTGACGCCCTTTGGCGGGGAGGAACGCTACGAACGCTTCCGTGAAACCCTGCCCAACGGGGTCAGTCACTATGTTCTCAGCCGGGAACCTGACTATCCGGGCTGGGACGATACGCAGGAATTCGTTGTGCCCCCCGGCCACTACTTTATGATGGGCGACAACAGGGACCAGTCCAATGACAGCCGCATACCCAATAGCGGCGTTGGCTTTGTCCCAGAGGAAAACCTGGTTGGCCGTGCCGACCTCATCTTGTTCTCGACCGATGGCACCGCGAAAAACTGGGAATTCTGGAAGTGGCCGGTCGCAATCCGGTACGGACGATTCTTCCAGGGAATCCACTGAAGAACCGAGTGACGGCGATGTCGTCGCCAAGCCTGGCGGCGCTGATTTCGGCCATGAATTCAAGGATCCGCGGCTGCTGCAGCGGGCGCTGACGCATGCCAGTGCCGGGCGCGAGGACAATGAGCGGCTCGAGTTCCTGGGCGACCGCGTGCTGGGGTTCCTGATTGCCGAGATGCTGATTGAGCGCTTCCCCCGCGAAACGGAAGGCGCGCTCGCCCTCAAGCTCAATGCGCTCGTGCGCATGGAGACCTGCGCGCGCGTGGCGCTGGCGTGCGGCATCGACCGGGTGCTCATCATGTCACCCAGCGAGGCGCGGGGCGGCGGGCGCCAGAAGCCCGCGATCCTGGGCGATGCCTGCGAGGCGCTGATTGCCGCGCTCTATCTCGATGGCGGCATCGATGTCGCCCGGCACTTCGTCATGACCCACTGGACCCCGCTGCTCGACGGCGTGCTGGGTGACCTGCGCGATCCGAAGAATGCGCTGCAGGAGTGGGCGCAGTCCCACAAGCTTGGGACGCCCGTCTATCGGGTGGCCCGGCGCGAAGGGCCTGACCATGCGCCGCGCTTCACGGTTGAGGCACAGGTGGGCTCGCATCCGCCTGCGTCCGGCGAGGGGACGAGCCTTCGTTCGGCCGAGCAGGATGCGGCTCGCAAACTCCTCAAGGTGGTGGCGCCATGACTGAAACACGGACGCGGTGCGGCTTTGTCGCCGTCATCGGCGCACCCAATGCCGGCAAGTCGACGCTGGTCAATGCGCTGGTTGGAACGAAAGTATCCATCGTCAGCCGCAAGGTGCAGACGACACGCATGCGCGTGCGGGGTGTTGCCATGCATGGCGATGCGCAGGTCGTGCTTGTCGATACGCCGGGCATCTTCAAGCCGCGCCGACGGCTCGACCGCGCCATGGTGCAGGCCGCGTGGGCAGGTGCGGAGGAGGCTGACCTGGTCTGCCTTCTGGTCGATGCGCCGGAACTGATTGAGTCGCCGAACGGGCTTTCGGCGCAGGACACGGACAGCATCATCAAGCGGCTCAACGAGGCGGGCCAGCATGCGATCCTGGTGTTGAACAAGGTTGATGCCCTTGCACGTGATCGCCTTCTGCCGCTGATCGAGCAACTGCGCGCCCGCGCCTCGTTCGACGAGGTGTTCCTTGTCTCGGCGGCCAAGGGCGACGGCACGGCGGACCTGCTTTCCTATCTTGCGTCGCGCGTGCCCGAGGGGCCGTGGGCCTATCCTGCCGACCAGGCAGCCGACATGCCCATGCGCCTGCTTGCGGCGGAGATCACGCGCGAGCGGATCTATGATCGCCTTCACCAGGAACTGCCCTACGCGACCACGGTGATCACCGAGCAGTGGAAGCAGATGGAGGACGGGTCTGCGCGCCTCGAGCAGACGATCTATGTCGAGCGCGAGAGCCAGCGGGCGATCGTGCTGGGCAAGGGCGGGGCGACCATCAAGCTTCTCGGGCAGACCGCGCGCAAGGAAATGGAGGCGCAGTTCGGCCACAAGGTTCACCTTTTCCTGTTCGTGAAGGTGCGCGAGAACTGGGCCGACGATCCGATGCATTACCGCGAGATCGGGCTGGACCTGCCGGAGGCCTAGGCATGGTCGTTATGCCATCGCCGAGGATCATCGATGGACTGGAGTGACGATGCCATCGTTCTTGCGGTTCGTCCCTTCGGCGAGCATGGGGCCATTCTCGAGGCGCTGACGCGGACGCATGGGCGACACCTGGGGCTGATGCGGGGGGCAGGGTCGCGCGGCATGCGTGGGGCGCTTGAGCCTGGTAACCTCCTGTCGGTGCAGTGGCGTGCGCGGATGGACAACCAGCTCGGATCTTTTTCGGCCGAGATTGCTGCGGCGCGGGCGGCACACTTCTTCGAGGACAGGCTGAAGCTCGACGGGCTTGCAGCGGCGTGCGCGATGGCCTGTGCCACGCTGCCGGAGCGCGAGGTGCACGAGCGGGTGTTCCTCGCGCTTGACGGGTTGTTGCAGCACATGGTGCTCGAGCCCTCGATTGGCTGGGTCGCGTCCTATGTGCGCTTCGAGCTGGTGCTGCTCGAGGATCTGGGCTTCGGGCTCGACCTCGACAGCTGTGCGGTGACAGGTGAGCGGGAGAACCTTGCCTATGTCTCGCCCCGGTCGGGGCGGGCGGTTACCGCGGCGGGTGCTGGCGTATTTGCAAACCGGTTGCTGCGGCTGCCGGGGTTCCTGTTTGATCCTGCGGCGCCGGTCGATGGGCAGACCTTGGGGCTTGGCCTTGGGCTGACCGCCCATTTCCTCGAGCGCTTCCTCGCGGAGGCGCATGGCAAGGGCCTGCCGGAGGCGCGGCTGCGCTTCGGGCAACGTGTGGAGAAGGGCTGAGCCGGGTGCCGTGGCCTGCGGTCCCAAGGGTTTTCCCCAAGAAAAGTCCATGAACATAAGCCGTTTGGGTCACTTGCGGGCGGTCGCGGCTGTCGTTAGTCAGGCGCCTTCCGGTTCATGAAGGCAGGCGGGAAACAAGATGGCCCTCGATGATGTCGTGCGTGAGGTCGACCTGAAGGATGCACTGGGCGAGCGCTATCTCGCCTATGCGCTTTCGACCATCATGCAACGTGCGCTGCCGGATGTGCGTGACGGACTGAAGCCTGTGCACCGGCGCCTCCTGTTTGCGATGCAGCGCCTGGGGCTGGACCCGAAGTCCAGCTTCAAGAAGTGCGCGCGCGTCGTGGGTGACGTGATGGGTCAGTTCCATCCGCACGGCGACCAGTCGATCTATGACGCGCTGGTGCGCATGGCGCAGGGTTTCTCGCTGCGCTATCCGCTGATCGACGGGCAGGGCAATTTCGGCAATGTCGACGGCGACAATGCGGCGGCCATGCGCTACACGGAAAGCCGGCTGACCGAGATCGCGCAGATCCTGCTTGAGGGCCTGAATGACGACGGCACCGACTTCCGCCCGACCTATAATGGCGAGGATCAGGAGCCGGTCATCATTCCTGGCGGGTTCCCGAACCTGCTTGCCAATGGCGCGGCCGGTATCGCCGTGGGCATGGCCACCAACATTCCACCACACAATCTGGACGAGATCGCGCAGGCGCTGATCCATCTCGTCAATTCGCCCAATGCACGCGATGACACGCTGCTGCAGTACATCAAGGGGCCGGACTTCCCGACTGGCGGCATCGTGGTCGAACCGGCCTCGTCGATTGCCGAGGCGTATCGGACGGGCAAGGGCGGGTTCCGCGTGCGTGCACGGTGGACGAAGGAAGAGGGTGCGCGTGGCACCTGGCAGATCGTCATTACGGAGATCCCGTTCCAGGTCGCCAAGTCCAAGCTGATCGAGAAGATCGCGGACCTGATCTCGGAGAAGAAGCTGCCACTGCTTGACGATGTGCGCGATGAATCGGCCGAGGATATCCGCCTCGTGCTGGTTCCCAAGAGCCGCAATGTCGAGGCGGAGATGCTCATGGAGCATGTCTTCCGCCTGACGGATCTCGAGCCGCGCTTTCCGCTCAACATGACGGTGCTGGACTCAAACCAGACGCCGCGCGTGATGAGCCTGAAGCAGGTGCTGATTGCCTTCCTCGATGCCATCGTATTTGCGGTGTACATACCGCCGCATGCGCCTTCACCTGGGCA
>DAISVV010000006.1:0-10617 GCA_036840015.1 Micropepsaceae bacterium
GTTTCTGCGATTCCTCGGCAGCGGGACCCACGAACATCGAGGCCGTTAACTACTGGCTGCCGGTGGACCAGTATATCGGCGGCATCGAACACGCGATCCTTCACCTGCTCTATTCACGCTTCTTCGTGCGCGCGATGCGCAAGGCGGGGCATGCGGGCCTGAGCGAGCCCTTCGCAGGCCTCTTCACGCAAGGGATGATCACGCACGAAACCTACAAGGACAGTGATGGAAAGTGGCTGTTCCCCGAGCAGGTCGAGAAGCGGGATGGCATGGTGATGAAGCGCGGTGCCAACCATCCGGTCGAGGTTGGCCCCGTCGAGAAGATGTCGAAGTCCAAGAAGAACGTGGTGCCGCCCGAGGCCGTCGCCGACACCTATGGGGTGGACGCGGCCCGGTGGTTCATGATGTCGGACTCGCCGCCCGAGCGTGACTCGGAGTGGAGCGAGGCGGGGATCGAAGGGGCGTGGCGCTTCGTGCAACGGGTCTGGCGCCTGCTCGAGGACAGCCTGCCGGGCCTGCCTCCCATGGGAACGCCCTGCCCGGCCGCCCTGAGTGCGCCGGCGCTCGAGATCCGCAAGGTGACGCACCGGACCATTGCGGCGGTGACCGAGGACCTCGAGCGGTTCCGCTTCAACAAGGCGGTGGCGCGCGTGTTCGAGTTCATCAATGCCCTCGGGGGCTTCGCGCCGAAAGACGGGGGCGACCAGTGGGTGCTGCGCGAGGCGCTGGAAGGCCTGACCATCCTGGTCAATCCGATGGTTCCGCACCTGGCCGAAGAATGCTGGCAGCGGCTGGGGTCGCGGAGCATGGCAGTCCACGCCCCGTGGCCCAAGGCGGACCCTGCCCTGACCCGGCTGGACAGCGTCACCCTGGCGATACAGATCGACGGCAAGCGTCGCGATGAGATAGACTTGGCCAAGGACCTGCCGTCGAAAGCCGTCGAAGAGGCGGCGCTCGCCCGGGAGGGTGTCCGCAAGGCCATTGACGGACGGGCGATCAAAAAGGTCATTATCGTGCCGAACCGGATCGTGAACATCGTCACGGAGCAAAAATGAACAGGATCGCAAAGGCCGCACTCGTGGCTGCCGCCGCCATCAGCCTCTCGGGCTGCGGGTTCAAGCCGCTCTATGCGGTCGGTACCACGCCGGATGGCATGCGCGCCTATTTCGGACAGGTGTTCGTGGAGCCCATTCCGGGACGCCAGGGCGTGCACCTGCGCAACCAGCTTCTGGACGCGATGACACCGGCGGGCACGCCGTCGGGTGCTGCCTATAACCTGAATGTGCAGCTGACCGATACGAAGGAAGGCCTCGCCATCCAGGAGAACACGCAGATCACGCGCTACAACTATACGCTGACGGCGCGCTATGAACTGCGTGACGCTGTATCGAACGAGGTGCTCGACAAGGGTACCGCGCGCGCGATTGCCGCCTACAACGTAGTCGACTCACAGTTCGGCACGCAGTCGGCCGAGCGCGATGCGCAGGATCGTGCTGCCCGTGAAGTGGGCGAGGACATCCGGTTGCGGCTGGGGCTCTACTTCGAGAACCGTTTCGGCTCGCGGAACTGACACGCGCCGCCGTGCGGATCAGCGGACAAGACGCCGACAAGCTTTCGAAAAGGCCGCCTGACACCTGGAAGGCCGTGCTGCTGCACGGGGCCAATGCCGGTCTTGTCCGTGAGCGGGCTGACGCACTTGCCCGCGCGGTTGTTCCCGACCTGAAGGACGCATTTCGCATCACCGAGCTTTCCGGCGAGACGCTGAAGCGGGATCCGGCGCGGCTTGTCGATGAAGCTGCAGCGATTTCGATGTTCGGTGGACGCCGCGTGGTGCGGGTGCGCGATGCGGCCGATGCGCTTGCGCAACTTTTCGAGACATTCCTGGTCAGCGACAGCGGGGACACGCTGGTCGTGATCGAGGCAGGCGAATTGTCGAAGGCGTCGAACCTGCGCAAGCTGTTCGAAGGTGCGCGCAATGCTGCCGGGATCGAGTGTGCCGATGACAGTGCAAGCGATACCGCGCGGCTGATCGAGGAGAGCCTCGCCGCTCAGGGATGGAAGATCACGCCGGAGGCGCAGGCGTATCTGGTCGACGCGCTGGGGCCGGACCGGCGGTTGCTGCGGACGGAACTGGACAAGCTCTTGCTTTACCTCGGCGAGGCGGGCGAGGCGGCTGCGCTCTCGCGGGCCGATGTCTCGGCGGTCATCGGTGGCAGCGGGGATGTCGAAAGCGATGAAATTGCCGACGCGGTCGCCGACGGGGACCTCAGGCGGCTCGATGCCCTGATTGCGAAAGGCAACGAATCGGGGCTGTCATGGGGCGTGGCGCTGGGGTTCACGCTGCGTCTGTTCCAGCGACTTGCCGCCGGCATCGAGGGCGCCGGTCCGATGTGGGGCAAGATGCAATCGCAGGCCGCCGGCTGGGACCGGCCGCGGATCCGGCTGGCGCTTGCCATCCTGTCGGAGGCAGAAGCGCGCACGCGCACGACCGGCTTTCCGGAGGCGGTGATGGCGCAGCAGGCACTGATCGATGTCGCCCGCCGCAGGCCTGCGCGAAAGGCGTGAGTGCTACCTGTTATGGCCGAGCAGGCGGCAGATCTCGTCGAGCTGCTCGAGGGTCTTGTAGCCGATCTTCAGTTCGCCCCCCTTCTCTCCCCTGAACGCGATCGAGACGTTGAGGCCAAGCTGGGAGGCCAGTGACTGCTCGAGGGCACGTGTGTCGGCGTCCTTGCCGATGGTGCGCTTCTTCTTGCCCTTGACCTTGCGGCCCTTCTCTTCGGCCTCGCGCACATTGAGGCCACCGGCGATGAGTTCGCGCGCCATGGCTTCCGGATCGGGCTGGCCCACCAGGGTGCGGGCGTGACCAGCGGAGAGCTTGCCGGCATAGATGTAATCCTGCACGGCCTGGGGCAACTGCAGAAGGCGGATCGTGTTGGCGATGTGGCTGCGGGAGCGGCCGATCACCTGGCCGAGGGCGTCCTGGGTGTAGTTGAAGCGATCGATCAGCTGGCGATAGCCGCGAGCCTCTTCGATCGGGTTGAGGTCGGCGCGCTGGATGTTCTCGATCAGCGCAACCTCGAGCGCCTCGGCATCGGTCAGGGCCTTGATGACGACAGGCACTTCGTGCAGGCGCGCCTTCTGCGCGGCCCGCCAGCGGCGCTCGCCTGCCACGATCTGGTATTCGTCGGGCTGGCCGGGAACCGGACGCACGATGATGGGCTGGATCACGCCCTTGTCGCGCACCGAGGCTGCGAGCTCCTCGAGCGCCTCGGGGTCGAAATGCTCGCGGGGCTGGAACGGATTGGGACGCAGCAGCGCGATCGGAAGCGTGCGGGGCGCGCGCTGCTCGGCGGGGGCGCCGGGAAGGGCTGCAGCCGAGGGAACGGCGGAGGGCTGGCCGGGCTGGCTGTTGCTGGCAGCGAGGACTTCGGATTCCACCTCTCCCAGCAATGCGGAGAGGCCGCGGCCCAGTCCCGAAAACGTGGATTTCTTTGCCTGTGTCATGCTGCCTTACGAGACTATGCGCGTGTATTGAGTTCACCCGGCAGCTTGATTTAGGCGTGGCTGCCGGCGCTCTTGAGGGCGTAGAGCAGGGCCGGCAGGCCGTGGCTGGGGGCTTCGGAAATGCGCACGTTGCGCGGAATGATCGTCTGGTAGACCTTTTCGCCGAGGTGCTGGCGGACGTCGACGGCGACCTGTTCGGACAGATTGTTGCGCTTGTCGTACATGGTCAGGACCACGCCCTGGATCTCAAGGCCCGGGTTCAGGCTTCCACGGACAAGGTCGATCGTGCGCAGGAGCTGCGACAGGCCCTCGAGGGCGAAGAACTCGCACTGCAGGGGGACCAGCAGGCCGTGCGCCGCCGTCATGGCATTGATGGTCAGCAGGTTCAGCGAGGGCGGGCAGTCGATCAGGATGTAGTCGTAGCTGGTCAGGGTCGCCACATCGCGCGAGACTTCGGTCGAGGCGCTTGGCTCGGCTGGCGGAGCGAGCCTGCGCGAATAACTGTCCAGTGCGTCTCGTAACCTGAACGAGCGACGGGGGACGCCAACCAGCTCCATCTCGGCGCCGGCCAGCTCGGAGGTCGCCGGCACGACGTGAAGGCCGGGGATGGCCGAAGGGACGATCGCCTCCTCAAGGGTGGCATCGCCGATCAGGACGTCATAGATGGATTTCGAGCGCTGGTGCCTCGAGATGCCAAGGCCTGTCGAGGCATTGCCCTGGGGGTCGACATCGATCACGAGGATGGCCTTGCCGACGGCCGCGAGTGCGGTCCCGAGGTTGATGGCCGTGGGGGGCTTGCCCACGCCGCCCTTCTGATTCGCGATAACGATCACGCGCGGCCGATCGGTCCGCGCGTGCCTCGGGCTCAAGAGGGTTTCCTGGGCTTCCGCCACGTGGTTAATCCTGTCACTCGCAATAGTGTGCCCGAGGGGTCAGACCGGCTCGGTATGGGGGTGGAATCAAGTTTCCAAGATTTGGCTGCGAGGGTCAATTCGGCGGGAAGCGATTTTCCTTTCAGAAACAATCCGATTGTTCCGTCTCGGAAGAAGGGAAAGGCCAGTTCAAGGAGGCGGTCGAGGGGGGCCAGGGCGCGGGCTGTCACGATGTCGGCCTTGAGCCCGGCGAGGGCTTCGGCACGGCTGCAATGGACTTCGACGGGGGCTCCGGTGGCGGCCGCGACTTCCTCCAAAAACCTGCATTTCTTGCCGATCGACTCGACGAGATGGACCTTCAGGCCGGGACGATCTGCGAGCATGATGGCGAGGACCATTCCGGGGAAGCCGGCCCCGCTTCCGAGGTCGACGAGGGTCCTGGCGTGGGGCGGGATGTGCTCGAGCAGCTGGGCGGAGTCGAGGATGTGCCGGTGCCACACGTGTGGCAAAGTTGACGCTGCTACCAAATTTAGTTGCTGGTTCCTTTTGCACAACAAATCCACATATGTGGATAAGCGACTCACAGTTTCACGTGCGACCCCCAGGTCACGCGCGAAGTCAAGGGCTGAGTAGTCTTGGGAGTGGGTCACGCAGGGGCTCACGCGGATTGACGGGCCCGGATCCTAACATTCAGGAGGATGGCCGTCACAGCCGCCGGGGTCATGCCCTCGACCCGGCTGGCCTGGCCCAGCGTGGCGGGCCTGATGCGCTCGAGTTTCTGGACCAGTTCTGCGGAAAGGCCCGCTACCGCGCGGTAGTCGAGGTCGGGGGGGAGCGACAGGCTTTCGTCCTTCCGGAAGGCGGCGATGTCGGCCTCCTGGCGCTCGAGATAGCCGGCGTAGAGAGAGTCGGCGGCGAGCTGCTCGAGGATGGCAGGCCGGATCCCGGCGAGTTCGGGCCAGATCCGCAGGACGGCCTCGGGACCCGCCTGCGGGTAGGACAGGAGTTCGAGCGCTGAACGGCGGGCGCCATCCCGGTTCAGGCTCAGGCCATGACGCTCTGCGGCTGACGGGGTGATGCTGCGTTCGGTGAGCCTCGCCCTCGCCTGCTCCAGGGCCTCGAGCTTTCCGGCGAAGGCTTCGCGGCGGACCGGGCCGATGCAGCCAAGGTCGAGGCCCATCGGGGTCAGGCGCTGGTCGGCGTTGTCGGCCCTGAGCGGCAGCCGGTACTCGGCGCGCGAGGTGAACATGCGATAGGGCGCGGTCACGCCCCGTGTCACGAGGTCGTCGATCATCACGCCGATGTAGCTTGAGGCGCGGTCGAAGGTCCTGCCCGCCTGCCCGGCTGCCAGCAAGGCTGCGTTCAGGCCTGCGACAATGCCCTGGGCGCCTGCTTCCTCGTAGCCCGTAGTACCGTTGATCTGGCCGGCAAGGAACAGGCCCGGCTGGCAGCGCAGCTCGAGCGTTGCCTTGAGCTCGCGCGGGTCCACGTAGTCGTACTCGATGGCATAGCCCGGACGGATCATCGTCACGTCTTCGAGGCCCGGTATGGTCTTCAGCAGGTCGAGCTGGACGTCTTCGGGCAGCGAGGTCGAGATGCCGTTCGGGTAGACGGTCGGATCGTCGAGGCCCTCGGGTTCGAGGAAGATCTGATGGTTCTCGCGGCCTGCAAAGCGGACGACCTTGTCCTCGATCGACGGGCAATAGCGCGGGCCCGTGCCTTCGATCTGGCCCGAATACATCGGCGCCCGGTGAAGGTTGGCATTGATGATCGCGTGGGTGCGCGGCGTGGTGCGGGTGATGCCGCACTCGATCTGGGGCGTCGTGATCCTGTCGGTCAGAAAGGAGAATGGCACCGGCGGGTCGTCGGCCGGCTGCATTTCGACAGCTGCCCAGTTGATGGTGGTGCCGTCGAGCCGCGGGGGTGTTCCGGTCTTCAGTCGGCCGAGACGCAGGCCCAGACGCTCGAGGGTCAGGGACAGGCCGGTTGCGGGCGCCTCGCCTACGCGGCCCGCCGGAATTTTACGCTCTCCGATGTGAATCAGTCCGCGCAGGAAGGTCCCCGTCGTCAGGACCACGGCGCGGCAGCGCAAGGTGCGCCCGTCGGCGAGTACGACACCCGTCACGCCGCCGGCCGATATGGCGATGTCCTCGGCGCTGGCCTCGACCAGGACAAGGCCCGGCGTGGACTTGAGCTCGGCCTGCATGTGGCGGCGGTAGAGCTTGCGGTCGGCCTGGGTCCTCGGGCCGCGCACGGCCGGGCCCTTGGAGCGGTTGAGGAGGCGGAACTGGATGCCGGCCCTGTCGGCCATACGGCCCATCAGGCCGTCGAGGGCGTCGATCTCGCGGACCAGGTGGCCCTTGCCGAGGCCGCCGAAAGCCGGATTGCAGGACATCTCGCCGAGGGTGTCGATGCGGTGGGTGATGAGGGCCGTGCGCGCGCCCATGCGGGCGGCGGCGGCCGCGGCCTCGCTGCCGGCGTGGCCTCCCCCGATGACGATGACGTCGAAGTCGCTAGGTTCCATGGGGATGCGGATAGCGCATGGAGGGCCCCAGAGTCAAAACTCTGTGTGCGGAGAATGAAGGCCCGTTTCATGTGAGTCAGGATCTAATTCCGACCGGCGTGATGATGCGGATTGCGGCCCTGTCACACGTGAATCCAAAGTCCGTGTGCGGAACATCCGTGTCCGTTTCATGTGAGTCAGGCCCCTGCCGGGTACTAACGGGTGGCCGGTCACTTGCCGATGCAGAAGTCGCGGAAGATGACATCGAGGTAGTCCTCGACGTCGATCCGCCCTGTCAGGCGGCCGAGGTCCCGGGCTGCCATCCGCAGGTCTTCTGCGAGAATGTCGATGCCTGCTGCGTGGTGCGCGTGGTTATCGAGGAAGCGCGCGAGATGCCGTGTCACCGCTTCCAGGGCGTGCCGATGGCGCGCCCTTGTCAGGGGCGCGGCTTCGCCAGAACCCGCGCGTGCAACGACTTCGCGGGTCAGCCAGGTGACGAGGGTGTCGATGCCGTGTCCGGTACGGGCCGAGACATGGAAAACGGGGACAGTACCTGCATTTGGCTGCGGGGCCTGGACCTGAAGCAGGTCGACCTTGTTGAGCACGATGGCGTCGGCGTCAGGAATGGCTTGCGTCACACGTGAATCCATACCGTCCCCGAGACAGTCGGATACGGCGAGGCGGAGGTCGGCGGCAGCTGCGCGCGCGTGCGCGCGGCGCATGCCCTCGGCTTCAATCTCGTCGATCGTGTCCCTCAGCCCTGCGGTGTCGATCAAGGTTACCGCGTAGCCTTCGAGATCGAGGTGGACCTCTATGGGATCGCGTGTGGTGCCAGGGATCGGCGAGACGATTGCCACATCGCGTCGCGCCAGCGCGTTGAGCAGCGAGGACTTTCCGACGTTGGGGGCGCCCAGGATGACGACGGCGAGACCGTCGCGGGTGATCTCGCCGCGGCGGCTGCCATCGAGGTGCCGCTGGAGGTCGGCCTTCAGCGCAGCTGCTTCAGCAACCACGCCTTCGATGAGGCCTTCGGGAATTTCGTCTTCGGGGAAGTCGATGCAGGCCTCGAGGTGGGCGCCGGCGCGAATGAGGGCCGTGCGCCATGCGTCGACGCGTTCCCGCAGTCCGCCTTCCATCTGGCGCAATGCAAGGCGCCTCTGGGCGGCGGTCTCGGCGGCGATCAGGTCGGCGAGGCCTTCGGCCTGCGTGAGGTCAAGCTTGCCGCTGTCGAAGGCGCGGCGCGTGAACTCGCCCGGGTCGGCAGGCCGAAGTCCCTCGAACGATCCGAGTGCGCGCGCCAGCGCGTCGATGACGGCGCGGCTGCCATGGACGTGAAACTCGACCGTGTCCTCGCCGGTGAAGCTTGAGGGTGCAGGGAACCAGAGCACCAGCGCGCGGTCGATGGTGTCGCCTGCTGTGTCCCTGAGGGTGCGCAGGGTCGCCTTGCGCGGCTGTGGTGCCGGCAGGCCCGTCAGTGCCTGGAGGGCTGCGGCGGCCTTCGGCCCTGAGACCCGGACGACGCTGACGCCGGCCCTGCCGCGTGCCGAAGAGAGGGCAAAGATCGTGTCCCATCCGGGCATGGGCTGGCGTTCCGCGTGGGCGGCGTTAACCCTTGGTCCTGGGCTTGGGTCCGTCGGGTTCCTTGTCCCGGGTTCCGGGCGGCGCCCATCCGGCGGCGGCTGCCTTGGCGAAGGTCTGGAAGGCTTCCATGCCCTGCGCCGACCATGGGGCCCAGGTCTTCAGGAGCTGCTGCGGATCGGTCATGGACAACGCGTTCATGACCCTGCGCTGGATCTCGGCCATGACTTCGGCCTGGAGGGGTTCGACGTCCGGGAGCCCCATGAAGGCGCGGGCTTCGGCGGGTGTACAATCAACTTCAATTGTGATTTTCATCGGGCGTCCAATCGGCTTTCTGCTTTGGGCTGGCCTTCACAGCGAGGTGCGGCTGCGTGCATGCAGCGCACCATAGCGCGAACGCCAGCCGGTTGCAGCACAGCTTTTGATCCTCCGTTTTCTTCCTCAGGGAGCTTGCATGCCTATGAACCTGCTCGCCCAGTCGACGAGCCCCTATCTGCTGCAACACAAGGACAACCCGGTCCACTGGATGGCCTGGGGACCCCACGCCCTGCAGGAAGCCAGGAACTCCGGCAAGCCCATCCTCGTGTCCATCGGCTATGCGGCGTGCCACTGGTGCCATGTGATGGCCCAGGAAAGCTTCGAGGATCCCGAGACGGCAGCGCTGATGAACGAGAACTTCGTCAACGTGAAGATCGACCGGGAGGAACGTCCCGACCTCGACACGATGTTCCAGACCTCGCTCAACATGATGGGTGAACAGGGCGGCTGGCCGCTGACCATCTTCCTGACGCCCGAGGGCGAGCCATATTGGGGGGGCACCTATTTCCCGCCAGAGCCCAAGTTTGGAAAGCCTGCGTTCAAAGACGTGCTGCGCGAGGTCGCGCGGCTCTACCGTGAAAACGGGGAGCAGGTCTCGAAGAACACGCAGACGATCCGCGCGGGGCTGCAGAGGGCCTTCGAGGCCAACCGGCCTGGGGCACCGATGGACCCGGCCACCCTGGAAGCCGCGATGAAGCGGCTGTGCCAGCAGTTCGACGTCTTCCATGGCGGGCTGCTCGGCGCGCCGAAGTTCCCAAACGTGCCCGTGATCGAACTTCTGTGGCGCGCCTATTCCAACTCGGGGCTGCTGCAGTTCCGGCAGGCGGTCGACATCACGCTGACCAACATGTGCCAGGGCGGATTGTATGACCACCTGGGTGGCGGCTTCTCGCGCTACTCGGCCGACGAGAGCTGGTTCGTGCCGCATTTCGAGAAGATGCTCTACGACAATGCGATGATCGTCGATGTGCTGACGACCGTGTGGCTCTACAGCAAGAACCCGCTTTACCGGTCACGCATCGAGGAAACGGTCTCGTGGGTCCTGCGGGACATGGTCGTGGAGGGCGGCGGCTTTGCCTCGTCGCTTGATGCCGACACGGATGGGCAGGAAGGTGCCTTCTATACCTGGACCGAGGCCGAGGTTGATGCGGTGCTGGGCAAGGATGCGGTGCTGTTCAAGCAGGCCCATGACGTGCGCCCCGATGGCAACTGGAATGGCCGCAACATCATCCATCGGCTGCGAACGCCGCTTGCGCTGCCGGCCGTGCAGGAGGGCAAGCTGAATGCACTTCGCGAGAAACTCTTCAATCGTCGCACCGAGCGCACCAAGCCCACGCGAGATGACAAGGTGCTTGCCGACTGGAACGGCCTGATGATCCATGCGGTTGCCAATGCCGCCGAGGCCCTCAACAGGGCGGACTGGCAAGCTGCAGCGGTGAAGGCGTTCTGGTTCGTTGCCAACACGATGTCCTCGGGCAATCGCCTGTACCATACGTGGCGCGACGGGAAGTCAGGTGCTGCCGCGGTTGCCGACGACTATGCGCAGATGGCGCGCGCGGCCCTGACGCTCTACGAGATGACCGGCTACAAGCCATACCTCGAGAAGGCGCTTGAATGGGTCGGCACGCTCGATACGCACTTCTGGCGCAGTGACATCGGTGGTTATGCGCTGACGCCGGATGACGGGGAGGCGGGACTCGTGCGTGTCCGCACGATCCATGACGGCGCCACACCATCGGCGAACGGCGTGATGATCGAGGTTCACGCCCGACTGCTCAGCCTCACGGGCAACAAGCAGCATGCCGAGCGCTACAGCGTCATCATCGGTGCCTTTGCCGATGA
>DAISVV010000006.1:10717-32926 GCA_036840015.1 Micropepsaceae bacterium
CCGGCAAACCCGGCTGCCCAGGCGGCGTCGTGAGGCGCATGCCACGTGATGCTTCATTGCCGTTGATGCAAGGAGGGCCTCGCCCGTGACCGCAGCCATCCGGATCTCGCAGACTGGCGGACCTGAAGTGCTCAAGCTTGAGACATTCGACCCCGGTCCGCCCAAGGCCGGCGAGGTGAGGGTCCGCCATCGCGCCATCGGCGTGAACTTCATCGACATCTATCACCGCACGGGGCTTTACAAGCTGCCCTTGCCGACGGGGTTGGGGCTCGAGGCTGCCGGTGAGATTGAAGCTGTTGGTCCTGGCGTTACCCGGTTCAATGCTGGGGACAGGGTGGTCTATGCCAGCGGGCCGATCGGCGCCTACGCAGAGGCGTCGAACGTGCCGGCGGAGCGGGCGGTGGCCATTCCCGAGGGCATCGCCTTCGACATCGCGGCGGCCGTCCTGCTGAAGGGCCTGACGGCCCACTACCTGCTGCGGCGTACCTATCCGGTCAAGCCGGGGCAGACAATCCTGTTCCATGCGGCTGCCGGCGGTGTCGGGGTGATCGCCGTGCAGTGGGCCAAGCGGCTGGGGGCCAGCGTCATCGGCACCGTGGGAAGCGACAGCAAGGTCGATATCGCCCGAAGCCTGGGCTGCGACCATGTCATCGTGCCTGCGCGGGAAAACATTGCCAACCGGGTGCGCGAGATCACTGGTGGAAAGGGTGTGCCGGTCGCCTATGACTCGGTCGGACGCGACACTTTCATGGCAACGCTCGACAGCCTCGCGCCGCTGGGCCTGTTCGTGAGCTTCGGCAATGCCAGCGGTCCGGTGCCTCCATTCGATGGCGCGCTGCTGGCGCAGAAGGGTTCGCTGTTCTTCACGCGCCCGACGCTGATGCACTATGTCACCACCGCCGGCGAACTCGACGCGGGGGCAGGGGAGTTGTTTGACCTGATCCGGCGCGGCGACATCCGGATCAAGCCGCCGCGCAGCTTTCCGCTGGCGCAGGCTGCGGAGGCTCATCGGGCGCTCGAGAGCCGGCAGACCAGCGGTTCGCTTGTGCTGGTGCCCTAGCCCTCTTTCAATTCGTTTCGCACCACAATCCCCATCTTCATTTTGGGCACTTTGCGGGCGGTATTTACGGACCCTTGAAGGCTTGGAGCTATTCTCGGGACTTGCAATTCTGACCGTGGTGGTGGCGAGCAGCCGCATTCCATCACAGTCCCTTCCTCTGGAGACCCGCATGCCGCGTAGGTTCATGCGCATCTTTTGCGGGCTTGTCATCGCCTTCCTGCTCGTGTGCCTGATCGCGCCGATTGTTCAGGAGTGGCAGTGGAGGTGAGGGACCATCTATGCAGAACGGGCAGACGCCCGGCGCGATATCGTGAAACAACTCAACCGCGTGACGGTCGAGGATTTCACCTCGAGCCTGCCCGGCGCACTGGCTGCGGCCATAACCTGCAAGGACGATGATCTTGCAAGACGCGCGCAGAAATCCTGTGTCGCCCACGTCAAAGGGGCCCCAAGGGTATCGAGAAAAAGCTCGCTGCAGAGATTGCGGCCGAGGTACTGAAATCGGCAGGTGTCGCGACGCAGTTCCAGATTATCCTTACAAGGAACTGTCGTGCGTTACTCCGGCAAGCGACGCTTACGGTTGCCCGGGCCGAGCAGAAGGCGCCACGCACCCGCTACGCGCGCCTCTTGCGAGGCCGCACCGGTTACATGGTCCATCGGGATGGACTGCGGCCAGTGTCTTCAGGTTGATGCGCGCAGGTAGATCGATCTCTTCGGTCGATCGAAAACCCGGCCGATCATGGGCACGAATGCCTCGAGCGGCATCGAGGTGAAACCGGGATCAAACGAGTTCTGATCGTAGAGGTGACAGAACTGGGCCGTGGCCTCGAAGTGGGGGTGGCCGCGGTACTGGTCGCGCATGTTCCGGTCGAGGCCGAGGAAGTGGAAGAAGTAGTAGCCCTGGAAGACTGCATGTTGCTCGACGATCCAGTGGTTCTTCTCCGAGACGTAGGGTTTCACGATAGAGGCCGCGATGTCGGCATGATTGGACGGACCGAGGGTGTCGCCGATGTCATGCAGCAGGGCGCAGACGACGTATTCCTCGTCCTCGCCAGCCTGAAAGGCCCGCGTGGCCGTCTGCAGGGAGTGCTCGAGGCGATCGACCGGGTATCCGCCACAGTCCCCCTTGAGCAGGTTCAGGTGCGCCACAATCCGGTTGGGCAGGTCCTTCTGGAAGGGACGGGCGTGGCGGGAGATGGCGGCCCAGTCCTCTGCCGTTCCCTCGAGCATCGAGGTGTAGGTCGCCTGGTCCCTGGTTTCGCCCGACATCGCCTTCTCCGTGGTTCTAGCCCGCGGCGCAGACTGACCGGACTCGGGCCACCGGTCAAATCCCGAGCGTTGACGCAGGCGGCAAAGCCCTGAAGACTGCGCTCCTGGCGAAAAGCAAGGAGGCTTAGGTCATGACGGACAAGCTCAAGGGACGTGTTGCCCTGGTCACGGGCGGGGCACGGGGCATCGGGGCCGCGTCGGCGAAGGCGCTGGCGGCCGAGGGTGCAGCCGTGCTGATCACCGACCTTCTCGATGAGGCCGGACAGGACACGGCAGGCGCGATCGTGCAGGCGGGCGGGCGGGCAGGCTACATGCGCCACGATGTCCGTGACGAGGCGGCCTGGCTTGCAGCCGTGGCGGAGGCCGAAACGCGGTTCGGCGGGCTCGACATCCTCGTGAACAACGCGGGCATCTTTGCCCTGAAGCCCATGGCGATGACGACGCTGGAGGAGTTCCGCAACATGCAGGCGGTCAATGTCGAGGGGGTGTTCCTTGGCATGAAGTCGGCGCTGCCTGCGCTGTCGAAGCGGGCGGGGCAGTGGGCGGGTGGCAGCTCCATCATCAACATCTCATCGGTGGCCGGCATCAACGGGGCGGCCTTCGCGGTGCCCTACAACGCATCGAAGGGCGCCGTGCGGCTCATGACGAAGGGGGCGGCGCTCGAGTGTGCGCGGCTTGGCCTGAAGATCCGCGTGAACTCGGTCCATCCCGGCGTCATCGAGACCATGATGGGCCAGAAGGTGATGGATGACTATGTGGCGGCGGGTGCGGGAAGTGCCAACGAAGTGCGCGCCGAACTCATCGCGATGCACCCGATCGGGCGCATCGGCCTGCCGACG
This sequence comes from Micropepsaceae bacterium, assembly GCA_036840015.1. GTDB lineage: Bacteria > Pseudomonadota > Alphaproteobacteria > Micropepsales > Micropepsaceae > SZUA-430. Next base: position 13,886 of record DAISVV010000006.1, read on the forward strand.
GAAATCGGAAGCGCGGTTGCGTTCCTTGCCTGCGATGACTCGGCCTTCATGACCGGCACGGAGATCATCGTCGATGGCGGCATCACGGCCCGCTGAGACGGGCCGGGGCCGCCCTCAGGAGCGGGACTGGAACCCCGTGCAGCGAACGTAGGTGCGTTTCCATTGCGGGATGGAGATGCTGCCCGTTCGCGGTTCGACATGAATGATCTCGGGCAGTGCCTTGCTGTTGTCGAAATCCTTGAGCCGGACCACGTATCTTCCTCCCTCAAAGTGAACGGACTCGATCAGCCAGTCTGAAACCGGGTCGAGGGGTATCTTCACGGGCTTTTTCGAGGCAAGCCTGTCTGCCACCGCGAAACTGTTCCAGCGGCTGAGGCGGAACTGCGACGGTCCGACAAGGGCGAAGAAGAGGTACTGCGTTTCCTGGACTGCGCAACGATCGCCGGATTTCGGCGCGATGCGCTCGTCGATGAAGAAGGCTTCGTCGCCCGGCAGGTCTGATGCGAGGAACTTCATGGCGTCGGCATCGATGTCGATGGCACTGCGGTCGGCCGGTTGCTCGCAGCGCCTGAAGACCATCACGTCGACGTCGCCGCCGATGGAGGCGGATGACCTCACGCGGAACATGATGCGCTCGCCGTCGGGACGAAACCTGAATACCTCGTCATTCATCGTGAGGTTGTACACGCCATTCTTTTCGGATGCCGAGGAGATCATGCCGCGCAAGGCGGTCTGGCTGCCATCGCTGTAGAAGATCACCCCGCCCGTCTTCTGGAACTCGATTGCCAGCGTGATGGCTCCGGGTGGCGGCGACAGGCGTGAGCAGAGCTTGTTGGCGCTGACGTCGGTCGGCAGTCCGCTCCAGACCCCTTCGAGCCAGGCCTGACGCTCGGGCGAGAGTTCAATCGTGCTGGCGCTGGCAGCGTGCGCGGACCAGAGGCATGCGATCCATAAAAAGAAAGCTACGCGCATGGATGAACCCTCCCAACAACCGGTCCTTCGCCAATGCTGGGGACCGCCGGGACATGCTAGCCAATCGGCCGGCTTGCGTCACGCCCCTGCGGCGGACGGTAGACGGGGGTGCCCGCTCGCGGGAAACCCCCTGTCCTGATCAGGTATTCATTGCGTCGAAGAAGTCCGAGTTCTGCTTGGTGCTCTTGAGCTTGTCGAGCAGGAACTCGATGGCGTCGGTCGCACCCATCGGGTTGAGGATGCGGCGCAGGACGTACATCTTCTGCAGGACGTTGCGGTCCACCAGGAGTTCTTCCTTGCGGGTGCCCGACTTGAGGATGTCGATCGCAGGGAAGACGCGCTTGTCGGCGAGCTTGCGGTCGAGGATGATTTCCGAGTTACCGGTGCCCTTGAATTCCTCGAAGATGACTTCGTCCATGCGGCTGCCCGTGTCGATGAGGGCCGTCGAGATGATGGTCAGGGAGCCGCCTTCCTCGACGTTGCGTGCCGCGCCGAAGAAGCGCTTGGGGCGCTGCAATGCGTTTGCGTCGACACCGCCCGTCAGCACCTTGCCGGAGGAGGGGACGACGGTGTTGTAGGCACGGCCGAGGCGCGTGATGTTGTCGAGCAGGATGACGACGTCTCGTCCGTACTCGACGAGGCGCTTGGCTTTCTCGATCACCATCTCGGCGACCTGCACGTGGCGCGTGGCCGGTTCATCGAAGGTGGAGGAGATGACCTCGCCCTTCACCGTGCGCTGCATGTCGGTCACTTCTTCCGGACGTTCGTCGATGAGAAGGACGATGAGGTAGACCTCGGGGTGATTGATCGCGATCGCCTTGGCGATGTTCTGCAGCAGGATGGTCTTGCCGACGCGGGGCGGCGCCACGATGAGGCAGCGCTGGCCCTTGCCGATGGGCGCCACGATGTCGATGACGCGGCCGGACCGGTCCTTGAGCGTCGGGTCCTGAATTTCCATCTTGAGCCGCTGGTCGGGATAGAGCGGGGTGAGGTTGTCGAAGTGGACCTTGTGGCGCTGCTTTTCCGGATCCTCGAAGTTGACCGTGTTGACCTTCAGCAGCGCGAAATAGCGTTCACCGTCCTTGGGTCCGCGGATCGGGCCTTCGACGGTGTCCCCGGTGCGCAAGGCAAAGCGGCGGATCTGGGTCGGGCTGACATAGATGTCGTCGGGGCCCGGCAGGTAATTCGATTCCGGGGCCCGGAGGAAGCCAAAGCCGTCGGGCAGGACCTCGACCACGCCGGAGCCGGTGATCTCGACAGCCTGTTCTGCCAGCTGCTTGAGGATGGCGAACATCATGTCCTGCTTGCGCATGGCGCTCGCATTCTCGATCTTCAATTCTTCGGCGAGTTCAAGGAGAGCGGCCGGGGACCTGGACTTGAGGTCCTGGAGCTTCATCACGTCTTGAAGCGACATAGGTAGTAAACTCTCTGGTCAGGGGAAGTTGAGGCAAGGGGTTCCGGCTTGTGGGTCCCTGGTTTGAGCCAATCGCCAGCGCAGGGGGTCCGGAAGGGATAGGGAGGTTATCTTCTCGTTCGGCGAGCCTGGACATGATCCAAGCCGATGTCTGCGCGCAAAGCCTGAGGCTTCGGGCTGACGTTCCGGACGATTTCGGAGAACACGAATGTTATACCCCAGGGCGCGCCTGCTTTGAAAGCGTCAATTTTCCTGTTTGTCTTTCCTGACCAAAACGCGAGGCTTTGCCCCTAATATCAGAACGGTTTCACGACCACGAGGATGACGATGAGGATCATCAGCACGGCGGGAACCTCGTTCACGATCCGGTAGAAACGCTGGGTGCGCGTATTGGCATTACGCTCGAAATCGCGGCGCCAGCGCGAGAACATCCCGTGCATGCCGGAGAGGCCGATCACGAGGGTGAACTTGGCGAGGAACCATCCCGTTGTCCAGGCGTCGAGCGCCTCGACGAGAAGAAGACCGAGGACCCAGACCGCCACCATCGAGGGGTTGATGATGATGCGCATGAGCTTGCGCTCCATCAGCACGAAGCGGTCGTACTCGGGCGTGCCGGGCTTGGTCTCGCAGTGATAGACGAAGAGGCGGGGCAGATAGAGCATGCCGGCCATCCATGCGATCACGGCGATGATGTGGAAGGCCTTGAGCCAGAGGTAGAGCGGCTGCAGCAGTTCTGTCATGCCGGCGCGCCCTGCATCGCGCACTGGCTGCAGGTGCCCGGGCAGACGCGCGAGCCGGTGCCGCTGCTCACGCCTGTACGGCCGAGGTTGGCTTTCACCAGGGCTGCAAGGCCGTTGACAAAAGCCGGATGGGTCCCGACGGCCGGGACGCGCGCGTAGTGGGGGACCCCGCTTTCGTGCGCCTTTTCGGCATACTCGATGTCGAGTTCGACGAGTGTTTCGGAATGCTCGGACACGAAGGCCACGGGCACGATCACGAGCGCCTTGCCTTCCTTGCCGGCGGCCTCGATTTCCGTTTCGGTCGCCGGGCCGATCCACTTCAGGGGGCCGACGCGGCTCTGGTAGCTGATGCGCCAGTCAAGCCCTTCGATCGCGAGGGCGGCGGCAATCGCCGCCGCGCTCTGTTCGACCTGTGCCTGGTAGGGGTCGCCACCCTTCACGACATTTTCCGGCAGCCCGTGCGCTGAGAAGAGCAGGCGGTACTTCATGCCCTGCGGCATGGAACCCAGCGTCTCGCGGATCAGCGCAGCGTAGGCGTCCACGAACCCCTTGTCGGTCGCGTAGCAGCAGAGCGTGAAGGTTGGCGCGTCGAGCTTGCGGGCGCGGGCTTCGGCCTGCCACTCGCGCACGGACGAGCGCGAGGTCGTGGTCGAGAATTGCGGGTAGAGCGGCAGCAGGATGATCCTGTCGGGACGGAAGCGGCGCACCTGCTCGACCACGTCGGCTGCGCGGGGCGAGGAGTAGCGCATCGCCACGAAGACCTCGACGTGATCGTCGCTTCCCTGGAGGGCGGACTGGAGGGCGGAGGCCTGGTTGTAGGTCTGGCCGAGGATGGGCGAGCTGCCGCCGAGCTTCTTGTAAATCTCGCTTGCGACGGGTGCTCGCCTCGAGGAGATCAGCTTTGCCACAAGCCACCGCAGCGGGTTCGGCAGTCGGATGATGGCGGGATCGTAGAAGAGGTTGAAAAGGAAGGGCTTCACGTCATCGAGGGAGCCCGGGCCTCCCAGATTGAACAGGACGACGGCTGTTCTCATCTTGCGGACCTTACCTGGTTGATCATGCGGGCCACGTTCTCGAGGGGTGTCTCCTGGCGAATGCCGTGACCGAGGTTGAAGATGTGCGGGTGTCCCCGTGTCTCTGAAAGGATCGCCTCGATGGCGCTGTCCTGCGACGGGCCGCCGACGGCGAGAACCATGGGATCGAGGTTGCCCTGCGTTGCGATCGTTGCGGGGACATGCTGGCGAATGGCCTGAAGCCTTGTCTGGTAGTCGACGCCGATCGCATTGGCGCCGGTTGCCGTCGCATAGAGTGGCAGGTGGAGGCCTGCCCCGCGGGGGAACACGATGAAGGGGATCGCGGGGCACTGGCGGCGCACGGCCTCGATGATGCGCCTGATCGGGTCAACCGAGTAGCGGCTGACAAGGGGAGCGGGGATGGTCGCTGCCCAGCTTTCGAAGAGCTGGAGGACTTCAGCGCCGGCGCGCACCTGGGCGATGAGGTAGGCCGCCGTTGCCTCGACGAGCGTGTCGAGAAGGCGGTCGCAATCAGTGGGGTTGGACGCAGCAAAGCGGCGCAGGTCCTCGCTTTCGTTGGAGCTGCCGCCGGCGACCATGTAGCTGGCAACCGTCCAGGGGGCGCCGGCAAAGCCGATCAGCGTGACGCCTGCGGGCAAGTCAGACCTGACGCGTGCGACGGTCTCGGCGATCGGGGCGAGGGCGTTGCCGGCCGCGTGCGGATCCATGCGGGCGAAGTCGGCGGGTCCGAAGCGCTCGAGCTTTGGGCCTTCGCCCTCGGCGAAGTGAAGGCGCTGGCCCAGGGCGTGGGGGATCACCAGGATGTCGGAGAACAGGATCGCGGCATCGAAACCGAAGCGGCGGATGGGCTGGAGGGTTACCTCGGCGGCGAGCGCGGGGGTGAAGCACAGGGTCATGAAATCCCCGGCTTTTGCTCTCAATTCGCGGTATTCGGGCAGGTAGCGGCCTGCCTGGCGCATCAGCCAGATGGGGGCTGGCGTCACGGGTTGGCCCGCGAGGACCGCGAGGACGGGTTTGATCGGCGCCCTGGTCACAGGAAGATCTCTAATTTCATAAGAACATTTATATTTATTAGGATTTAAGTAGGAAGATGATGGGCGTGTGGACATTTGGGATAGAGGGGCTGTCCTCGTCTCTTCCACAGAGTGATGCCCATGGGGTCAGTCTTTCCATGGTTGGGGAAAAGTACCCCGATGGCAAGGATTCATTTACTTCTGTGGCGCGGTGGCCATGTGGATCAATCGTGTACGGCACGAGGATGCAAAAGGTCGGGATAACAGGGGGCGGACTTCCGGGTCCGGTGGAAAGCGGGTGTACAGACAGGGGGGGCTGGCTGGGGAAGATGGTCCTGCCGGTTTGTCCCGGCTCGATGCCCGGCGTTGTGCAGTTGTCATCTACAGAATGATCCTCAGGTGAGTGAGCGGAAAAACAGCGGCGTTGCCATCTATTTTCACCTTCACCTGGTCTCGGACTCGACCGGTGAGACGCTGAATGCGGTCGCAAAAGCGGCATGTGCCCAGTTCGACGTGGGCCGTCCGCTGGAGCATTTCTATCCCCTCGTGCGCAATCGCAAGCAGCTTGAGCGGGCCATGCTTGAGCTCGAGGCGTCGCCCGGGCTGGTGCTGCACACGATCGTGAATGCCGAACTGCGCGAGATGCTCGAGCGGCGCTGCCGGGAATTGTCGATGCCATCGGTTGCCGTCCTTGATCCGGTCATGTCGAGCCTGGCGGGCTATCTCGGGGTGGAGGAGAGCCACAGGCCCGGCGCGCAGCACGAGCTGGATGCCCGCTACTTTGCGCGCATCGAGGCCTTGAACTTCACCATGGCCCATGATGACGGTCAAAGCCTTTCCAGTCTGAACCAAGCGGACATCGTGCTGGTCGGCGTCAGCCGGACATCCAAGACGCCCACGTGCATCTATCTGGCTAACAGGGGTATCAAGGCTGCCAACATTCCCATCGTTGCCGGTGTGCCCCTGCCGGACGAGCTGCACACAATCGAAGGGCCGCTGGTGGTCGGACTGATCCTTAACCCGGAGCGGCTGCTGCATATCCGACGGAACCGGCTCCTGTCGCTGCATGAGACGACAGAGACGGACTATGTGGACCTCGATGCCATCCGGGCCGAGCTTGTCGTGGCGCGCAAGCTGTTTGCGGACAAGGCGTGGCCCGTCATCGATGTGACTCGCCGGTCGATCGAGGAGACGGCGGCGGCGGTGCTGGCGCTCCATTCCCGGGTGGAGCCCAGGGTTCCATGACGTCCTTCGTGCTTGCCTCGCAAAGTGCCGCGCGCCGACGGATGCTGGAAGCGGCTGGCCTGTCGTTCGAGGTGCAGCCTGCGTCCATCGACGAGACCTCCCTGATCGAGGGTTTGATTGCCGAGGGGCAGGGCGGGCGAAACATTGCCGATTGCCTCGCCGAAATGAAGGCCCGGCGGGTTTCGGCGAACGTGCCGACGGCGTGGGTGGTGGGCAGCGACCAGGTCCTCAGCCTTGGCAGCGATATCTTCGAAAAGCCCGGAAGCCTTGTGACGGCACGCGACCATCTCGTGCGGCTCAGGGGCAAGACGCATGTGCTGCACACGGCTGCCTGCGTGGCGCGGGGGGGAAGCGTGGTCTGGCGTCATGTTGCGGAGGCCCGGATGACAATGCGCTCGTATTCCGACGACTTCCTTGATGACTACCTCGCGGGCGCCGGGCCTGATATCGTCAACAGTGTCGGCGCGTATCATGTCGAAGGACGAGGCATCCAGTTGTTCTCGCGCATCGAGGGTGACCTGTTCACGGTGCAAGGCTTTCCCCTGCTGCCGTTCCTCGATTTCCTTCGTGTCCAGGGCGTTGTGAGAGGCTGATGATTTCGGGAAAGGCAAAACTCGCGGGCGTCATGGGCTGGCCGATTGCGCATTCGCTGTCGCCGGCGCTGCATGGTCACTGGATCGAAACGCTTTCGGTCGATGCAGCCTATGTTCCCCTGGCTGTGCGTGAAGTGGATTTCCAGTCTGTCGTCGCGGCTCTGCCCCTCATGGGGTTTCGCGGGGTCAACGTGACACTGCCGCACAAGGAGACGGCGCTGCGGCTCGCGGATACGGCGGATGATGCCGCGCGCGCGTGCGGAGCGGCCAACACGCTTGTTTTCGATGAGGGACGTGTCCATGCGATGAACACCGATGTTACCGGGTTCCTCGCGTCGCTGGATGAGGCGGGTGGCGGGGATCTGGAGGGCAAGAGCGTCACCGTGCTGGGGGCCGGCGGTGCTGCACGCGCGGTGATCCACGGGCTGGTGTGCAGACGCGTGGGCGAGATCCGCTTGTGCAACCGCACGCTGGCGAAAGGCCAGGTCCTTGCCGATTTCTTCGGACAGAAGGTGAAGCCGCTTGCGTGGGAAGAGGCTCGAGGTGCGCTTGCTTCAAGCCAGGTCCTGGTCAACACGACCAAGCTTGGCATGGCCGGCGAGGATCCGCTTGGCCTTGATCTGTCGGCGATGCCGGCTGGAGGGGTTGTGGTGGACATCGTCTATCGGCCGCTCGAGACCGGGCTTCTTGCCCGGGCGCGTGCGCGGGGCCTGATGGCAGTTGATGGCCTTGGCATGCTGCTCCACCAGGCGGTGCCGGGTTTCAGGGCCTGGTTCGACACCGAGCCTCGTGTGACGCCCGCGCTTCGCGCCCATCTGGTCGGCCTTCTGGAGGGACGCTGAGGATGCTCATCATCGGCCTGACCGGATCGATCGGCATGGGCAAGACTGCCACGGCGCAGATGTTTGCGCGCAAGGGCGTGCCGGTCTGCGACTCCGATGCGCTGGTCCACGGGCTCTACGAGAAGGGCGGGGCAGCGGTTGCGCCCGTGACGGCGGTGTTTCCTGATGCCAATGTCGAGGGGCGCATCGACCGGGAGGTGCTGTCGCGCCTGGTGCTGGGCCAGCCGGAACAGCTCAAGCGCCTGGAGCGGATCGTCCATCCGCTTGTGGGGATGGCGCAGGCGAAGTTCCTCCAGGATTGCGCGGCGCGTGGCGAGCGCATGGTGGTGCTGGACATTCCGCTCCTGCTCGAGGCGGGGGGGCCTCGGCGCGTGGACGTGATCGTGGTGGTGTCTGCGCCAGCGGCGGTGCAACGCGCGCGCGTGCTGGCCAGACCTGGCATGACGGCCGAGAAGTTCGAGGCCATCCTTGCCAAGCAGGTGCCGGACGCCATCAAGCGCGAAAGGGCCGATTTCGTGATTGATACCTCTCAGGGATTTGAGTACGCGGAGAAGCAGGTCGACGCGGTCATCCAAGCGCTGGCCGGACGCAAGGGTGAAATCTGGGTTGCTTGATCATGCGTGAAATCGTGCTGGATACGGAAACCACCGGGCTGGAGACCTCGCAGGGGCACAGGGTCATCGAGATCGGCTGCCTGGAGCTGCACAACCGGACGCCAACGGGCGCGCGGTATCACACGTATCTCAACCCGCAGCGGGATGTGCCGGAAGAGGCGCAGCGCGTGAGCAACCTGTCGACTGAATTCCTCCGCGACAAGCCGCTGTTTGCGGATGTGGTCGATGAATTCCTTGCCTTCATCGGCGACAGCCCGCTTGTGATCCACAATGCCGAATTCGACCTCAAGTTCCTGAACATGGAATTGTCGAAGGCGGACAGGCCGGTGCTGCAGAGCGGCCGGGCTGTCGACACGGTGCTCATGGCGCGGCGGAAGTTCCCGGGGTCACCGGCATCGCTGGATGCACTGTGCCGGCGCTTCAACATCAGCCTCGACGAGCGAAAGTCGAAGGGGCATGGCGCAATGCTCGACGTCGAGCTCCTTGCGCAGGTCTATCTGGAGCTTCTGGGCGGGAAGCAGCCCGGGCTTGAACTCATGTCGAAGACGAGTGCGCCCGCGGCTGTCACGAAGCTCAGGAAGGCGGCACAGGTCCGACCCGTGGCGCTTGCACCGCGCCTGTCGGACGAAGAGCGCGCGCGCCATGACGCGATGGTCGAGCGTCTTGGCGCGGGCGCTATCTGGAAGAAAGGTTAGGCGGTTGCTGGCTGCGACTTCTGCTGTGCCATCTGCGCCCGGTACAGGGTCATGAAGTCGATCGGGTCAAGCATCAGCGGCGGGAAGCCACCGTCGCGCGTGACATCGGCCATGACGCGGCGGGCGAAGGGAAAGAGCTGGCGCGGACACTCGATCAGGAGAACGGGCTGGACGTTCTCCTGCGAAATGTTCCTCAGCATGAACACACCAGCGTAGACAACCTCGCAGACGAAGACCGTCTGTGTTCCCGACTTGGCGTCGGCGCGGATGCGGATCTGGACCTCGTACTGGTCGACGCCCATGCCACGGGCCTGCACGTCGACGCCCACTTCAAGCGCCGGCTTCTGGCCCTGGAGGGTCATTGGCGCCCCGGGGTTCTCAAATGACAAATCCTTAACATACTGTGCCAGAACCTGGATCTGGGCTGCACCCGCGGTCGCTGCCTGAGGATCCACTGCCTGTCCGTTTCCGTTTGTCTGACCGTCACTCATTCCTTGGGTGTCCTTGAAATCCAGAAAATCCGCGCAATTTATGAGGCGGGTGGCTAACACGGTTCTTGGTCGTGAGACAAGCAATAGCTCTGTTGACGGGAAATTTGCCCTTGCCGGGAACCGGATCGTCAGGAAGCGGCGTGTATTCTGTGGACCCTGGGAAGCAGGGCGTTGTAGGTTTCACAGCCTGTCCGGGGCGCCCTTGCGAGGTCAGCAAGGGGATCCGGCAGGCCAGTATCGGGCGGGTGTGATGGGCGCAGCAGAAATCGAAATCCTGTTTCTGGCCGGTATCGCGGCCTTCATTGGCTATCGCATCTACACCGTGCTCGGGCGGCGCACCGGCAACGAGCAGCGTCCGCCGGTCGATCCGATCAGCCGCCGGGAGAGCGTGGAGCAACGCCGGCCGACGGCCAGCGCCAAGCCCGATGACAACGTGGTTACCCTGCCGCGCGCCCGCGATGCGGCGCCGCCGCGCAAGCGCCACAGCGTCATGAACACCATCGATCCCAATTCCGCCCTGGCTGCAGGGATCAATGCCATCCGGACGGATGACCCGGGCTTCGATCCCGATGCCTTCGTCGATGGCGCCAAGGTTGCCCACGAGATGATCGTCAAGGCGTTCGCGGATGGCGATCGTGAGACGCTGCGTCCGCTGCTTGCCGAAGATGTCCGCGACGGCTTCGAGGGGGTCATCACTTCGCGCGAGCGGTCGGGCTACCAGGTCGAGTTCGCCTTCGTTGGCCTCAAGTCGGCCACGCTGGAAGAGGCACGGCTGCGGGGCCGCGTGTCGGAGATCACGGTGAAGTTCGTCTCAGAACTGATCACCGCCACCCGCGATGCCGCCGGCGCGGTCGTCGAAGGTGCGGCCGGGGTCGTGCGCGAAGTCACCGACGTGTGGACGTTCGCGCGTGACACGCGGTCTGCCGATCCCAACTGGAAGGTGGTTGCCACTGCGGGCGCTGCGTAGCATAAGCTCGCAGCATGAACGCGCTTCGCATTGTCAAAGCGGCGACGCTTGCCCTGACACTTGCTGCCTGTGTCCCGGTTGCGCAGAAACCCGGCGCTTCGGACCGCGGCGCTGAACCACGCCTCGTCTTCAAGGCTTCTTCCTTTTCCGCCCTCGATGGCTGGGAGGCTGCGGGCTTGCGCGATGCGCATGCCGCGTTTCAGGCGTCCTGCCGGGTGATTACCGGGCGGGCGCCGGGCGATCCGCTTGGCGGGGACAAGGCCTATGGAACCGTCGGGGACTGGCAGCCGGCATGCGAGGCCGCGCTTGCGCGCCCGGTTGCCTCGGAGAGCGAGGCACGGACCTATTTCGAAACCTGGTTCGACACCGTGCAGGTGTTCAATGGCTCGGAAGAGCGTGGCCTGTTCACGGGCTATTACGAGCCCGAGCTGAATGGCAGCCGACAGAAGGGCGGCCGATACCGCACGCCCCTTCTGCAGAGGCCTGCGGATCTGGTCGAGGTCGAGCTCGGCCAGTTCAGGCCCAGCCTCAAGGGTGAGCGGGTTGCGGGTCGCGTGGTTGGGGGGCGGCTGGTTCCGTTTTCGCCGCGCCGCGAGATCGTGGCGGGTGGCCTTGGTGCCAATGGACGGCCGCTTGTCTATGTCGATGACGCTGTCGGCGCATTCTTCCTGCAGATCCAGGGTTCGGGGCGGATCAAGCTCGACAACGGCGAGATCATCCGCGCGGCCTATGATGGCCAGAACGGGCATATCTACACGGCCATCGGCCGGATCCTGGTCGATCGCGGCGAGATCCCGCGCGAGACGCTGTCGATGCAGGGCATCCGGGCGTGGCTTGAGGGAAATCCGGACGCTGCTGATGCGCTGATGAACGAGAACGCGTCCTATGTGTTCTTCAAGGAAGTGCCGATCGGCGATCCGACGAAGGGTGCCAATGGTGCGCAGGGCGTGCCGCTCACGGCTGAAGCCAGTCTTGCGGTCGACCTGAAGCGCCAGCCGCTTGGCGCACCCATGTGGGTGTAGGCGCCGGCTCCCCCCTCGGGGGCGGGAGCCGACGACGCGGCCTACCGTCGGCTTTTCATTGCCCAGGACACAGGTGGCGCCATCCGCGGGCCCATCCGTGGCGATGTCTATTGGGGTGCGGGGGCGCGTGCGGAGCAGATTGCCGGACGCATGGCCCACAGGGGGCGGTTGTTCGTTTTGCTTCCCAAGCCCCTTGCCGGCGCGATCGACTGAGCGGGCGACATGAAGCGTCGCGATCCCACGCAGGGAGAGATCCAGCTCTGGGAAGAGGTCACCCGCGAGGTGGTGCCCGTCAAGCGGGCGCGGCGCAAGCCTTCGCCAGCGCTGCAAGCCGCACCGGCCCGGGCTGCAGGTGGATCTGCTGCCGCGCGAAAGACAGATACACCGGGCTTGCCGCACGCGAACGCCGGGGCAGAGCGAGGGCGGCCGGCAGCGCCGCAGAGGCTTGACGGATCGACGCTGCGCCGATTGAGCGAGGGAAAGGTCGAGCCTGATGCCAAGATCGACCTTCATGGCCTGACACAGGTGCAGGCCCATGCACGGCTTGTCACCTTCATCCATCGTGCCCATGCGAACGGCCTGCGATGCGTGCTGGTCGTTACAGGTAAAGGCAGTGCGCGGGATGGTCGCGATGCGGGTGGCGCAGAGTGGATGCACGAGGGAACGCGCGGTCTCTTGCGCAGCCTCGTGCCGCGGTGGCTGGCGGAGGGTGACCTCAAGGGGCAGGTGACGGGGATTGCCGGCGCCCATGTGCGCCATGGCGGGGGTGGTGCGATCTACGTCTATCTCAAGCGCAACCGCAGCATGTTCACCTGAGCGGGCTGTTCGTCAGGAAGCCAGCACGCTCATTCGTTCGAGAAGGGGTCGTCAAGCGACCGCTGGTCGTAGGCACCGTCATAGGTTGGTGCACGACGCTGCGCACCCTGGGCCTGCGGTTTCTGGATCCGCAGCATGAAGGGGCCTGTTCCCTCGGATCGGATCCTTGCCACGGGCACGCCGAGCCTGACGAGTTCGTCCCTGACGGCGTTCAGCCGGCGGCGCCAGAGGCCTGCGTCTGCTTCGCGCTGCCCAATTGCAAAGATGCGGATGCTGACTTCGCGGTTCGACTGAAGCGACTGGGATGCGGCCGAGGCGAGCACGTTGAAGCTCTCGCGCGTGAGGTTTGACTTTGCCTCGGCGAAGGCGACGTGCATCAGGACGGGCCGTGGCTGCGCCATGGCCGGGTTTGCCGGCGCTGCGGGCGTGTTGCCGATGGAGGGCGTGCGATCGCCTGTGATCGCGACCGGCGAGGCGGGATAAGGCGGGATTGGCCCTGAGGTTGCCGATGGTGCGGCGGGTGCGACCTTGGGGGCCGAGCCGGGCAGGCCCGGATAGGCGCCCGATGCCGGTTCGCTTCCAGTTGTGCCAATCGTTCCCGATGGCGGTATCGCCGCCGCCGGCGGCGCCGTCATCGCGGGTGGCTGATAGGAGCCGGTTCCTGTCTGGCTGCTGCCGCTTCCCATCAAGAAATAGCCACCCAGCAGCAGGACCGATGCAGCAGCGACGCCGAGGCCAAATGCGAGAAGCGGGGTGGCCGACGAGCCGCTGCCGTGATCCTCGGATGCCACGGGCGTGACGGCGCAGGAGCAGCCTTCCGGATGCGCCATCGATGGCACACACCACGACTTGTATTCGCCGAGATAGAAAAGTGCGTGATCGTCTGCAGATCCCTTGTCGGGCTTGGGTTCCGGCTTTCTTTCAATCTTCTCCTGGAGAGAGCTGGGTCCGGGCTTGCTGCCAAAGAGCTTCGGCCACTGCCAGACGGCCTTGATGCCTGATGGCCTTGCCTTGCCGCCTTCGAACAGGAAGACAGGGTGACCGGTGCCCTCGACGGGGACTGGCGCGCGATCGAAGACGTAGTCGGTTGTCTGGGCGCGCTTCTCGAGGCGCTCGAGCGGGCGGCGCCACTGGTCCGCGGTCGAGACGCGATGGTTCGTGCGTACAAGAACCATGGTGCGCGACTGGGACTTCTCCGGCAGGGGCAGCAGCGCACCCTGCGGCAGCTTCGTGCCCTTCTTCGACAGCAGAAGGTACTTCGTCTTGTTCTCCGGCATGTCGGGGGCGCCGAAGGAGTAGACGTCGAGCAGCTCGAGCAGGTTCTTCAGCAGCGAGAGGATCTCGCCGACCGAGCCATGACGGTCCCAGCCATCGTTGTCCTGGCGCGCATCGAGAAGGCCCGATGCGATCAGCACTGCCGGAACATTCAGTTCGGAGATGGTGCCAGGACGCGCGCCGGCGAGCTCGACGAAGAAGGGCGTGCCGCCGAAACCCTGTTCGCGCTGCGGGCGGGCGTGGCGGGGCGCGCCCCACTGCAGGTCCTTCACGAGCTCGTTGCGCGAGATTTCCTCGAGGACCCTGAGGGGATTGCGCGTGTGTTCGAGGGTGGCCTGCGCCATGTCGGGACGGATCAGGCGGCCGCGATACTGCTCCTCGGCCTGCGCATTCACGAAGATGCGGGTCAGAAAGCGGGTGTAGATCTTCTTGGCGCGCTCGGCGGAAAGTTCGGCCTTGCCCTCGTCACGTGGCGACAGCGCGCGGTAGCGTTCAACGAATTCGCTCATGTACTGCTTGTGCGCGGCAAGAACGTAGCTCACCGGCATGCACATCTGCGCATGGATCTCGAACTGGCCCGAGGCCAGCGCCTTCACCGTTGCGCCGTCCCAGTGCGTGATCGAGTTGTAGAATGGCACGACGGCGAAATTCGCCTGGCCTGCAATCACCGTGTCGAGGACGTCAGCAACCGTGGTGCGGAACAGGAGATGACCGATGCTGTTGGCATCGAGCATTGACCGCATCGCCAAATATGAATGACCGCCGTCGCTCTCGGCAAAACTCACGAACAGGTTTCGCTTGCTCACCCGCGTCCCCAATTCCAGCGGACTCGGCAACCCCGGGGATGGGAGGGCCGGTCTCGCTGACCAGGCCCAGAAGCTAGCGTGAAAGAACTTGGAAGGCGAGTGTTATCAACAATTTAGAGGGCGTTTTTGAGTGCTTGTCACGCTCACCTTTTGGGTGTGGGCGCGACCCATTTCGCGTCACAGTATGAAGCGTGACAGGTCCGCATTCTTAGCCAATGAGCCAATTTCCCTCTGCACGAAAGTGCGGTCTATCGTTATGCGTGCATTGCGGCTGTCCGGGGCATGGAAGCTTACTTCCTCCAGCACTCGTTCCATGACGGTCTGCAACCTGCGCGCGCCGATGTTTTCCACGCTGGCATTCACCTCGGCGGCTGCATCGGCGAGGGCGTCAATCCCGTCATCGGTGAATTCCAGCTCGACGCCTTCAGTGGCCATAAGGGCCTTGTACTGCTTGATCAGGCTTGCCTCGGGCTCTGTCAGGATGCGGCGGAAGTCGTCGCGGGTGAGGGCCTGCAGCTCGACGCGGATGGGAAGGCGTCCCTGCAATTCAGGCAGGAGGTCCGAGGGCTTGGCCAAGTGGAAAGCGCCCGAGGCGATGAAGAGGATGTGGTCGGTCTTCACGGGGCCATGCTTGGTGCTGACGGTCGTGCCCTCGATCAGGGGCAGGAGGTCACGCTGGACGCCTTCGCGGCTTACGTCTCCGCCGCCACGCTGCGTGCCTTCGCGGGCGCAGATCTTGTCGATCTCGTCGAGGAAGACGATGCCGTCGTTCTCGACCGTGCGGATGGCTTCCTGAACGAGTGCATCATTGTCGATGAGCCGATCGGATTCTTCCGCCACGAGCGGCGCATGCGCGTCGGCCACCTTCATCTTGCGGTGACGCTGCCGGCCGCCGAGTGCCTTTCCGAGCATGTCATTGAGGTTGAGCATTCCCATCTGCGCGCCGGGCATTCCGGGGATCTCGAATGCCGGGAACCCTCCTGTTTCACTGAGCTGGAGTTCGATCTCCTTGTCGTCGAGGTCGCCGTTGCGCAGGCGGGTGCGGAAGGCGTCGCGCGTCGACTCCGAGGCGCTGGTGCCCACGAGCGCGTCAAGCACGCGGTCTTCGGCCGCCTTCTCGGCGCGTGCCTTGACGTCCTTGTGGCGGCGGGCGCGCACCGAGGCGATGCCGATCTCGAGCAGGTCGCGGATGATCTGCTCGACGTCGCGGCCGACGTAGCCCACTTCCGTGAATTTCGTCGCCTCGATCTTGAGGAACGGGGCATCGGCGAGCCGTGCGAGCCTGCGCGAGATCTCGGTCTTGCCCACGCCGGTGGGGCCGATCATGAGGATGTTCTTCGGCGTGATCTCTTCCTTGAGACCCGATGGCAGCTGCTGGCGGCGCCAGCGGTAGCGCAGTGCGATGGCGACGGCGCGCTTGGCGGCCGCCTGTCCCACGATGTAGCGGTCAAGCTCGATGACGATCTGGCGGGGTGTGAGGGCGCTCATGGTGGTTCAAAGTGTCTCGATGGTGAATTCGTGATTGGTGTAGACGCAGAGATCGGCTGCGATCTTCATCGAGCGACGTGCGATTTCCTCGGCGTCGAGGTC
The DNA here is from genome assembly GCA_036840015.1 of Micropepsaceae bacterium. Lineage (GTDB taxonomy): Bacteria > Pseudomonadota > Alphaproteobacteria > Micropepsales > Micropepsaceae > SZUA-430. The sequence goes on from DAISVV010000006.1 coordinate 30,015, forward strand.
CATCGGGGAGAGCGCGCGGGCGGCGGCCAGTGCAAAATTGCCGCCTGAGCCTATGCCAATCAGGCCGTCCTCCGGCTCGACGACATCGCCCGTGCCTGACAGGATCAGGCTGACGCTGGCATCGGCGACGGCCAGCATGGCCTCGAGGCGACGCAGGTAGCGGTCGGTGCGCCAGTCCTTGGCGAGCTCGACGGCGGCCCTTGTCAGGTTGCCGGGATAGGTCTCAAGCTTGCCTTCGAGGCGCTCGAACAGCGTAAACGCGTCGGCCGTCGCCCCTGCAAACCCGGCGATGACACGGCCGCCGGAGAGCCTGCGGACCTTGCGGGCATTGGCCTTCATCACGGTCGGGCCGAGGCTTACCTGGCCGGCGCCTGCGACAACGACGCGCCCGTTCTTGCGCACCGAAAGGATGGTGGTCCGCCGCCAGATGCCATGGCCCTCGGTCGCGTCACTCGTCGGCATTGCGTCTCCCTTCGCGCATTGTTAGGGCTTTTCCAAGAAAAAGGGCCACGGCTGCAGGAGCCGGCCTGCCCAGAGGTAAACGTTACATGCGCAAAGCATCGGTCGAACGCAAGACGCGGGAAACGGAAATTTCCGTCAGCCTCGACCTTGACGGGTCCGGCAATTTCGACATCAGCACGGGGATCGGTTTCCTCGATCACATGCTTGAGAGCTTCTCCAAGCATTCGGGCATCGACCTTGCGGTTCGCGCGAAGGGCGATACGCATATCGACTTCCATCACACGACCGAGGATACGGCGATCGTCATCGGGCAGGCCATCGCGAAAGCGCTTGGCGAACCGAAGGGGATCCGGCGTTTCGGCTCGGCGCTGATCCCGATGGACGAGACGCTCACGCGCTGTGCCATCGACGTGTCGGGGCGTCCCTACTTCATCTGGAAGGTGTCGTTCAGCCGGGCGAAGCTGGGCGAGATGGACACCGAGCTGTTCAAGGAATGGTTCCAGGCCCTGTCGCAGAATGCGGGGCTGACGCTGCACATCGAGAACCTCTACGGCGAGAACAACCATCACATTGCCGAGAGCTGCTTCAAGGCATGTGCGCGTGCGCTCCGGCAGGCGCTCGAGGCCGATCCGCGCCAGGCGGGTTTGGTTCCGAGCACGAAGGGAAGCCTCGGCCGCTGAGGAGGCGGGACAGTCTTCATGACCGAGTGCGTCGCCATCATCGACTATGGGTCCGGCAACCTGCGCTCGGTCGAGAAGGCCGTGATGCGTGCGATTGCCGACAACGGGCTTGATTGCCGTGTCAGCGTTACTTCGTCGCCCGAAGCGGTGCTGTCGGCTTCACGCATCGTGCTGCCGGGGGTTGGCGCCTTTGCCGACTGCATGCGCGGCGTGCGGAAGATCGAAGGACTTGATGCGGCACTTGTGCAGGTCGTGCGGCGAAAGGGCAGGCCTTTCCTCGGGATCTGCGTGGGCATGCAGCTGCTGGCTGACGAGGGGCTGGAACATGGGCGCTCGGCGGGGCTTGGGTGGATCCCGGGCGATGTCGTGCGGATCGAAACCGGGCAGGCCCAGCTGAAGGTGCCCCACATGGGGTGGAACGAATTGGCGCTCGTGCGGCCGCATCCGGTGCTTGCCCACCTGGGGACGGGGGCTGCGGACCATGCCTATTTCGTTCACAGCTATCGCTTCCGTGCTTCGGATCCCCGCGACACGATTGCAACGACCGAGCATGGCGAGACGATCTGCGCGGCCATCGGCCGGGACAACATCATCGGCACGCAGTTTCATCCCGAGAAGAGCCAGGCGTTCGGGCTGATGCTGCTCGCCAACTTCATCCGGTGGCGGCCATGATCCTCTTTCCGGCGATCGACCTGAAGGGCGGCAAGTGCGTGCGCCTGCTGCGCGGCGAGATGGCCAGCGCGACTGTCTTCAACGACGATCCGGGGCAACAGGCGCAGCTCTTTTCGGCACAGGGTTTCCGCTGGATCCACGTGGTGGACCTTGATGGCGCGTTTGCCGGCAGCAGCGTCAACACCGATGCAATCCGCCGCGTGCTCTCGATGAGCGGGCTTCCCGTGCAGCTGGGCGGGGGGATCCGTTCGCTTGCGGCCATCGAGCACTGGCTTGGAATTGGCGTGAACCGGGTGATCCTCGGCACGGTTGCCGTCACCGATCCCGCGCTTGTGCGTGAAGCGGGGCGGCTGTTTCCCGGGCGCGTTGTCGTCGGCATTGATGCGCGCGAGGGCCGCGTGGCCATCCAGGGCTGGGGCGCGGGAACCGATGTTGCGGCGGTCGAGCTTGCGCGTCGGCTGTCGGATGCCGGGATCGGGGCGATCATCTATACCGATATTGCCCGAGACGGGACTGGGCTTGGGCTCAATCTGCATGAAACGGCCCTGGTGGCAGAGGCTTCGCCTGTTCCCGTCATCGCCAGCGGTGGCGTAGGGTCGCTGGCGGACCTTGAGGCGCTCAAGTCGCTCAACCATCCCAACATTGCCGGTGTCGTCTGCGGGCGTGCGCTCTATGACGGGCGGCTTGATGCGCGTGCGGCGCTCATGGCCATCGAGGGGCGTTCGTGATGCTGAAGGTGCGCGTCATACCCTGCCTCGACGTGAAGGACGGCCGCGTGGTCAAGGGCGTGCGGTTTGAAAACCTGCGCGATGCGGGCGATCCGGTCGAGGCCGCGCGCGCCTACGATGCGGCTGGCGCGGACGAGCTCTGTTTTCTGGACATCACTGCCAGCCACGAGCAGCGGGGCGCAATTCTTGACGTCATCCGGCGAACCGCGGATGTCTGTTTCATGCCGCTGACCGTGGGCGGCGGGGTGCGGACGCTCGACGACATGCGGGCCCTGCTGCTTGCCGGGGCGGACAAGGTTTCGATCAACACGGCTGCCGTGCAGCGGCGCGAGGTCGTGCGCGAGGCGGCCGAGAAGTTCGGTTCCCAGCT
>DAISVV010000007.1:0-32840 GCA_036840015.1 Micropepsaceae bacterium
TCGTCGACGATCGCGAAGTTGTGGCCGCGCTGGACCATCTGGGCGCGGGTGTACTTCATGTTGTCGCGCAGGTAGTCGAAGCCATATTCGTTGTTGGTGCCGTAGGTCACGTCGGCGGCGTATTGCTCGCGGCGCTGCGTGTCGCTCAGGCCGTGGACGATGCAGCCGACATTCAGCCCGAGGAAGCGGTAGACGTTGCCCATCCAATCGGCGTCGCGGCGGGCGAGGTAGTCGTTGACGGTCACCACGTGGACGCCCTTGCCGGAGAGGGCGTTCAGGTAGACGGGGGCGGTCGCGACAAGGGTCTTGCCTTCGCCGGTCTTCATCTCGGCGATGTTGCCGTCATGAAGCACCATGCCGCCGATCAGCTGGACATCGAAGTGGCGCTGGCCGAGGCTGCGGCGGGCGGCCTCGCGCACGACGGCGAAGGCCTCGTAGAGGAGGTCGTCGAGCTTGCGGCCGTTGGCGACCTGCTGGCGGAACTCGTCGGTCTTCTGGCGCAGCTGGTCGTCGGTCAGCCGCGCGAGCTCGGCCTCGAGGGCATTGATCCGGGGGACCCTGGCAAAATAGGGCTTGAGCGTGCGGTCGTTGCTGGAGCCGAAAATGCGTTTGGCCAGCTTCGTCAAGCCTAACATGGCGGGAGCGTCCTTGAAGGTCTGAAAGAGTTAACAGCAGGCCTTGCGCCTGCCCTTGCGGGACAGTTCGCCTGCAGATCGTAACGAAACGATGGGTTTCGCGCGTGGCCTTGCAGGACAAATAAGGTCGGGCCTTGGGCCTGTCAACGCGGCGACGGACCGCTTGCCCGGGGGTGTGACATTGGTGGGGTACCGCCATTCTTGACGGGGGGGAATGGGACGGGTACTGACAATCGGGCGGCGGCGGAATCCCCTTGGTTTTCCGGGCTTGCCGGCCGCTATGCCGAGGTGCGTGCCATGGCCCCAGGCGGGGGAAAGCCGAGCAAGGAGAAGGTCACCGCGAAGTCCGTCGCGGAGGCGGCCCCGAGGGCGGCCACGGCGGCGCATCCGGTGTCTCCGCTCGCCCCGAAGGCCTTTCCCAAGTTGCAGCCGATCTCGGGTGTCCGGCTTGGGTCCGGATCGGCCGGGATCCGCTATGAGGGACGGACCGACGTGCTGATGGGCGTCTTTGCCCCGGGCACTACCGTCGCTGGCGTGTTCACGAAGTCCAAGACATGCTCGGCCCCGGTCGAGTGGTGCCGCGCGGCGCTGGCCGAGAAGTCGGCGCGGGCGCTGGTGGTCAACTCCGGCAATGCCAATGCCTTCACGGGCCGGGTCGGCAACGAGGCCGTCAAGACGACCGTGGACTCGGTCGCGGGGATCGTGGGGTGCAAGCCTCAGGAAGTCTTCGTCGCCTCGACAGGGGTGATCGGCGAGCCCCTGCCGGTGCGCCGGCTGACACAGGCCCTGCCCGAGATCTACGAGAATACCGGGGCTACGGCGTGGGAAATGGCGGCGAGCGCCATCATGACGACCGACACGTTCCCGAAGGCTGCGACCGCGTCGGCACAGATCGACGGGCAGACGGTCAAGATCAACGGGATTGCCAAGGGATCGGGCATGATTGCGCCCGACATGGCCACGATGCTTGCCTTCGTGTTCACGGACGCGAGCATCCCGCAGGACGTGCTGCAGCCGATGCTGGTGCAGGGCACCGAGACCAGCTTCAACTCGATCACGGTCGACGGCGACACGTCGACGAGCGATACGCTGCTGCTGTTTGCCACCGGCAAGGGGGCGCGCCACAATCCGGTGACGCGGCTCAACGACAAGCGGCTCGATGATTTCCGCGCCAAGCTGAACGGCGTGCTGCAGGACCTGGCCGTGCAGGTGGTCAAGGATGGCGAGGGCGCGACCAAGCTCATCCGGATCAATGTCTCCGGCGCCGAAAACTCGCTGGCCGCGCGGCGCATCGCCATGTCGATCGCGAATTCACCCCTGGTGAAGACGGCGATTGCAGGGGGGGATGCCAACTGGGGCCGGGTTGTGATGGCGGTCGGCAAGTCGGGCGAGGCGGCCAACCGGGACAAGCTCTGCATCAAGTTCGGCGGCCACAAGGTGGCCACGATGGGCGTGCGCGACCCGAACTACAGCGAGGCGCTGATGGCCCGCTACATGCAGCGCGCCGAGATCGAGATCGATGTCGATGTCGGCATTGCCAAGGGCGCGGCGGGCGTGTGGACGTGCGACCTGACGCACGGCTATATCAGCATCAACGGCGATTATCGCAGCTAGGCTGCCCGGTGCGCGGGCGGCCCATCCCACGGGAGCCCTGAAGCCCATGTCCAAACCTCTCGTGCTTGTCGTGGCGGCGGCGCTTGTCGATGCGCAGGGCCGGCGGCTGCTGGCCGAGCGGCCGGCGGGAAAGTCGATGGCGGGGCTGTGGGAGTTTCCGGGGGGCAAGGTCGAACCGGGCGAGCGACCCGCGCAGTCGCTGGTGCGCGAACTGCATGAGGAACTTGGCCTCGTCGTTGAGGAGGGGTCACTGGAGCCCTTCCATTTTGCCTCTCACGATTACGATAAGTTTCACCTTCTGATGCCCCTCTACGTTTGCCGGCGCTGGCAGGGCGAGGTCGTGCCGCAGGAAGGGCAGCGCCATGCCTGGGTGCGGGCCGCGGATCTCGGCCACTATCCCGTGCCGCCGGCCGACGAGCCGCTGATGCCGCGCGTGCGGGCGATGCTTGAGGCCTGTGCCGGGATGTGACGGTCTGCCGGTCACTGTGCTGGCCTTGAGGCCTTACGCGTTGTTAAGCTCTTTGCGCCACGCTTGCGCATCGACACCCAGCCGGGATGGTGCATGAAGCGGCCTCTTTCCGTTGTTCGACGCTTTGCGGCCGACGAGAGCGGCACGACTGCGATCGAGTATGGCATCATCGTCGGGATGATCTTCCTCGCCGTTGTCGCCTCGATCGAGTTCGTCACCAGCAGCACCAACGCGATGTACAATCACATCGAAACGTCGATCAAGTCGAAGTAGGGTCAGCTCCCACGCTTCGCGCCGACCTCGCCAAGTGCCTTTTCAAGGGGCATGGTGGCGCTGCCCGGGGCGAGCGGCTTCTGCTGGCTTTCATGCGGCGACCAGCCTGACAGATAGATGATCTCGAAGCTGGTCTTCATGCGGCCGTCGGTGCCGGCATGGTCGTTCCTGCAAATTTCGAGCGCGCGCATGAGCACGTCGCGGCGCAGGGTGCGCCGGTCGCGGTCGTGGAGGATGTTCGTCTCGCCCATCAGCCGCAGGTCGCTGAGGAGCCTGAACGGGTCCGCGTAGCTGACGGTGAAGTCGTCGGTGTCGGCGACGGGCAGGGCAAAGCCTGCGCGCTGCAGCAGGGCGCCGGCCTCGCGCACGTCGGGCAGGGGGGCTACGCGGGGCGAGATCCCGCCGCGCAGTTCGCCCTCGGCCTGCATGAAGGCGCTGCGCAGCTCGACGAGCGTGCGCGAACCGAAAAGGGCTGCGATGAAGAACCCGTCGGGTTTCAGGGCGCGCCTGATTTGTAACAGCGCTCCGGGCAGGTCGTTGAGGGCGTGGAGCGTCAGGATGCTTGCGAAGGCATCGAGCGTCCCCGGGGCGAAGGGAATTGCACTTTCCTCGAAGGCGATTTGCGTGCTTGCTGCCGTGGCCGTGATGTCGCTGGCGATCGCGTGGGTTGCGACATGTTGCGACAAATCCGGCGCTCCGTGACACACGAAAGCCGGAAAGTTCCGGTTTATCGCGTTCAGGCGGTCGGCGATCTCGTCGGCCGCGGCCCGGTGCAGGAAGTCTGCCTCGTGCGCGCGGGATGCCGTCCGCTGCTTGCGGATGCGCCTGAGGCTTTCGTCGAAGATCCGCGGGACGGTTTGCATCGTGGCGCCAGAATGCATGGGTCGGGGTTCCAAGTCACCTGCGGGGAGTGCAAACACCATGAAACTGTCCCTGCCGGCGGCGGGCCTGCTGGCCCGGCAGGCCCTGCAAGGCGCCGGGCGTCGGGTGCTCGATGCCATCCTGCCGCCCCTGTGCCTGCGCTGCCGGGCGCCGGTGGGCGAGGCACAATCGGTCTGCGGTACGTGCTGGAACGGCGTCCGCTTCCTGGCCGCGCCGTGGTGCGAGCAGTGCGGAATTCCCTTTCCACATGCGCTCGGTGTGTCGGTGCGCTGCGGGATGTGCCTTGCGCGGCCGCGCCTCTTCGAGCGGCTGCGGTCTGCCATTGCCTATGATGACGGCAGCCGCGAGCTGATCCTGGGCTTCAAGCACGCCGACAGGCTGGAACTCTGTCCGCTGCTGGTGCGCTGGATGCAGGCCGTCGCGCGCAGCGAGATCGCCGCGGCCGACGTGGTGGTGCCGGTTCCGCTGCACTGGCGCCGGCTCGTGATGCGCAAGTACAACCAGGCGGGCCTCCTGGCGCACGGTCTGGTGCGCGGCACGCCGGTGCAGGTGCGTGCCGACGTGCTCGTGCGCCACCGGGCGACCGCGAGCCAGGGTGCCATGGTGTCGGCACGGGCGCGGCTGAAGAACGTGGCGCATGTCTTTCAGGTGCCGGCGGCGGCGCGCCCTGCCGTGGCCGGGCAGCGGGTCGTTATCGTTGACGATGTGTTGACGACGGGGGCCACCGTTACGGCCTGCTCGAAAGCCCTGCTTCGGGCAGGGGCTCGAAGCGTGTCGATCGTCACACTGGCGCGGGTCGTGCGACCCGTGAGTAACTGATTGCGTGCTATACATGCCTGTGGGACGGTTCCGGCCATGGCGTTGGCCCCTTGCCGCCCGTCAAGAACCGGAGCAGGCGAGATCCCTTCGATGAGCAGCCAGGCTGGAGCGCAGGCGCAGGAAACCACTGTCGGGATCGTGATCTACACGACGCTGCTGTGCCCGTATTGCCATCGTGCAAAGGCGTTGCTGCGCCGCAAGGGCGTGAGCTTCACGGAAATCGATGTGGGCATGGATGCCCCCAAGCGCCAGGAAATGATGGCGCGCGCGGGCGGGCGCCACACGGTGCCGCAGATCTTCATCGGGGACACGCATGTCGGCGGCTGCGACGACCTGCATGCGCTCGACGACCAGGGCGCGCTTGATCCGCTGCTCCAGAGAGCGTGCGGCTAAGGGCTGTTCCGTTTTCCGCCGGACCGCTCTAGTCTCGTGTCCATGAGCGATACCTTCCGTGCAGCCTGCGTGCAGATGCGTACAGGCACCGATATCTCCGAGAACCTGCGTTCGGCCGAGGCGCTGATCCGCGAGGCCCATGGCCGGGGTGCGGCCTTCATTGCCACGCCCGAAGTCACCGTGCTGTTCGAGGCCGAGACTGAGCGGCTGTTTTCGCAGGTGCATACCGAGGAAGACGATCCTTCGCTCAGGCGGCTGCGCGCGCTGGCGCAGGGGCTTGGCGTGTGGCTGCTCATCGGGTCGATGGCGATCAGGGTGGGTGACCGGCAGTGCGCGAACCGGTCGATCCTGATCGGTCCGGGCGGGCAGGTGGTTGCGACCTATGACAAGATCCACATGTTCGACGTCGACCTGCCCAACGGCGAGACCTACCGCGAGTCGCGCAACTTCCGGCGTGGCGAGCGCGCGGTGCTGGCCGACCTGCCGTGGGGGAAGCTTGGGCTGAGTGTCTGCTATGACCTGCGCTTCCCGCAGCTCTATCGGGCGCTGGCGAAGGCGGGGGCCTCGTTCCTGACCATTCCGGCGGCCTTCACGCATACGACCGGCATGGCTCACTGGCATGTGCTGCAGCGGGCGCGCGCGATCGAGACGGGGTGCTACGTGATTGCGCCGGCGCAGGGCGGCCAACATGCGAATGGACGGCACACGTTCGGCCACAGCCTCGTCGTTGCACCCTGGGGCGAGGTCATCGCCGAGGCCGACGGGGCCGAACCGTGCGTGATCACGGCCGACATCGACCCGCGGCGTGTCGTGGAGGCGCGGGGAAGGGTCCCTGCGCTCACGCATGACAAGCCGATCCTGCTCTCGCCGGACGTGGCGCCGGGTCCACACGCCTGAGGCGAATTGTGGCCTTTACCCGACGTTAACCCGCGCCGCGTGGCATGGTGAACCCTTGCAGTGCGTGCGCTCCGTCGCCATCTTCAAGGGCAACCTTGGGAGGCAGCCGCAGAAGGGATCCGGGCGTGACATGATCTGCTACCAGCTCGTCTGCAAGAAGAACCATTCCTTCGAAGGCTGGTTCCGCGACAGCGCGGCGTATGACCAGCAGGAGAAGAAGGGCCTGCTCGTTTGCCCGACGTGCAACTCCAAGAGCGTCTCGAAGGCGCCGATGGCGCCTGCGGTGGCCAAGCGCGCCGGCCTGTCGGAGGCCGCAGACCAGGCGCGCGACATGCAGGCCTGGGTGAAGCAGGTGCATGCGCACATCGAGGCCAATTCCGAATATGTCGGCGAGAAGTTCCCGGAGGTGGCGCGGGCGATGCACTATGGCGACGCTGCCGAGCGTATCGTGCATGGCGAGGCCAGCCTGAAGGAGGCGCGCGAGCTCATCGAGGAAGGCATTCCTGTCGCGCCGATCCCCGTACTGCCGCGGACCGATTCCTGACGGCCGTCCTCAGGCCGGCTTCTCTGCCACCAGCATGTAGTTGACGTCGGTGTCCGACGAGGGGCTCCACTCGTTCAGCAGCGGGTTGTAGAAGACGCCGGTCTCGTTGCGTCCGTTCAGGCCGGCGCGGCCGAGCGCGGCGTCGAGTTCCATGGGCTTGAGGAACCTGTTCCAGTCGTGCGTGCCGCGTGGCAGCCAGCCCAGGACATATTCCGCGCCGACGATCGCGAGTGCCCAGGACTTGAGCGTCCGGTTGAGCGTTGCCACGAACATGATGCCGCCGTGCCTGAGCATCGCCGCGCATCTCTGGAGGAAAAGGTCGAGGTCGGCCACGTATTCCACGACTTCCATGCTCAGGATCACATCGAAGCGCTCGCCTGCGGCAGCGAGCTCCTCGGCGCTTGTCGCGCGATAGTCGATCGACAGGCCCTGTTCGCGCGCATGGGTTGAGGCGGTGCCGATGTTCCTTGCCGACGCGTCGGCGCCGAGGACATCGAAGCCGAGCCTGGCCATCGGTTCGCTGAGAAGGCCGCCGCCGCAACCTATGTCGAGAAGCCGCAGGCCCGTGAAGGGTGCCAGCGCCCCCGGGTCCCGCCGGAAGTGGTGCAGGGCGTGCTCCCGGATGTAGCGCAGGCGCACCGGGTTAAACCTGTGCAGGACGGCGAATTTCCCGTTCGGGTTCCACCATTCGGCCGCGAGTGCCGAAAACCGGGCGATCTCGGCATCATCAATTGTGGATTGAGGCGCTGTAGCGTCAGTCACTGTTGCGATGCTCCGCGCGTTGCGTGACAAAGCCAATCTATCCAACTATACCCCACCTGATGCAAAACAGATCCCTCAACCTTCGGACGTAACGCCGCGCTGCCCCATGTCCAGACTTGTCATGAAGTTCGGCGGAACGTCGGTTGCCGACCTTGCCCGAATCCGCAACGTCGCGCTCAAGGTCAAGCGCGAGGTCGACCGCGGTCACCAGGTCGCGGTTGTCCTGTCCGCCATGGCCGGAGAGACGAACAAGCTGGTCGCGTGGGCGCGAGAGCTGTCCCCGCTGCACGATGCCCGGGAATATGACACGGTCGTGTCCTCGGGCGAGCAGGTCACCGTGGGGCTGCTCGCGATCGCCCTCGAGCACCTTGGCGTGCCGGCCCGATCGTGGCTGGGGTGGCAGTTGCCCATCCATACATCGGGCCTGCACGGTTCGGCCGCCATCACGGGGATCGAGACGAAGGAGATCGAGGCACGCCTGGCGCAGGGACAGGTAGCGGTCGTGGCCGGGTTCCAGGGGCTGGGGCCCGACAACCGGATCACGACGCTGGGGCGTGGCGGCTCTGACACGAGCGCGGTTGCGCTGGCGGCGGCGCTCAAGGCGGACCGCTGCGACATCTATACGGATGTCGACGGCGTCTACACCACCGATCCGCGCATCACGCCGAAGGCACGCAAGCTTGACCGCATTTCCTACGAGGAGATGCTCGAGATGGCGTCGCTCGGGGCGAAGGTGCTGCAGACGCGCTCGGTCGAGCTTGCGATGATCCACCGGGTGCGCGTGCAGGTGCTCTCGAGTTTCGAAGACCTGCCCGGGACACTGGTTTGTGACGAGGAAGAGATCGTGGAACAACAACTTGTCAGCGGCATCGCCTACAGCCGCGATGAAGCAAAGATCACGCTGGTCCGCGTGCCTGACCAGCCCGGCGTGGCCGCGGCGATCTTCGGCCCGCTGGCCGATGGCGGCATCAATGTCGACATGATCGTCCAGAACACGTCTGAGGACGGAAAATTCACCGACATGACCTTCACGGTCGGCCGGGCCGAATTCGAGCGTGCGATCCACATCATCGAGCGCAACCAGTCATCGATCGGTTACCAGAAGCTCCTGACCGACAAGGGCGTTGCGAAGGTCTCGGTGATCGGCGTGGGCATGCGGGCGCATGCTGGCGTCGCGCAGGCCATGTTCAAGACGCTGGCGGAAAAGGGCATCAACATCCAGGTGATCTCGACCTCCGAGATCAAGATCAGCGTGCTGATCGCAGCCGAGTTCACGGACACTGCCGTGCGGGCGCTGCATACCACCTACGGCCTCGACAAGTAGCCCAATGCCCACAGCAGGCCCCCGTGTGCTCCTGCGAAAAATGCGCGACATCATGGGCGAGCGCATCACGGCACAGGCGCGCCTCGACAAGATCGTCAGCCTGATCGCGGCGAACATGGTGGCGGAAGTCTGCTCGATCTACCTGACGCGGGCGGGTGGCTGGCTTGAACTGTTTGCCACCGAGGGCCTCAACAAGTCTGCCGTCCACTCGACGCGCCTGAAGATGGGCGAGGGCATCGTGGGTGACGTGGCGCTGCACGGACGCGCGCTGAACCTTGCGGATGCCCCGGCGCATCCGAGCTTCTCGTACAAGCCGGAGACGGGCGAGGATCCCTACCAGTCCATGCTTGGCGTGCCGATCACGCGGGGAGGGCGGACGCTGGGCGTCGTGGCCGTGCAGAACCTGACCCATCGCCTCTATGACGAGGAAGAGGTCGAGGCGCTCCATACGATTGCCATGCTGCTGGCCGAAATGGTCGTCTCGGGTTCGCTCGGGGAACTGGGCGAGATCGATGCGGGGCCGCGGCGCGACCGGCCCTGGCGCGGGCAGGGCGTCTCGTTCTGCGAGGGGGTCGCTGTCGGCCGGGCCGTCCTGCACGAACCGCGCGTGAAGATCGAGAAGCTGATTGCGGACGATGTCAATCACGAGCGGCAGCGCCTGGACCGGGCCGTGAGCGAGTTGCGGGCCTCGATCGATGCGATGCTTGCGGCCGAGGATTCCGTGATCACGGGTGAGACGCGTGACGTCCTCGAGACCTATCGCATGTTTGCCGACGACCGGGGCTGGCTGCTGAAGCTGCGCGAGGCGGTGTTCACGGGGTTGACGGCCGAGGCCGCCGTCGAGCGCGTGCAGAACGACATGCGCGCGCGCATGGCGCGCCAGACGGATTCGCCTCTTCTTGACCGGCTGCATGATTTCGACGACCTGGCCAACAGGCTCCTGCGCCATCTCGCAGGTCGCGGCGTGACGTCGGCCCATGAGGCCCTTCCGGGCGATGCCATCCTGTTTGCCCGGTCCATGGGGCCGGCGGAGCTGCTGGACTATGACCGCAGCAAGCTGAAGGGACTGGTGCTCGAGGAGGGATCGCCAACAAGTCATGTTGCCATTGTCGCGCGTGCGCTCGACATCCCGCTGGTCGGGCGCGTGTCGTCGGTCATCGAGCAGGTCGAGCCCGGTGACTGGGTCATCGCGGACGGCGACACGGCGGACATCCACATCAGGCCCACCCTCGAGGTGCGCGAGGCCTACCGGCACAAGCTGGCACTTCGGGCGCAACGCCAGGCGACCTTCGCCGCGCAGCGCCTGCAGCCGGCGGTCACGGTGGACGGGCAGCGCATCCGGCTCATGATGAATGCCGGCCTGAAGTCCGATCTTCCCCATCTGTCGGAGACGGGTGCTGAGGGGATCGGCCTGTTCCGTACCGAGCTGCAGTTCATGATCTCCAGCGACATGCCGCGGCTGGGCGACCTTGTCGGGCTTTACGGCGCGGTGCTCGATGCGGCTGGCGATGACCGTGTTGTCTTCCGGACGCTCGACCTGGGCGGCGACAAGGTGCTTCCCTATGTGAAGACGCCAATCGAGGAAAACCCGGCCATGGGCTGGCGGGCGATCCGCGTCACGCTCGACCGTCCCGCGCTGCTGCGCTACCAGATCCGTGCCCTGCTCAAGGCTGCCAATGGGCGGGACCTTGACCTGATGTTCCCGATGGTGGCCGAGGTGGACGAGTTCCGGCAGGCCCGCGCGCTGGTTGACCGGGAGATGGACCGGCTTGGCCGGGTTGGCGGCAGCCCGCCCCGGAAGATCAGGGTCGGGACCATGCTGGAGGTTCCCGCGCTGGCCTTCCAGCTGCCATCGCTGCTGGCGCATACCGACTTCATCTCGGTGGGCTCCAATGACCTTGCACAGTTCCTGTTCGCCAGCGACCGCGGCAACCCGCGGCTCGGGAACCGCTATGATGTCCTCAGCCCGCCAATGCTTAACTGCCTTAAACTGATTGCCGACCAAGCCCGCGGGCGGGGCATTCCGGTCACGGTCTGCGGCGAGATGGCCGGACGGCCTGTCGAGGCCATGGCCCTGATCGGGCTTGGATTTCGCTCGCTTTCCATGGCGCCGGCATCGATCGGACCGGTCAAGCAGATGGTGCTGGCGCTCGACAGTTCGCGGATCGAGTCCCTGATGGAGGAGCTCCTTCGCGGCACGGCCCACTCGCTTCGGGAGCAGTTGAAGCAATTTGCAATCAACGAGCGCGTCCCGGTCTGAGCAGGAAAAATTTCCCTGCCGCAGGGTCTTATCGCCGAGCCTGTTCTGCAATATTTAACTCTCGACCGGGTAGATTTGCCTGCTCCGGTCAGTCTTGCTTCGTGTACGGACCAATGGTCCCCGAGGCCGACCGGCAAAGGCAAAAACGTCTGATGGTCAGGGTGTCTTCGCGATGAGTGTCGTGGTGCAAATGCCGACGGTGGGAGAGACGAAGGACCGTCGCCTTCACCTGCGTGACGTTGCTGCCACCAGCGACGGCCAGACTGTCGGGCAGATCCTGCGCGGTCGGCGCGAGTCGCTTGGCCTCGACGAACGGAGCGTTGCCACGCGCCTGTGCATCCGCCGCGACCTTGTCGTGGCGATCGAGGCTGGGGATCATGCCCGTCTTCCGGGTCGCGCCTATGCGCTAGGTTTCATCAGGTCATACGCCCTGCTGCTCGGGCTTGATGCGCAGCACATGGTCACACGTTTCAAGGCCGAGACACAGTCGCAGGACCCCGCACGTACCGAGCCCATGGTGTTTCCGGACACAGTGCCCGCGCAGCGCCACATGGCCTACCATCTCGCCGGTGCCGCGGCGATGCTGGCCGGCATTGCCTATATTGTCTTCCAGGCCTTCACGACCGGTCCTGCCGAGGAACCTGTTGCCGTGGTCGATGCCGTCAACCCCGTGACGGTTGTTGATCCTGCGCCAGCAGTGCTCCCCCGGGCGCCTGTTGCGGCCGCGGCGGTTCCTGCCGTGCCGGCAATTGCGGCGCCTGCCTTGTCGCCCGCGCCTGCTGCTGCGGACTCTGCGGCAGCAGTTGCTGCGCCGGTGCTTGCGGCGGCCTTGCCCGTTGCGCAGGTCCCCGCAGCCCCTGTCGCGGCAACGCCCCGCGCGTCGCGAATCACCTTGAAGGCCCGCGAGGCTTCCTATGTCGAGGTGAAAGATCCCTCGCTCACGGGGCCTGATTCGGTTCTTGTCGCCCGCGAGCTTGCAAGCGGCGAATCATTTGACGTGCCTGATCGGCCCGGGCTTGTGCTGCTGACCGGCAATGCCGGCGGACTCCAGGTTGCAATCGACGGGCGCGATACCGGTCCGCTTGGTGGACGCGGACAGGTCATCCGCAGGCTTGTGCTCGACCCTGCGTATTTTCAGTCACGCCCCAACACTTCCCGCTAAATCGGACGTTCAGCGCTTGACCCGTTCGCCGCGCGCGAACACGCTCCTCATTAATGACTGATTCGAACGTGAGTCGCGTTCAAATCGTAAAAAGTTCACTACGTTTGAGGGGCTTCATGACCAGCACAGACAACCCAGGCAACACCCAGCCGACGCGTCCGCGTGTCGGCCGTCCGCGCAGCGTGGAGTCGCGCCGTGCCATCATCCAGTCGGCCATGAACATCCTGCAGACCGAGGGCTACGCGGCGCTGAACATCGAAGCGATCGCGGCGCGCGCAGGCGTATCGAAGCAAACGATCTATCGCTGGTGGGCGTCGGCGGCCTTCATCGTGCTTGAAGCCCTTCTCGCCGACATGCCCGCGCAGGAGACGATTGCACCGGATACCGGTGCCCTGAAGAGCGACCTGCTGGAACTGGTGCGTCCGACCGTGCGCGCGCTGTCCCAGCGCCGGGGCCCGGTCTTCCAGGCCCTGATCGCCGAGGCGCAGGCCGACGCCCGGTTTGCCGAGGCGCTGCGCAACTCGCTGATGGCTGCGCACCGCGAGCTTGTTCATGCGGTCGTCGCGCGCGCCAAGCTGCGCGGGGAAGTTGTTTTCGACGCCGACGAGGACCTGGCGGCCGACTTGATCTTCGGGCCCATCCTGTTCCGCCTGCTCAACGGCCATGCGCCGCTGGACGAGGCCTTTGCCTTCAACCTCGTGGACGTTACGGTTGCCGCCATGCGCCACGTCGAAATCGGCGCGCGACGGGCAGTTGAAGCGGCGGAGTAACGCTGTTTCTGCCTTGCGGCACTTCAGCCTGTTTGCCTTTTGCGACGGCACCATGAAAATGGTGCCGTTTTTCATTCTGGCGGCTGTTGCTGCCGTCCCCCCAGGAGCGCGGAGCACGAGATGGCAGATACCTATGGCCGGGAGGACGGCGCCGCTATCCTCATCATCGGTGACGAGATCCTGTCCGGGCGCACGCAGGACACCAATACGGCCTATATCGCGCGCTGGCTGGGGCAGCTTGGCATTCCGGTCCGCGAAGCGCGCGTCGTGCCCGACGTGGAAGCCGAGATCGTGGCGGCGGTGCGGACGCTGAGCGCGCGCTATGCGTTTGTCTTTTCGACCGGTGGCATCGGCCCCACGCATGACGACATCACTGCCGACTGCATGGCGGCAGCTTTCCAGACCGGGATCTCCTACCATCCGACCGTGTTTGCGGCGCTGGCTCAGCGCTATGCGTCGATGAACATCGGCACGTTCAACGAAGCCCGGCAGCGCATGGCGCGCATTCCCTTTGGTGCGAGCCTGATCGGAAATCCGGTTTCCGGCGCGCCCGGGTTCCAGATCGGCAATGTGTTTGTCATGGCCGGCATTCCCGCCGTCATGCATGCCATGCTCGAGGAGGTCAGGCCGCGCCTGCCAGTCTCGACGCCGCTCAAGTCAGTGACCGTGTCGGCTTTCATCGGGGAAGGCAGCATCGCGAAGGGGCTTGCTGACCTGCAGAAGAAGAACCCGGATGTCCCCCTGGGGAGCTATCCGTTTTCCCGGGATGGCAAGTTCGGCACATCCCTGGTCGCGCGCGGCACGGATGTGGCGCGGCTTGAGGCGATCAAGGCCGAGTTTGCCGCGATCATGCGGGCCGCCGGCCAGGAGCCGCTGCCGGAGGCTTCCTGATCCCGCCGGCCATCAGGGAGAGAAAGCCGAAGGCCCTTGCGTCTCAGTGAGGGATCGCCCACCCTGAAGCAATGCCGGGGCCCGTCCCCGGGGGCCCCTTGGCGGAATTGGTAGACGCAGCGGACTTAAAATCCGTCGTCGCAAGGCGTGCCGGTTCGAGTCCGGCAGGGGCCACCAGCTGTCCCGCGTTGCTTCAGGCGCCCTTGGCGCGGCGGCCACGGCTGACGGAGGGAACGCGACCCAGCCCGATCTTCTTGGCAAAGGCCGAGCGCAGGCGCGCGTAGGCCGGTGCCACCATCGGATAATCGTGCGGCAGGTCCCACTTCTTGCGGTACTCTTCCGGGGACATGTTGTAATGCGTGCGCAGGTAGCGCTTGAGCATCCGCAGTTTCTTCCCGTCCTCGAGGCAGACGATGTAGTCCTCGGCGACCGACTTCTTCACGGGGACGGCGGGCTTGCGCTCGGCCTCGGCTTCGATCGAGCCGCCAGCCGCCTGGCGCAGCGAGTTATGGAACATCGCAATCAGCGCCGGCAGTTCGGTGACCGGCACCTGGTTTCGACTTACATAGGCGGAGACAAGATTGGCCGTGAGATCGACCAGATGATCATTGGTCGCTGCCGGCACGAATTCGGCTTCGGTTGCGTCCGGCTTTGCTTTCTTGGCCATTTTTTCTCTCTTTGGTGCGAGGCACCGCGTTCTTGCAGTTCAGGTTGCGACGACTGGACAGTATTAGAGAATATTATCCGAGAAACTCAAGCGCTGTCCTGTGTCATGGTTCCAATAAAATCCATTCTGCCTTTCAAATTCGTAATTTTGTTTGGCTGTCACATCTTCAACTGGCAAGTGCTGTTGCCGATTCTGCCAAGTGACGCCGG
The DNA here is from genome assembly GCA_036840015.1 of Micropepsaceae bacterium. Taxonomy (GTDB): domain Bacteria; phylum Pseudomonadota; class Alphaproteobacteria; order Micropepsales; family Micropepsaceae; genus SZUA-430. Next base: position 14,572 of record DAISVV010000007.1, read on the forward strand.
GTCTTCCCCACATTTCTTTTGTCAGCGTCTGCTGACAGCCGGGGTTCGTGTGTCGGGCGTTTGGCGTTTTCGACAGATCGGTCCATAGTCGGCGGGCTTGCTCCCGCAATCGGGGTCGCGGGCCACCTTGGAGAACGAGAGGCGAATGACTGTCACCGCCAGCAAGAATGACCGGGTCAAGCCCTCATGGCTGATTGCCTATTCGCTGCCCGGCCTGCCGCTCGCGGCCATGACGCTGCCCCTGGCCGTGCACCTGCCGCCCTTCTATGCGGTGGAGATCGGGCTCGGCTGGATGATCACGGGCATCATCTTCGGTGCGGCTCGGTTTCTCGATGTCTTTCTCGATCCGGTGATGGGCGTGCTGTCGGACCGGACCCGCACGCGCTGGGGACGCCGGCGCATCTGGATGGTCGCCTCGATCCCCATCATGTGCTTTGCGTCCTACCTTGTCTTCATGCCGGAACCCGGGGTGGGTGCGGGATACGTCGTCACGTCCATCATCATCCTGTTCGTGGGTTGGACGATGCTGTCGATCGTGCACCTGGCATGGGGAAGCGAACTCAGTGGTGACTATCACGAGCGATCCCGCATCACCGCCTCGCGCGAGGGCGCTTACCTGATCGGCATGATCTGCGTTCTGCTGCTGCCGGCCCTGATCCAGGCGCAAGGGGGCGACAAGTTCGAGCAGATCGCGTCCATGGGATGGTTCGTGATCCTCACCCTTCCCCTTGGCGTGGCCATTGCGGTGTGGGCCATTCCGGAGAACCCGCATCACGAACCGCAGCACCTGCCGCTGGGCCCCGCACTGAAGGCGATCCTGACCAACAGGCCCCTGCGCTATGTGCTGATCAGCGACCTCATTGCCGGGATCTCGGGCGGGATCGTGGCTACCCTGTTCCTGCCCATGGTCGCCTTCGGGCTTGAGTTGCCCAAGGAGGCGAACTGGCTGCTGCTTGTCTATTTTGTCATGGGTGCGCTGGCCATTCCGCCCATGGTCTGGCTGAGCCGGCGCCTGGGCAAGCACCAGACCTTCGTGCTGCACTGCCTCGCCAATGCCATCATGATCCCGTGCATCTTCTTCCTGCCCAAGGGAGAGTTCGTCCCGGCCCTCGTCCTGTGGACGCTTCTGGGGCTCAACATGTCGGTGGGTCCCTTCCTGTTCCGCGCGATCATGGCGGACGTGGCCGACCATGACCATGTGGAGACGGGCCAGGCGCGCGCTGGGGTGTATTTCGCGCTGCTCGCGCTGACGAACAAGCTTGGCTATTCCTGCGCGATCTTCTTCTCCTATGCGGTGCTGGCGTGGATCGGGTTCGACGGCAAGGGCAACAATGCGCCGGAGACGATCTCGAGCATGATGCTGCTCTATGTGGTGCCGCCCACGCTGATCTCTCTCGGGATTGCGATCGTGATGTGGCGCTTCCCGCTTGACGAGGCCAAGCAGCGCGAATTGCGCCGGATCATCGAGGAGCGGGCTGCGGCGCAGGCCGAAGCCGACGCCAAGCGGCTTTCCGGCGCCGGTTGACCGCCATGCGGCATCTTGAGCTGGATGGCCGTGCGATCGCGTACTCCGACCAGGGGGCCGGGGATGGCATCGTGCTGGTGCACGGTTTTGCCGCGAGCGCGCGGGAGAACTGGGAGAAGCCTGGCTGGATCCAGATGCTGGTGCGGGCGGGGCGACGGGTGATTGCCATCGACCTGCCGGGCCATGGCGAGAGCGGCAAGCCGCATGATCCGGGCGCCTATTCCATCGGCAGCCTTGCCGACGCGGTCCTCGCCGTGACCGAGCATCTTCAGGTCAAGAAGCCGGACCTTGTCGGGTTTTCGCTTGGTGCGCGGGTTGCGCTGGAGGTGCTGTCGCGTCGGCCCGAGCGCTACCTGCTGGGCGTGCTGTGCGGTGTTGGCCAGGAATTGCTGGCGCCCCGCGATGCGCGGATGCAGGTCGGCCTGATCGACGCGTTCGAGGCGGAGTCTGCCGATCATGTGCCGGAAGGCCTCGCGCGGCAGTTCCGGCAGTTCGCCGAAGCGCAGGGGCAGGACCTGAAGGCGCTTGCCGCCTGTGCGCGGGCCTTTGATGCCGCGCCGATGACCTGGACGGCCGAGCGACTGTCCCTCATCCGCAACGAGATCCTGGTGATTGCGGGATCGGGTGATGTGCTGGCCGGCTCGGCGCCGGGGCTCGCGCGGTGCCTTGGCAATGCGCGCGGCAAGCAGATCCCGGGCTGCGGCCACATGGACTGCCTGACGCAGCCCATGTTCAAGGCTGCCGTGATGGATTTCCTCGCCGGCATCCCGGATGTGCCTGCGTGACCGGTTGATGCCATGCCATACCTTGCGGTGAATGAGCATATACGCCTTGCATATGAGGTGGCCGGTGACGGGCCGCCGATCGTGCTGGTGCACGGCTTTGCCTCGAACCGGGGCATGAACTGGCGAACACCGGGATGGTACGGCACGCTGACTGCGGCCGGCCGGCAGGTGATCGCCGTCGACATGCGAGGCCACGGCGAGAGCTCCAAGCCGCATGATACGGCTGCGTATGACGAGGGCGAGCTTGCCCGTGACATCGTGCGGCTGCTCGATCACCTCGGGCACCGGCGGGCCGATGTCATGGGTTACTCGATGGGTGGGTTCATCACGATGCGCCTCCTGCATGATGATCATGCGCGCGTGCGCCGCGCGGTCATTGCGGGTGTCGGCGAGAACTATTACGGGCGCGGCGCGCTCGAGACCGATGCCATCGCCGCCGCGATGCGCACGCCCGATCCGGCAAGTGTCCTCGATGCGGTCCCCCGCCTCTTCCGCGTTTTCGCCGAGCAGGGCAAGAATGACCTTGAGGCGCTGGCCTGCTGCATGACGCGGCCGCGCCGGTCGTTTACAGCCGCGGAGATGCGCCACGTTGATACACCGGCGCTGATCGTGCTGGGTGACAAGGACAACATCACGGGACCGGCGGGCGCGCTTGCCGAGGCTCTGCCGCGCTCGGAGGTGGTGATGGTGCCCAACCGGGATCACATGACGACCGTGGGCGACAAGGCCTACAAGGCGGGGGTGCTGGCGTTCCTTGCCGCAGGCTGACGCGTCGGCAGTCGCAAAAGAAAAGACCTGCCGCAGTTGCCCGCGGCAGGTCCCTGGCAAGAGTTGCCCTTGAGATTACGGCAGGTTCGCCGAGACGGAGACGACAACGCCGCCTTCGCACCAGTCGCTACCGCACTGTGTCTTGTTCACGTCGGTGTCGACCCAGCGCACGTCGAGTGCGATCTGGTTCCACGATGTGCCGAAGCCGATGTCATAGAACAGATAGTCCGGAAGGCCGGTGCCAGTGGCGACCGAGTTGTCACTGTACCACTGATATCCAAGATGGCCCGAGGCCTCGAGGCCGCCCGTGAAGAACAGGAACTTCTCCATCAGCGGTGCCGAGACGCCAGCCGTAAGGGCCGTGGACTCGTCCGATTTCTTGAAATAGTCCGGGCTATAGGCGAGTTCGGCGCTGACGCCGATCTTGCCGTAGTCGTGGCTGACGCCGGCGATGAACTCCCAGTAGTCGTAGTCGCGAGTCGTTGTCGGCGGTGTGTCGGCGTCGGCGTACCAGTAGTACACGGCCTTCGCGGTCGCCGAGGTGTTCTCGCCGAGCTTGAAGTTGTAGCCCGCCGTCAGGTCGATCTCGACGCCCGAGTCGTAGGTTGTCTCGTCGTTGAAGTCGATGGACGATGCCCAGACGTTCGCAAAGGCGCCCGACGCGTGGTCGTACTGCACCCAGCCCTGCAGGGCCGGGTTACGGTCCGACTGGCTGATGCCGCGGAAACGATAGTCCGACGTGAGGGACACGCCGGCCGAGAACGGACCCCACGCGGAGTCTTCCGCCTGGGCAACCGGTGCAATGACGGACATCGCAAGGACGCCCAGCAAAGCTGTCTTCAGTTTAGTCACTCGCATGCTTTACCTCGTGCTTTCTTTAAGAAACTCTCTTGCGATGCCGCTGAACGAGTTCGGCGACGCTCCGCTGTTTCCATGGTCCGGATCTTCGGAGTTGCGGCTGCACTCAAACATTCGCTTGGTTGACAAGGCCTTAATGGGGCGTTTCCCTTGTGCCACAGTGGCCAGCTGTTCTTGTGTCTGCTGTGCGAATCACTATGGCCATGAGCCGAGTGTGACGTGTTGCCATCGGGCGAGAAGGCGCGCGTGCAAATTCCCTGGCTGTGTGGCGTCACTGCCCGCCCGCACGCGTGCGCACCGTTTCTGAATTCAGCGAGGGCTCAGCGGCGAACCACGCCGGCGATGGCGAGGTGGTGGCCGCCGTCGGTCAGCATCGTCTCGCCCGTGATGTGGCGGGCGCCTTCACCGCAGAAGAAGGCAACCACTTCCGCCACGTCCTCGGGGGTTGCCGCGCGATGCAAGGGTACGGCGTTGGTGTTGTGCTCGACGATGCGTGCATAGGCCTCGGGTCCAAACTGGTCGGCAAACCAGCGTGTCGCCACAAAGCCCGGGCATACGGCGTTGACCCTGATCTCGGGCGAAAGCGAGCGGGCGAGCGACTTTGTCATCGTGTTCAGCGCGCCCTTGGAGGCCGCGTAGGCGATCGAGGAACCGACGCCGAGGACTCCGGCGATCGACGAGACGTTGACCACCCGGCCGAAGCCCGAGGCCTTGAGTTGTGGCTCGCAGGCCCGGACCATCTGGTAGGCGCCGATGACATTCACGCGGTAGATTGCAATGAAGTCGTCGGCTGAAAGCAGGTCCAGCTTCGCGTGGTCGGCAAAGCGTGTCGTGCCCGCGTTGTTGACGAGGATGTCGATGCGTCCCCATGTCTCGACGGCGGCTGCGGCCATGCGGCGGCAGTCGGCATCTTCCGCGACGTTCGCCTGCACCAGCAATGCCTCGCCGCCGGCTGCGCGGATGCGGCTGACCGTGGCTTCGGCGTCGGTGACGGACTTGGTGCAGTTCACGACGACACGCGCGCCCTGTGCAGCGAGGCGTTCCGCGCAGGCGGCGCCAATTCCTGTTGCCGATCCTGTGACGATGGCGACCTGGTCTTTCAACTGCATCGATGATGTTCCCTGCGAGGTGTCTGGCGGTTCGTCTGGTCAGGTGCCATTGAAGCGCGGCTTGCGCTTTTCTGCAAATGCGCGCCGCCCCTCGGCATAGTCGGCACTGTGGGTACAGGCGGCGGCGGCTTCCTCGGCGGCAATGCGTAGCCCAGGATCGCCCGTGACGGCGAGGCGGATTGCCAATTTCGAGGCAGCCATCGACAGGGGCGCATTGGCGGCGAGGGATCCTGCATAGCCGCTCACGACGGTGTCGAAGTCGGGCGCCGGTGCCACCTGGTGGACGATGCCCCGCAGGAGGGCCTCGTGGGCGGTGTACGTCCTTGCCGTGAGCAGCATTTCGGTCGCCGTTGCCATGCCGAGGCTTGCCACGAGGTTGGCAGTGCCCGACATGCCGTAGGCCAGTCCCAGGCGTGCGGCGGGAATGCAGAATCGCGCGTCGGTTGCAGCGATGCGCAGGTCACAGGCCATTGCGATGGCCACGCCGCCACCGAAACAGATGCCGCGGATGGCAGCAACCACGGGCTTGCCGGTGTCCATGATGGCTGCAATGGCGCCATGTGTCGCTGCATCATAGATGCGGGCCGTGTCCCCGCTTGCGCGGTTGGCCTCGAATTCCGAGATGTCTGCGCCAGCCGCGAAGGCCTCTGTCCCGGCCCCGGTGATGACAATGCACCGGATTTCCGGATCCTGCCCGAGTTGTGCCATTATGCCGGGGATTGCCTGCCACATGTCGAGACTGATGGCATTGCGCCGTGCCGGTGTGTTGAGTACGAGATAGGCGACCGTTCCGCGTCGATCAGTGATGAGTTTGGAAAACATGGAACCTGTGGGTTTGAAGGAGCTGAAGGTGCGCAGGCGCCCGCTGCGCCCTGAGGACAATCCCATCAGAATAGTTCTGATCCGCCACGGCAAGCCGGATATTGGTAGAACTGCGTGGCTTTCGCACAGGAAATTCCAGGAATTCATCGACCACTATGAACGTGCCGGGCTTGATCCGGAGAACCGGCCGCCCCGGTGGCTGATGGAGCTTGTGGGTGATGCGCGGCGGGTCTTTGCCTCGGACCGGCCCCGGGCCCGCGAAAGCGCCCGGGCAGTGGCGCCGCACGCGGATGTCCAGCAAAGCCCGCTGTTCATGGAAGCGCAGCTGAAGTCACCGCGCCTGCCCCTCGTCCGGCTCCGGCCTGCAGCGTGGGCAATACTTGCGCGCGTCGCCTGGCATGCGGGGCACCACGGCGGCATCGAGGATTTCGGCGATGCCAAGGATCGCGCCGAGAAGTCGGTGGAGATGCTTTCGCGCGTGGCACACGAGGACGGGATCGCTGTCCTGGTCGCGCATGGCTATTTCAATGCCATCGTGGGCCGCGTCCTGCGCAAGCAGGGATGGCGGCGCTATGGTGGTCGCCACCGCGCCAAGTACTGGAACGCTGTTGTCTACGAGCGCTCGGGCGGCTGATGCCGCGCTGTCAGAAGGCGGTCACGATCGATGCAAGGTCGGGGCGCGGACGCTCGACCAGCGGCTCCCTTGGATGGCCGACATAGATGAAGCCCGCGATGCGTTCCTCGGGTGACAGTCCCATGGCCGCGAGCACATTGCGATCGTAGGCGTACCATTCCGTGATCCAGTTGGCGACGAAGCCCATGGCGTGGGCGGCCACCAGCAAGGTCTGGCAGCAGGCGCCGGCCGACAGCACCTGTTCCCACTCGGGGATCGGCACGCCGCTCCTCGGCTTGCTGACCACGCCGATGACCAGCGGCGCGCGCAGGAAGCGTGCCCTCTCCTGTGCCATCCGTTCCGGCCCTGCCGCGGGGTCTGCGCCTGCGATGGCGGTGGCGAGAACTTCACCCGCCCGGACGCGGGCGTCTCCTGCAAACAGGATGAAGCGCCATGGCACCAGCTTCCCGTGGTCGGGCACACGCGCCGCGCAAGCCAGAAGCGTACGGACCTGCTCGTCCGATGGGCCGGGGCCCACCATGGCCTTGGCTGAACCCGAGCGGCGGGATTGCAGCAGGTCGAGCGCCTCTGGTGCAGGTCTGTTCAGTGCCTGATCGGGCATTGCAAGGGATCCCTGAGGTTAATGTGGCTGAAACCGAGGCGGATTCACTAACCGTTACAGGGCGTTTGTGCTAGACTTGAGGAATGGAAAAACGCTCCCTGCCTGTCATTGCCGAGACGTTTGCGACGTGCGATCCGGTCTGGTCGGCGCTGCGGGAGGAGGCCGTGCGCCTGGCTGCGGCCGAACCCGCGCTTGCAAGCTTCGTGCATGCAACGGTGCTCAACAACGCGCGTCTCGAAGAAGCGCTGTCGTATCACCTTGCCCAGAAGCTCGGGAATGACGACGTGGGCGCCATGCAGGTGCGCTTCGTCTACGATCAGGCGTTTGCCGATGCGCCGGCTCTGGGCGACGACGTGCGCGCAGACCTGTCGGCCATCTTCGAGCGCGATCCTGCGGTCAATTCCTATGTGGAGCCCTTCCTGTTCTTCAAGGGCTTCCATGCCTTGCAGGCCTATCGCATCACGCACTGGCTCTGGACGAAGGGGCGCAAGGCGATGGCGCTGCACTTCCAGAGCCGCATCTCGGAAGTGTTCGGCGTCGACATCCATCCGGCGGCGCGCATCGGTCGCGGTGTCATGATCGACCATGGCACGGCTGTGGTCATCGGTCAGACGGCGGTTGTCGAGGACGATGTCTCGATGCTCCACGGCGTCACGCTCGGCGGCACGGGCAAGGAACAGGGTGACCGGCATCCCAAAATCCGCCGGGGCGTCATGATCGGTGCCAGTGCCACGATCCTGGGAAACATCGAGGTCGGGGCCTATAGCCGTGTCGGTGCGGGAAGTGTTGTCCTGTCGCCTGTACCCGAGCGCTGCACGGTGGCTGGCGTGCCAGCCAAGGTCATTGGTTGTGCCGGTTGCGACAAGCCCGCGCACGAGATGAACCAGCTCATCCAGGATTACAACGGCGACTACCAGATCTGAGGCTGCGCGTGCCGGCAGACGCAAAAAGGGCCGCATTGCTGCGGCCCTCCGTGAGACGGGCTGGTTTCAAGCCCTGATCAACCGATCTTCAAAGCCATGCGTAACCTGGAGGCTGCTCCGTTGTCCGCGTGACTTTCAGGCTTTCAACCAGAACCAAATTCCCACTCGACATCGGATCACCTCCTCTCGTTGGTTACAGACCCCTGCACGCTCTCACGAAAGGCCGGGTGTCGTCGAGCAAAATCCTTCATTAACCCAACCGGTCGCGCAACGCGTACCAGGTGAGCGCCAGCTGCAGCAGCGGCTTGCGCAGCAGCATCCCGCCGGGAAGACGCGGGATACGCAGGTTTGCCATGACGTCAAACCGCGCGGACTGGTTGCGGATCGCTTCGGCGATCAGCTTTCCGCACAGCGTGGCGATAGCGATGCCCTGGCCCGAGTAACCTTGCGCGAAATAGGTGACTGGCGAGAGCCTGCCGACATGCGGCAGGCGTGGCATCGTTATCGCAAGCCTTCCGCCCCAGGCATAGTCGATCCGGATGCCCTTGAGTTGCGGGAAGACGCGCTCGATGCACGGCCGCACGAAGTGGGCGGCGTCGCTTGCGTCACTGGCGCCGTAGGTTTCGCCGCCGCCAAAGACCAGGCGGTTGTCCTTTGACAGGCGGTAATAGTCGAGGACGAACTTCGTGTCGGCAACCGCCGCGTCGGATGGAATGAGCGCCCGGGCGGCTTCCGGCGACAGGCACTCGGTCGCTGCCACATAGTTTGAAATGGGCATGATGGTTGCCCCGAGCTGCCTGTTCAGTCCCTCGAGATAGGCGTTGCAGGCATAGACGACGAAGCCGGCTGTCACTTCGCCGCCCGCTGTCTCCACGCGGCGGGTTGGCGCGTCATCGACGGAGCGGACCCGCGATCCGTGAAAGATTGTTGCGCCCGCCGCTTCGGCGGCGCGGGCAAGGCCGAGTGCATAGTTCAGGGGATGCAGGTGCATTCCATCGCGGTCAAGCAAGCCTCCGCGGTAGAGTTGCGTGTTGACCAAAGAGGGCATTTCATCTGCAGAAATGTAGCGTGCGGACTTGTAGTTGTAGTGCTTCTCGAGGTGCTCGACGTAGTGCTCAAGCTCGCGGGCGTGGCTGTCGCGTATCGCCGCCGTGAGATGGCCGGACTTGACGCCACAATCGATTTCGTGCGCTGTAACGAGCGAGCGTACGAGTGATTGGGCCTCGAGGGCAAGGTCTGCCAGCTTGCGGGCATGGGCGACGCCATAGCGACGCTCGAGCTCAATCTGGTCGACACGTTGTCCTGGTATGACCTGGCCGCCGTTGCGGCCTGACGCGCCAAAGCCGGCGTGTTCGGCCTCGAGCACGATCACCTTCAGTCCTGCCTGCGCGAGGTGAAGCGCGCAGGACAACCCCGTGTATCCGGCGCCGATGATGCACACGTCTGCGTGCATCGATCCTGCCAGCGATGGTCGATGGTTCAGGCCAATGGCCGTTGCCTGGTAGTAGGAGCCTGCCGATGTGTTTGACATGGGAATTCTCGGGCGCGATATTTTCACCGATCGCGCCAGCGTAGCATGGTGCCCCCGCCGAAAGTAGACGCGATCCACGCAGAGCCGGAATGGAAAAGAGCAACGCCGTCCTTGATGCGCATGCCTTGCACTGGGCCTCGGTCTATCCCGATGCGCCCGAGGACATTCGCGCGCGCATCAAGAACGTCGTTTCACAGTCCAGCATCATTGCCCAGATCCCGCTTCCCGAGAAGCAGCTGATGCCGAACGGCGTGAATGCGGACACGCTGACGGCCATGACTGAATGTGATGGCGAGCTGAGGCACATGGTGCTGCTCCTGACCGAGCAGACGTCGGCTTCGGGGTGCGTGCTTGCAGCCTTTCCCTTTGCGGCGGGTGCGATAACGCATCCCGTGCGCATCGAACAGGTCTTCGGCGCCGGTGCGGAAGGTCGTATCCGGGGGCGCACGGCTGAAGGTGCTGAAATCGCCTTCTTCGATGCGCTGTTCTTCAAGAATGCGGAGGCCTATCGTGTGGGCGAGAGCTACCAGTTTGCCCTCTCCGCCTTTGCCTATTGCGCGCGCCCGCTGGGGCTGCGCCTTTTGAAGGGCGATGGCGAGGCTTCGGTACCCGCTGACGTGCTCAAGCCTGCGCGCAGTGGTGCCAGTGATGACTATGATTTCAGGGCAACCGTGCAGCATGTCTATCCCATGCGCGTCGCCGGTCGCACCGTGTTCCGCATGCGCGTCACCGTGGGACGCAGCGGGCAGTCCATGCTTGATGTTGCGCTCTATGCGGCAGAGCACATCCTGCCGGAAGGCTATATTCCCAAGCCTGGGGACGAAATAACTGGGCGCTTGTGGTTGCAGGGCTATCTGGTTGAAGATTAGAGTGGTGTCTTCATGCATCACCGTTCAACTGGAGCCATGGTCCCGTGGACAAGACTGAAATCCTTCGTGTCGAGAAGTACCTGCGGTCCCTGTTCCGGCTGGACACAATCCGCATCGAAGCAAGGCCCAACAAGAAGGACTCGGTCGAGGTCATGGTCGGTGACGAGTTCATCGGCGTGATCTTCAAGGACACCGAGGACGGCGAGACCACCTATCATTTCGAGATGGCCATCCTCGACATGGACCTGCCGCCGGCCAGTGCCGTCATCAAGAAGCCCTGAGCTGCTACTTCCTCGGGCGGAATGAGGCGATGAGTGCCATGATGCGCGCGTCGGTTTCCTTCCAGTACTGAAGCTGCGATCGCTTGAACCGGTAGGTCAGACCAATCCCGTCATCGAGGCGGGTCACACGGATGCATGTGGACCCGAAGTCTGCATTGGCGGATGGATCGCAGCGCATGACCAGCATCTTTCCGCCCGGCATGGCGGCGGAGTACCATTCGGTCCCTTCGTAACCGGTGCCCGGCTGGAAGCGGTAGCTGGTCAGTCCATAGGGACCCGGCTCGCCGTTTTCGTTGTCAGCGCGCGGGCGGATGCCCCGGTTGAACTTTTCCTCGTACGGCAAGCGGTCGCGATCGACCGAGAGCGTGAAGCGGATGACGCGAGATGCCGCGAGGTTGCTTGCGAACTCTCCGGCCTTGCCGGCAGACCAGGGTTCGAGATCGGGCAGCAGCGCGTGCATCGGTACGTTCTCATGGTCGCCGCTTTTCCGGGAGCGGCGGTGCATCGTGTAGTTTGCCGGGATCGAGAAGTCAGAACCGTCGATGGTGATGCGCGCGCGCGAGGTGTCGGCGGTTGGCGAATAGGTGTTGCCCTGGATGTTGCCCTGCACCTCTTCGACGGTCGGGCCGGCCAAGAACACAAAAATGCCGATGCCGATCGCGGCTGCCACCAGCAACACGACGAGGGGGATTGTCCAGCTTGAGAACCTGCGAACGTCGGCGTCGCCGATGGCGTCCCTGGCTGCCTTTTCATCGATCTTCATGACCCAACTATTGCCCAGACTCGATTTCGGATGACCTGGAATTTGGGGTGGTGTGGCATTGAAATTTCAGGCCGTTGCGTCTGGGGCACACGGGCTTTTGGCGGCCGGCGGTATTGGCACCCTGCGTGCACTGTCTCTTCCCCTGCAGGGGGGCGAACCGCATGGCGTTCGGATTTGAGACAATTCTGGCCGCGTTGCTGGCAGGATCGGCGTTTTCTCTCGTGTTTTCCCAGTTCTTTCGCCTGCTCAGCGAGATGGTGGACCTCGAGCGGGGCGATGTCCCGCGCCTGCTGGTCCTGGGCCTGATGCTTTTGGCCGGTCCCCACATCCTTGCTGCAGCTGCTCGCAAGCTGGGTCGCCTCAGGGAGTACCCCTGGGAATACGTAGCGGCGATCTATGCCGTCAGCGCCCTCTGGGCCGGGTTGCTTGGACTTGGTATTATTGTAGCAATATCAGGTGCTTGGTCTCTTTCATCATAAATTAATGACGCCAGCGTCATTTTCGTCTTGAAATGCCGAAGGGCTGGCCCTATCTCCCTTCGCATTCGCAATATTTCTTTCGAGTGCTGGATCATGTTTGACCGAATTGCAAGCGTGCTGGCCGCAGGGCTCATGGTGGCCGTGCTGGTCATGTTCGAATTGGGGCAAGTTGCCCCGCGAGATGCGTTCTTCCTGGCAGCGGCCATCGTCATCATCTTCACGGGGCAGCAGTTCATCGCCCGCGAGAACATGGGCTTCGTCGAGGCGGCCCGCGCCATTGTCACGCGTCCGCGCAGCTACCGCAGTCGTACAACCTATGCGGCCTATGTCGCCTGCCTGATGCTGGGCCTTCTCGTCACGGCGCAGGTGGTGGCGAGCGCCTGAGGCGGTGAGCGTCACTGCCTCGGCGGGACGGGCTTCAGCGCCAGTGCTGCGTCGAGGAAATCGCTGAAGCTGTCTGCGTCGGACTTGAAAGAGCCCTCGCCGATCATGCGAACGACGACAAGACCTGACGCGGGCACCACGGCGACGTACTGGCCCAGATAGCCCTCTGCGTAAAAGCCCGCGACCGGCCCGGCCTCGAAGCCTATGCCCGGCAGCTTACGTTCGATCACATTGGTCACATAGGCCTTCTGGCCCTGGCCGGCCCCGAACGCTTCGTCGAGGAGCGCGAGGATCCCGGCTTCGCCGGACGTCTTGCGACCGCGGATGGAGGCCATCTTTGCAACAAACTCAGGGTCTGCGCCACCTTTGCGCCAGGCGTCGAGCGTTTCATCACTTATCAGGATCGTGCCCGGGGCACGCAGCTGCCACCATAGCAGGCCGGTCTGCCTGATGCCGTCGCCCTTGCGGACCGCCTCCCGGACCCATGCCGGTGACAGGATCCGCTGGCCCTGGAAGGCTCCCTCATCGAGCATCACCTGCCCAATCTTCGCAAGGTCGAGGGCGTCGATCTTCAAACCGGCTTGCGCGTGCGGGTTGCCGGCGGGGTCGCGAAGCCATGAGAAGCGCGTGACGCCCAGTGGGGCAAAGACCTCATCGCGCATGAATTCATCGAGCTTCCGGCCCGAGACCTTTTCAACGATGGCCGGAAGAAGGTTGGTCGCCTTGTTGTTGTAGAAGAAGACGGCGCCGGGTTCGCTTGCGAGCGGAGCCTCGAGTGCGAGCTGGACGATGTTGGGGCTCAGATAGATCTCGTCCGTGTTCTGGTCTGCCTTGAGCCCGGAGGTGTGGTCGAGGAGATGGCGGACGGTGATCCTCTCCTTTGGGGTGCCTTTCCATTGGGGAAAGAACTTTGCGACGGGATCCTCCAGCCGCAGCTTGCCTGTGTCGACCAGGCGACCGATCGCCAGACTGACTACTGACTTGGTCGCGGACATGGCTTCGATTGGCTGCGCGGGTTTGCCGAAGCGCCAGTCGCCAACCATCCTGCCACCTTGGAGTATCACAAGCGCGTCCGTCTTGGTCTCCCGGGCGCGCTGCAAAATGCGGTCAAGCGCTGCCGCGTCGATCCCTGCAGCCTGTGGTGTGATCTGTTCAAAGGGTCTGGTGGCCTTCGGGTTTGCAACCGTGAAATTCACGTAGTCGTGCTCGGGGCCGTCCTGCCCGTCCTGAGCGGGTGCAACGAATGTGGCGACTGTGATGAGTGCGGCGGCTCCGATTACCGCCAAGACAATTCGTGATGCCCAGGCCATGTGCTCGTCTTGTTGTTTGCCTGACTGTATTGCTTACTTAATACTAGTCGACATTAGCTGCCGCCTGATGGGGCGCAACTGAAAAGGCCGCAGTTTTGAGCTGCGGCCTTTTCACTTTGTCGTGACCGTGGCTGCTCACGATTTCGTGAGCGGGGGTGTGCCCGTGTGACTTTTTTCTGGGCTAGAGCACCGTCAGCATGGCCGCCACGAGGGGGTGACGGACGATGTCGCGCTCTTCGAGCCTGACCACGGCCACGTCCTCGAGTGCCGAGAGGCGCTCGGCGATGGGACCCAGGCCCGAGATGCCGGGCAGGAGGTCGGTCTGGTCCGGGTCGCCGGTAATGACCATGGTCGACTTCCAGCCGAGGCGCGTGAGCATCATCTTGAGCTGGCCATAGGTGCAGTTCTGCGCTTCGTCGATGACTATGAAGGCGCCGTTGAGCGTGCGTCCGCGCATGTAGGCGACGGGAGCAATCTCGATGATGTTTTCGGCCATCAGTGCCTTCAGGCGCTTGCCGCCGAGCCGCTCAGTCAGGGCATCGTAGAGGGGGCGCAGATAGGGCGCGAGTTTGTCCTCGAGCGTGCCGGGCAGGTAGCCGAGGCTTTCGCCAGCCTCGACGGCAGGGCGCGAGAGGATGATGCGCGATACCTTGCCCGCATCGAGCGCCTCGACGGCCTTGGCGATGGCGAGATAGGTCTTGCCCGTTCCCGCCGGGCCGGCCGCCACAACGAGATTGCGCTGCTCGATGGCCTCGATCAGCCGGCGCTGGTTGTCGGAGCAGGGTTTGATGTTCTTCGAGTAGCTGCGTTCACCCTGGTCGCGCTGGAGCGGTGACCACGACTGACCCTTGCTGAACAGGGCCCGTATCTTCGGATTTTCATCGAACTCTTCGCGCAGGCGACGGCGTGCAGTCTTCTTTCCCATCTGCAACAGTCCTCCAAAGGGGCGCGCGGTTGCGTGAACGCGCAACCGGGGGCCCTGCCACAAAACCTGATGAACCTGGAAGAAAGGGGGATGGCGCGTTGCTGTTCGCAGAGGCCGTTTGGGCTGTGCGCGGGACGTCGATGATACACCAGACAACGGTCACGTACGCTGTGACTCCATCCGAATCATTCGGCTGAAGTCAGGGTAGCGCCGTTTGCGGCGTGGTGTGTGAATTTGGCGTGACGATCCCTCAGGCGTTGCCGAAACGCCTCATGATTTACCGGCAGGCGCTGAGAGGCCAACGGCGCGGAACAGGGCAGGGACCACGAGCGTTGCCACCAGCGCCATGAAAACCATCTGGATCGCCAGCGTGTGCATCGTGTCGAGGCCGTTGAGCGTGAGGAACTTGCCCAGTTGGCTGAAGCCGAAGAACATCGCGGCGACGGCCGCGACGGATGCAATGAAGGCAAGGATGGTGTTCGGATGGCGCTGGTGGCCTATGAGCGATACCTGGATCCTGTGGCCAAGCAGCCAGAACAGCATCAGCGCTGCCACGCCGGGGATGGCCTGGGAGCGCGGATCGTATGGCCAGATCTGCCAGAGGATCGGGACCAGGGCTGCGATCGCAACCAGCCACACCACGAGGGGGAGTTTCTGCAGCCGCTCGAACTCCGGTGACAGGAACCCGGCATAGATCACGACGGTGGCCACGCCCAGCAGCGCGCCGCCCAGCACATCTTCCACGTCGTGGACCCCAAGATAGAGACGCGAAAAGCATACGCCTGTGGCCACGATCGCGGCGAGTATCCAGACCCAGGTTCGCCTGGCCTCGAGCGCCAGCCATAACCACATGGCCACCGCAATCTGCGAATGCCCGGAGGGGAAGCCGAAGGAGTCGCCGACGCGCTTGTCGATGGCGAACTGGATGTCTGGCCGGGGGTCCTGGAACAGGTCCTTCAGGAAGGAATTCGTCAGGGCGACAATCCCGACAAGAACGACCAAACGCGTGAAAACACCCTTGTCGCCGAGCCAGTAGCCCATCGGCAGGAAGATCAGAAAGAAGGGGAGGTAACCCAGGAAGGTGAAGCCGTTGAAAACATGGGTCAGCAGGTCGCTGCGCAGCGGCGGTACCCATGACAGGTCGTGCAGAAAGGCTTCCATTTCCGTCCCCTTGAGGTCATTTTTGTCTTGCATTGAGCTTCCCCAAAAACAACAAGAAGCGCAATACTGGTGGCCTGTTTCGCGGGCCGATTGTTTCCGTTCAGGATGTTTCATGTCACGGCTGGAAAGTGCGATTTCAACACGCGATGAGCGCTTCAAGGCGAATGTTGCCGCCATGGCGCGACTGACAGACGAATTGCAGGGGAGGCTTGCGGCTGCTGCCACGGGCGGTGACGAGCGCTCGCGCCAGCGCCACGTCGAACGTGGCAAGCTGTTGCCGCGCGAGCGGGTCAACCGGCTCCTGGATCCGGGGACGCCTTTCCTTGAACTCTCGCCGCTTGCGGCGTTCGGCATGTACGAGGGGGATATCCATGCCGCCTCGATGATCACCGGAATCGGGCGGGTCGAGGGGCAGGAGTGCGTGATCGTCTGCAACGATGCGACGATCAAGGGCGGTACCTATTATCCTGTCACCGTGAAGAAGCACCTGCGCGCGCAGGAGATCGCGCGCGAAAACAACCTGCCTTGCATCTATCTTGTCGATTCCGGCGGGGCGAACCTGCCCAACCAGGCCGACATCTTTCCGGACCGCGAGCATTTCGGGCGCATCTTCTACAACCAGGCCAACATGTCGGCGGCGGGTATTCCGCAGATCGCCGTCGTGATGGGGTCGTGCACGGCGGGCGGTGCCTATGTGCCGGCCATGTCGGACGAGACGGTGATCGTGCGCAACCAGGGCACGATCTTCCTCGGCGGGCCGCCGCTGGTGAAGGCGGCGACGGGCGAGGTTGTCAGCGCCGAGGACCTTGGTGGTGCCGATGTGCATTCCCGGCGTAGCGGCGTGACGGACCATTATGCGCAGGACGACACCCATGCGCTGGCGATCGCGCGGCGTATCGTGACGACGCTCAACCGGCAGAAACGTCCGGATGTCGCGCTGCGCGATCCGGTGGAGCCTGCCTATGACATCAATGAACTCGACGGGATCGTGCCGCCGTCGCTATCGACGCAGTATGACGTACGCGAGGTGATCGCGCGGCTCGTCGACGGATCGGTGTTTGACGAGTTCAAGAAGCTTTACGGCACGACGCTCGTCTGCGGTTTTGCGCATGTGTGGGGCATGCCGGTCGCGATCCTGGCCAATAACGGGATCCTGTTCTCGGAATCGGCCCTGAAGGCGGCGCATTTCATCGAGCTGGCCTGCCAGCGGGGCATCCCGCTGCTTTTCCTGCAGAATATCTCGGGCTTCATGGTCGGCTCGAAATATGAATCGGGCGGCATCGCCAAGGACGGGGCGAAGATGGTGACGGCGGTTGCCTGTGCGCAGGTGCCGAAGATCACGCTTGTCATCGGCGGGTCCTATGGGGCGGGCAATTACGGTATGTGCGGGCGGGCCTATGGGCCGCGCTTCATGTTCTCGTGGCCGAATTCGCGCATCTCGGTGATGGGCGGCGAGCAGGCGGCAAGCGTGCTGGCGCAGGTCAAGCGCGACGGCATGGAGGCGCGCGGCGAGAGCTGGAGTGCCGATGACGCGGCTGCCTTCAAGGCGCCGATCCGTGCGCGCTACGAGGAAGAGGGCAATCCCTATTTCGCCACCGCACGGCTTTGGGATGACGGCATCATCGCGCCGCGCGACACGCGCCGCGTGCTGGCGCTGGCCCTGTCGGCGACGCTGAACGCGCCGATCCCGAAGACGCGGTTTGGCGTGTTCAGGATGTGAGGTTGTCGTGCCGCGCAGTCCCCGTGCGATGATGCAGACCCTTGTTGCGATCGTGTTGCTGGTTGGCTTTGCCCTTATCCAGCAGCAATTCGAAGCATCCGACACACCCGCTGCCGCGCGGCAGGAGGCGCAGGCTGCGGGTGCGCGCGCGCAGGACCGGGCATCGCCGAGGGCCGATGACGCTGCGGCGGGGGCGTTCGATTTCTATGTTTTGGCGCTGTCGTGGTCGCCTACGCACTGCTCAAGCGAGGCGGGGCAGGGGCGGGATGATGACCTGCAGTGCCGTTCGGGGCGGGCCTATGGCTTCGTGGCGCACGGCCTCTGGCCGCAATCGGCGCGCGGGTGGCCCAGCTATTGCGAGACGGATGCGCCGCGCCGCGTGCCGTCGGCCGTAATGGAGGTTGCGATGACGGTCTCGCCCTCGCGCCGGCTGGTCCAGCATCAATGGGAGAAGCACGGGACCTGTTCGGGGCTCAGCCCTGCCGACTATTTCCGCGCGACGGCGCGGGCCGTGGACGCCCTGAGCGTGCCCAAGGCCTTTGTCCAGCCCTCGAAGCCGCTCGCCACTACGGCTGACGCCGTGCGGGACAGGTTCGTTGCCGCCAATCCGGGGCTTGAGACGTCCGCCGTCGTCGTGACCTGCCGGCGCCGCGAGATTGCCGAAGTCCGGGTATGTCTGGACAAGGCGTTGCGCCCGCGTGCATGCTCCGCCCAGGTGCGGCGCAGCCATTGCGGCAGCCGCGAGGTCCGCATGCTGGACGTGCGCGGGAACTGGCCGCGAAACGGGGAGTAAGTCATGGAGCAGGCGCTCGACATTCTCG
>DAISVV010000008.1:0-32241 GCA_036840015.1 Micropepsaceae bacterium
GGCTAAATTGTCCTCGCCACACGAACCCCGTCGCTGTTGCCGCGGCTCGCGGGATCGTTCCTGTCGCGGTTCGCCGAGCGGAGGACCTGCGGGATGACGTACCACGCGCCGCCGCGCAGGACCCGACGAGAGCAGTCGCCCGAGCGCCAGGCGCTGCCGTCGGACGGCGCCCCCGCATAGTTCTCGTTCCAGCAATCCTCCGTCCACTCCCAGACATTTCCGTGCATGTCATGCAGGCCGAAGCGATTGGCCGGGAAGCTGCCGACCGGCGCCGTGTTCACCCATCGGTCACGACCCTGAGCAAGGCCATCGCAACACTCATCCGTGCCGTAATTTGCAAACTCATGGCTGGCCGTGGCACCCCACGGATAGGCCGTCGTCGTCCCCGCCCGCGCCGCATATTCCCACTCGGCCTCGGACAGAAGCCGATAGGTCGCAAACGTCTTCCGGGACAGCCACTCGACATAGGCCTGCGCATCCGACCACGAGACATTCATGACTGGCTGCGTCCCGCGCCCCCAGCCTCGGTCATCCGGCTTGTAGCCGCCACAGCCGCCATCCGCCACGCAGGCATCCCACTCGGCGAACGTGACCTCGAACTTGCCCACGGCCAGAGGCTGCGCCAGCGTGACCCACCGTTGCGGACCTTCGTCATTGCTGCGACCCGCCTCGCCCGGCGGGCTGCCCATGAGGAAACGACCGGGCGGCAGCACCACCATCTCGGGGCAGGCCGAGCACTCGCGGAACGTCTCGCCGACAGGCGGCAGGGGACGGGCCGCGGCCAGCTGCACCTTCACATCACCCAGGCGATCGTCATGGCCCGGGTTCTGGCTTTCGTCATTGCCGCGGAAATCGTCCTGCACGCGGGCAAAGACGGTCTTGATGTCAGGCGCGTCACTGTCGCGCATGCGCTTCAGCAACGCCTGCGCATAGGGGCTGTTCTCGCCGCTGCCGTCGGCGGCCTCCTCGCCGGCACTGGCCGAGAAGGCAACGAAGGCCCGGTTCGGCGCCTTGACGGCCTTCAGCCCGCGCAGCCCCGTGCCGCGCCCGTCACGGTCGAGGCCCTCCAGCGGATATTTCGCCGTCCGGCATGCATCAAGGATGACAAGCCCGTACTGCCTGGGGCCATTCGGCAGGAAGTTCAGGACACGCGACAGCGCCACGCCCTCGTCGGGCAACAGGCTTTTCTTCTGCAGCTTCGCATCCAGCGGGATCAGGTAGATGGGCTCCTTCTCGTCGATCTGGATCCCGTGGCCGGCATAATAGACCAGCGCAACGGTGGCATTGGCCGCCTGCTGCCCGAAACTGGCCAGCGCATTGATCATCGCCGACCGGTCGGCATCGAGCAGCGCCTGCCCGCCCACGATCGTATAGTTCAGGTCCTTCAGCGTTTCGGCAATCTTCACCGCATCGCGCCCGGGATTGCGCAGCCGGTTCTCGCCGGGGTAATTCGTGTTCCCGATCACCAGCGCCACATAGCGCGGATTGGCCGTGGGACGGTTGCCCACGCTGGCCGGCGGCAGCGGCACGGGCGATCCGGCATCGCGCTGCCGGGTGGCCTCGACGGTCGCATCCGGCGACGGCCGGGTGCCGGTCTCGCGCGCGGGCCCCGGCGCGGGCAGGCCGGCATATTGCGGGGACAGGATGGCGGGACAGGCGCTGTGGCCGACCATGACGCACCAGCCAATCCCCGCCCACGGCAGCGCCGTGGCCAGCGTCAGCACCGCGACAAGCACCACGAGCGGCCGAAGCGCGCGCCGAAGCTCGCCTGCACGCGCCGTATTGGTCGCCCTGTCATCCATGGCACGATCCTGCCACGGGCCCACCCTGCCACCAAGGCCACGCACCCAGCGGCGCGAAACACGCGGCCACCTTTCACCAGATGGTTGTGTCGCAGCCAGCCACCGGCACAAACTGCGTCAACCTGGCGCCTTGAGGCTGGCCAAATGTTCACATATTGTTCCTCATCCGCCGTCCCCGCAGGACGACGCCCAAAAGGAAAGGCCCAAACCGAAAAACAGCTGACGAAAGTGTATCTTCTGTAACAAGCCCCCGCGCCGGACCCGGACAATCGGCGCGCCTCAGGCCAGGCCCACGCGCCCCATGGCCAGGTACTTGTCCCAGCGTGCCTTGCGCAGGGCCTCAGGCGGCATGCTCTCGAGCTCCGTCAGCGCCAGGTCGATGGCATCGCCCGCATCCTCCATGACCTGCGACCGGCCGCGCTGCGCGCCACCGACGGGCTCGGGGATGATGGAATCGATGATCCGCAGCTGGAACAGGTCCTGCGCCGTCACCTTCATGGCGGTGGCCGCTTCCTGCGGCGAGAAACTCGGCGGCGCGCCCAGCTTCGAGCGGCCGAGGATGGATGAACACCCCTCTTGCGAGATCACCGAATAGACCGAGTGCTCTAGCATGAACACCCGGTCGGCCGTCGCCAGCGCGACCGCTCCGCCCGAGCCGCCCTCGCCGATGATGACCGAGACCAGCGGCACGCCCAAGGTCAGGCAGCGCTCGGTCGAGCGCGCGATCGCCTCGCCCTGCCCGCGCTCTTCCGCGCTGAGGCCCGGATAGGCGCCCGACGTGTCGACCAGCGTGACGACCGGCATGTTGAAGCGCTCGGCCATCGTCATGAGCCGCACGGCCTTGCGATAGCCATCAGGCATCGCCATGCCGAAATTGTGCCTGAGGCGCGACTTGGTATCGTTGCCCTTCTCGTGCCCGATCACCATGACCGAGCGGCCCCGGAACGAGGCAAGCCCGCCCAGGATCGCCTTGTCGTCGGCAAACACGCGGTCACCGCCGAGGGCCGTGAAGTCCTGGAAAAGGGCGTGCACATAGTCGAGGAAATGCGGGCGCTCCGGATGGCGCGCGACCTGCGTCTTCTGCCACGGCGTGAGCTTCGCGTAGATGTCGCGCAGCAAGAGCCCGGCCTTGTGCTCGAGCTTGGAGACCTCGTCCTCGAGCGAGATCGCCTCGCCCTGGGCGGACATGCGCCGGAGTTCCTCGATCTTGCCCTCGAGGTCGGCAATCGGCTTTTCGAAATCGAGATAAGTCGTCATGCGCCCTTGGGTAACACCGGCGGGCAGACCGTGCAAACCGGAAAAACCCCACTGCCGATCAAAGGGTTAAGCGAAATGACGAAAATGACAGGGGCGGCGGGAGGCACAGGAAAGGGGCGCACCGGGCTGTCCGGTACGCCCCTCAGGGGTCCGCGCGGGGGGAGCGCGGGCGGGGTAGTCTCAGTAGCGGTAGCGATACTCGTCCCGGTGGCGCCGGTCGCGCCGGTAGCCGTCCCGGTAATAGTCATCGCGGTAGTAGCCGTCGCGGTAATACCGGTCGTCATAGGCGCGGTCGCGATAGTCGCGCCGCCGGTCATCGCGGCAGGCATCACGCGCAATCGCGCTGCCGGCCACGCCGCCGATGATCGCGCCGACGACGGTTGCCGCACCCCGGTCACGCCCGCGCGCCGCATTATTGCCGATCGCCCCGCCGATGATGCCACCGACCACGGCGCCCGCCGCGCTGTCATCCCGGCAGCGGCGACGGTCGTCGCGGCCCGCATAGTAGCCCGGAGGGGGCGGCCCATATCCCGGCCCGTATCCACCCGGCCCGTAATAGGGCGGCGGAGGCGGCGGCGGACCATAGCCCGGACCGTAATAGCCCGGAGGCGGATAGCTGTCGGCAAGCGCCGTCCCGGCAGCGCCGGCAACCAGCGCAAGGGCGGCAACGGCAGACACGATGATCTTCTTCATGGCAGTCCTCCAGAAAGCGGCGACCCGTCCGGCCTTGGGCGTGAAGTCGGCGCGCTGTCAGGATCCACACTGGAATCCGCTGCCTGAATGCAGCATGAACGGCCGGAACACGTGGAATAATGGCGCGATTCCGCGCCTTCCGGCAAGCTCAGATCTCGACCTGCGTACCCATCTCGACCACCCGGTTGGCCGGGATCCGGAAGAATCGGGTCGCCGACAGGGCCGTGGCCTGCATGGCAATGAACAGCGCCGCCTGCCAGCGCCGCAGTTCCGACCGGCTCGCCGGGATCAGCGTCTCACGCCCCAGGAAGAAGGTGGTCTGCATCAGGTCGAAGGACAGGCCGAACGGCCGGCACAGTTCCAGCGCACGCGGCACGTCGGGCCGCTCCATGAACCCGTAGTGGACCGTGACCTTGTGGAAGCCCTTGCCGAGCTTCTCCACCTCGATGCGCTGCGCCTCGCCGACGCGCGGCACGTCATCCACATTGACCTTCATGATCACGACCCGCTCGTGGACCACGTGGTTGTGCTTGAGGTTGTGAAGGAAGGCCGTCGGCACGACGGACGGGTTCGATGTCATGAACACGGCCGTTCCGGTGACACGTTCAACCGTGCGGTCCCAGCGCTCGAGGAACTCCTCGATGGGCATGGCATCGCGATAGAGCTTGGAGACCAGGATCTCGCGCCCGCGGTTCCAAACCAGGAACACAGCCAGCGCCGCCACCGCGATCACGATCGGCAGCCAGCCTCCGGTCGGGATCTTCAGCATGTTCGAACCCACATAGAGAAGGTCGACCACAAGGAATACGCCGAACACGCAGGCCGTCAGCCAGCGCGACCAGCCCCACAGCCAGCGCGCGACGATGGCAGCAAGGATCGTGTCCATCAGCATCGCTCCCGTCACCGCAAGCCCATAGGCATGCGTCAGGTCGCTTGAGCTGCCGAACGAGACCACGATCACCGTGATGCCGATCATCAGCATCCAGTTGATCTGCGGGATGTAGATCTGCCCCATCTCGGTGGCCGAGGTATGGCGGATGTCCATGCGCGGCAGGTAGCCAAGCTGGATCGCCTGCCGGGTCAGCGAGAACACGCCCGAGATCACGGCCTGGCTGGCGATCACCGTCGCGCAGGTCGCCAGCGCAACCAGCGGGAAGAGCGCCCACGACGGCGCCATGTTGAAGAACAGGTTCCCGAGCGCCCCAGGCGAAGCCAGCAGCAGCGCGCCCTGCCCGAAATAGCTGCAGACAAGACAGACGATGACACCCGCCCATGCCATGCGGATGGGACCCTTGCCGAAGTGTCCCATGTCCGCGTAGAGCGCCTCGGCACCCGTGACGCAGAGCACGATCGACCCCAGCGCCACGAAGGCCGTCCACGGCTGCGCGATGGCCATGTCGAGCGCATAGAGCGGCGAGAGGGCAATGAGCACATGCGGCCGCTCGATGATCTGCAGCAACCCCAGGAACCCGATCGTGCTGAACCAGAGCAGCATGATCGGCCCGAAGAAGCGCCCGACCTTGCCCGTGCCCCGGCTCTGGAAGAGGAACAGGGAAAGCAGGATCACGGTCGCGATCGGAACGATATAGGGCTTGAGTTCACGCGTGCCCGCGAGCCCCTCGACCGCCGAAAGCACCGAGACCGAGGGCGTGATGAGCGCATCGCCATAGAACAGCGCAAGCCCCGTCAGCGCCACGATCGAGATCATCCGCCGCCGTCCGGAAGCCGCATGCCCCGTGCGCAGCGCCAGCGACGCAAGTGACAGCACGCCACCCTCGCCCTTGTTGTCGGCGCGCATCACGAAGGCGCAGTACTTGATCGACACCACGATCATCAGCGACCAGAAAGCCAGCGACAGCACGCCGTAGACCGACTCCTGGTTCATCGCCATGCCGCCCGACGCGCCGAACGTCTCGCGCAGCATGTAGAGCGGGCTGGTACCGATGTCACCGAACACCACGCCAAGCGCGGCAAGCGCAAGCAGGCGCTGCTTCTGCGCATGGGCCTTCGGATCTTGGGGGGATGATTCCATGGAAGGGATGACCGGGTGGGGCTGCTGGGCGTCAGGCCTTGGTCCGCGCGCGGATGATGTTCATCTGGCCCACGATCACCTCGGCCTGCCGGATGGATGCAAGGTCGATCAGTTTGCCGTTCAATGAGACCGCACCCATGCCCTTTTCGGCACCTTCCTGCATGGCCTTGAGGATGGCCTCGGCAGCCGCACCCTCGTCGGCAGGCGGCGTGAAGATGTCATTGGCCAGCGACACCTGCGAAGGATGGATCGCCCACTTGCCTTCGCAACCCAGCACGGCCGACCGCCGGGCCTGAGCGAGGAAACCTTCGGCATCCGAATAGTCGCCAAACGGACCGTCGATGGGACGCAGGCCATGTGCCCGCGCCGCCGCAACCATGCGCACCGTCACATAGTGCCAAAGATCCGACCAGTGCGTGTCGCGCGCCCCCGAGGCCGACTTGTCGGTCAGCACGACATAGTCCTTGTTGGGCCCGCCGATATTGGTCGTGCGCATGCCCGCCGACGCCGCATAGTCGGCCGAGCCGAAATGCAGCGATTCAAGCCGCTTCGAAGACCCGGCTATCGCCTCGATGTTGTTGAGCCCCAGCACGCTCTCGATGATGACCTCGAGCTTCATCTTCTTGGCGCGGCCCACCGC
The DNA here is from genome assembly GCA_036840015.1 of Micropepsaceae bacterium. Classification (GTDB taxonomy): domain Bacteria; phylum Pseudomonadota; class Alphaproteobacteria; order Micropepsales; family Micropepsaceae; genus SZUA-430. The sequence continues at coordinate 6,425 of DAISVV010000008.1, forward strand.
CATCTCGGCCTGCGAGATCAGCATGTCGATCGCATAGACATCCGCCGCAACGCCCACCTTCGGGATCATGATCAGGTCAAGCCGCTCGCCCGCCTGCTCGACGATGTCGATCACGTCGCGATAGCACCACGCCGTATCAAGCCCGTTGATGCGCACGGACACCGACTTGGTCCCGAAGTTCACGGTCTTCAGGCCTTCGATGATGTTGGCCCGCGCCTTCGGCTTGTCGGCAGGCGCAACACTGTCCTCAAGGTCGAGACAGATCACGTCGGCATCCGAAGCGGCCGCCTTCTCGAACAGTTGCGGGCGCACGCCGGGAACGAACAATTGCGACCGGTTGAGGCGCGGGCCGACACGGTCGATGGTGGTGAAGCTCATTGCAATGCGACGCCCGGCTGAGGCGCTCCTCTCCGCGAGGCCGGGAAGCTAGGCTCGCGGCCTCACACAGTCAACGACTTCGGCGCGCCGCCAAGGGGTGCTTTTCCGCCACAAGGCGCCTTAACCGTTCATCCTGAACGTGGGTGTAGATCTGCGTCGTGGCAATGTCGGCATGGCCGAGCAACTGCTGCACCGACCTGAGATCCGCGCCATTGGCAACAAGATGGCTTGCAAAAGCATGGCGCAACACATGCGGCGAAAGCTTCGCGGGATCCACCCCGGCGCGCACCGCAAGGTCCTTCATCAACTGTGCCACGCGTCGGCGGGTGAGATGCCCTTCAACCCCGCGCGAGGGAAACAGGAAGCGCTGCGCCCGCTCGAGCGGCGGCAGGAACCGCGCTCGCACGCCAAGATAGGACTTGATCGCAATGCGCGCAGGCTCGCCCAGTGGCACCAGTCGCTCCTTGCCGCCCTTGCCACGGACAAGCAGCATGCGCCGCTCCCCGGTCACGGCCGCCAGCGGCAGGGTCACAAGTTCAGAGACCCGCAAGCCGGACGCATAGAGCAGCTCGATGATGCAAAGGAGCCGCACAGCCTCCGCACCTTCAAGGGCCGCCGCCGCATCAATCAGGGACTGCGCCTGCGTCTCGGTCACGACCTTCGGCAAAGGCCGCCCGCGCCGCGGCGCCTCGATGATCGAGGTCGGATCATCCGTGCGGATATCCTCGTCAAGCAGGAAGCGGCAGAGCTGTCGGATGGATGACAGGCGCCGCGCCTGCGTGGCAGCCGAGAGGCCCGCCTGCGACAGCGAGGCCAGGTAGGCCCTCACGTCATCGGCGTGCGCCGCCACGAGCGACATGCGCCGCGCCTGCAGGAACGCGCGATAGTCGACAAGGTCGCGCCGGTAGGCATCGAGCGTGTGGACCGAAGCCCCGCGCTCGGCGCTCATCATCTCGAGGAAGGTTTCAAGGTGGTGGAGGTCGCGTTCCGGCCGGGAGGTCATTTCGATTGTCGCAAGGCGGAGCCGAGCACAGCTTCGGCCGCTATCGCCCTTGCTTCATCTCGCATGCCAATCATTGACAGCGCGTCAACGGCCCGCACCACGGCACCCACCGGCGCACGCGCGGGACCATCGCCACCAAGCGCCACCAGGACGTTGAGCACCGTTTCACCCGCCCGCTGCTGCTGCGCCGAGCGTGCAAGCGCCCGCGTGGCATCGCCAGCTGCCCCCTGCAGGCTGGCCGGGACAGTCTCGCCATTGATCGCCCACTGCGCCTCGGGGGGGATCGTGTAGCCGAGCGCGTTGAGCAGCGGCACCTCGCGCAGCGCCCGCGCGGTCAGCCAGGGCCTGCCGCCAGCACCCGGCGTCCCGTTGCTGCCCAGCCACGCGATCGCCTGCGGCAGGGCTGCGACATTCTCCGCCGACGGATAGACGATAGCCGCGTGGATGCGCAGCGCATTGACGGTCGCGACATCGGTCGGCGACGTCAGCAGGCCCAGCCACTGTCCGGCCGCCTTGACGTCGCCATTATACATGAGCACGCGCAGGATCTGCGGTGCGAGCCAAGCGGTCTCGGGAACGGCCGGCATCTGCCGCGCAGCCTGGCGCACGGCCTGCGCGAAGAAGGGGAAATTGTTCTGCGCATCCGCCCGCTCGAGGCTCGCCGCGAACTGGGCCGCCCGCGCTGCCGGTTGCGACCGGGCGAGAAGCGCCTGGAAGAAGAGCGCGTTGCCCTGCGCCATGTTCAGCTTGCCGACCGCAGCCTCGGGATCGTCGAGCTGGTCCGGCGTGAACACGGCCGCCTTGTAGGCACCGACAATGTCCTCCGGCGAGGCAAGCCCGGCCCGGAACGACCGCTCGAGCGCCACGAGACGCGCCTGCGGATCACTGCCGCCCACGAACAACTGGCGCGCCGGGAGCCAGCCGGCGAGGGATACGGGGACAGGAACCCGCGTGCGGCGCAGCAGCGCAACTTGCAGCGCCCCGGGCGTAGGCAGCGCATCGATCTTCACGCGCGCGCCATCCGTCAGCACGGAGGCCAGCGACAGGAACGTGGCGTCGGGATTGGCCCGCTCGCGCATGACATCGAGCGTAAGCGTGGCGGCCGACATGTCATTGGCAACGAGGTAGCAATAGGCGCGCAGCTCGATCCAGAAAGGCTCGTTGAGCGACTGCCTGAAGCTCGTGGCGTCGCCGCAGGCATCATCGTCACGCCCCTGCAGCAGCAGCGCCTCGGCCCAGGCCTGGCGCGCAAAGCGGTCCTCGCGCGAACTCTGCGCACCCAGCATGGCCGCCTCGCCGATGCGCCCGCCGGCAAGAAGGCGCCGCAGGCGCTGCGCCAGCATCGACGGTTCGTCGACCGGCGTGACGCCGACCGGCGGCTTGGTGCTGCTGAGCAGGAGGCGCCGCTGCAGCGACTGCAGCACGGGCGACGGCGGCACCGCGTTGAGTTGCGCGATGCGGCTGACGATCGCAGCCCGCGGGCTTCCCGCATAGATGTCGGCAGGCAGGCCGCCACTGGAAGTGTCGAGCAGTCCGGCACCCGACGGGTCGATCTCGTCGAGCGCGCTGACCATGACCTTCGGGCCACGCGGCTGACCGGGCTGGTCGGGCAAGGCTTCCTCGACCGGCGTCGCCGCGCTCGGCACATCAACGGCCGGCGCAGCAGGTTCTCCCGTATCGGCCGGTTCGCTCGCCGCCCCTTCGATCACCGGCGGAGCAAGGCCGCGTGGCGCCGCGGACGCGGGCGCCGGCTCGGCAGCGCCGGCATACGCAACGCTCAGGATGCAAAGGGTCGAAGCCGCAAATGCCCTAGCGAGGAAATCCTGCATCAGGAAGAACCTTCTCCACCTTGTACCGCTCGGGCTCCAGCGTCGACCCGTAATAGGCAAGGCCACCGGCCCCGAGCGCCAACAGTAATAAGGCAGCACCGAACAGGCGGCCAAGCTGAACAATGCCGTCGGGTCGGTTAAAATCGCGAAATTGCCGCCTGCGCCGCATGGAAATTGGCCCTCTTCTGCCGGAATTTCAGTCTCTGGAAGGTCTCGGCCCGTTCCTGTACATGCTGATTCCGGGTGGAACGAACAAGATGCAGCCGCAGGAACAGGAAGGTCAATGCGAGGCGCCCAGGGAACTGGCAGATCGCGCGATCGTTCTCGTGGGCCTCATGGGCGCAGGCAAGAGCACCGTGGGCCGCAGGCGCGCCGGCGAGCTGGGGCTTCCCTTCCATGACGCCGACCACGAGATCGAAAAGGCCGCCGGCTGCAGCATCTCCGACTTCTTCGAGCGCTTCGGCGAGCCGGCCTTTCGCGAGGGCGCGCGCCGCGTCATAGCCCGCCTCCTTTCAGGCTCGAGGCACGTGCTGGCAACCGGCGGCGGCGCCTTCATGGATCCCGCGACACGCGCCGTCATCAGGCGTCTGGGCATCTCGGTCTGGCTCAAGGCCGATATCGACCTGCTCATGGCACGCGTCCTCAAGCGCCCGACGCGTCCCCTGCTGAAAACAGCCGACCCCCGTGCTACGATGGAACGGCTCATGAAGGAACGCTACCCCGTCTATGCCGAGGCCGACATCACTATTGAGTCGAGTGGCGGCCCGCATGAGACCGTCGTGCAGAGGATCGTGGCCGAATTGAAAGCCTTGTACGGAAGAATGCCGGCATGAAGACCGAACGCCTTCGCGTGGACCTCTCGGGCAGGGCCTACGACATCGTTGTGGGCGCCGGCGTTCTGAAGGACGCCGGTCCCGAGATCGCGCGGCTGCGCAAGACCCGCCGTGTCTTCATCGTCACCGACGAAACCGTGTCACGACGCCACCTGCCTGTCCTTGCAGCCTCTCTCGATGCGGCAGGCATTGGCCATGTGCACTGCATCGTACCGCCCGGCGAAGCCAGCAAGAGCTTCGCCATGCTCGAGCGCGTCGTCACCGGCATGCTCGAGGCCAACCTCGAGCGCAGTGAACTGATCGTGGCCCTCGGGGGCGGCGTGATTGGTGATCTCGCGGGCTTTGCCGCCGGCATCGTCAAGCGCGGCCTCGACTATGTCCAGGTGCCTACGACACTGCTGGCGCAAGTCGATTCCTCGGTCGGAGGCAAGACCGCCATCGATACGCCCCAGGGCAAGAACCTCGTAGGCCTGTTTCATCAGCCGGTGCTCGTCCTCTCCGACACCGCCGTGCTCGAGAGCCTGCCCGCGCGCGAACTCAAGGCGGGCTATGCCGAGATCCTGAAATACGGCCTGATCGCCGACGCGAATTTCGCCTTGTGGGTGGGCGCGAATGCCCAGGCCATCCTGTCGACGGCAGGTCCCGAGCGAACCCGCGCCATCATCACTTCCTGCAGCATGAAGGCCCGCGTGGTCGAAGCCGACGAACGCGAGGCGGGACAGCGCGCCCTGCTGAACCTCGGCCACACCTTTGGCCACGCGATCGAGGCCTGCATGAACTTCTCCGGCCGCATCCTGCACGGCGAGGCCGTCGCCGTCGGCTGCGTGATGGCCTTCGAGCTCTCCGCCCGCATGGGCCTCTGCCTCAGGGAAGATGCCGACCGGGTGCGCAGCCTCATCGCGCAAGCGGGCCTGCCGTCCTCGCTCAAGGACCTTCCCGACCTCGGCGCGGGCCCCGAAGACCTCGTGAGCCTCATGCTCCAGGACAAGAAGGCGCGCAATGGAAGGCTCACGCTCATCCTCGCCCGCGGCATCGGCCAGGCCTTCATCGCCAACGATGTCGATGAGGCGACCGTCCGCGCCTACTTTGCCGACATTCTCTGATCCCCTCACCTGACACCCGCAACATCCCCGAACAGGCCAATCGCCATGGAACCCGCCGCCGCATCCGTTCAGGTCATGTCCGAAACAGACCTGGTGCTTTCGATCGCGCTCACGCTCGTGCTGATGTGCTTCTCGGCCTTCTTCTCGGGCTCAGAGACGGCACTGACCGCCGCCTCCCGCGCGCGCATGCACCAGCTCGAGAAGGATGGCGAGAAGAGGGCCCGCAACGTCAACTGGCTCTTCATGAACCGGGAGAAGATGGTCGGCGCCGTCCTGCTCGGGAACACCTTCGTCAACATCGCCTCGTCCGCGCTCGTCACCAGCGTGCTGCTGAGCATCTTCGGTGACGCGGGCGTCGCCATCGCGACGATCATTACGACGGCCATCGTCCTCATCTTCTGCGAAGTGCTTCCCAAGACCTATGCCATCGCGCGCCCCGACATGGTCGCCCTGCGCATCGGTGGTGCCGTCAGGGGCTGCGCGCTGGTCTTCTATCCGGTCGTGGCAACCGTCGGCTGGCTCGTGGCGTTCATGCTGCGCCAGGTCGGCGTGAAGTCACAGGGCCTCGTCGAGGACCGCGAGGAAGCCGCACACGAGGAACTGCGCGGGGCCATCGACCTGCACCACAAGGAAGGCTCGGTGCGCACCATCGACCGCAACATGCTCGGCGGCATCCTCGACCTGAAGGAGCTCCAGGTCTCGGACGTCATGATCCACCGCAAGAGCATCACGATGATCGACGGCGACCTGCCGCCCGAGGTCATCATCGAGCGCGTCCTCTCCCAGCCCCATACGCGCCTGCCCGTCTACCGCGGCGATAGCGACAACATCATCGGCATCCTGCATGCCAAGGACCTGCTCCGCGCACTGTCACGAGCCAATGGCAATGTCCGGGCGGTCAACGTGACGGCCCTGATCGCCAAGCCCTGGTTCATCCCCGACACGACGACCCTGACCGAGCAGCTGCGTGCCTTCCTGCAGCGCCGCACGCACTTCGCGCTGGTCATCGACGAATATGGCGCCCTCCAGGGGCTCATCACGCTCGAGGACATTCTCGAGGAGATCGTGGGCGAGATCCGCGACGAGCACGACGTGCCGGTGTCGGGCATGCGCCCGCAGCCCGACGGCAGCATCAATGTCGATGGCTGGGTATCGATCCGGGAACTGAACCGGGCGATGAACTGGAGCCTGCCCGATGAGGAGGCAACCACCATTGCCGGCCTCGTGATCCACGAGGCACAGGCCATACCCGAGGTCGGCCAGGTCTTCAGCTTCCACGGCCTGAAGTTCGAGATCCTGCGCAAGCAGCGCAACCAGATCACCGCCGTCCGCATCGCACCTATCGGCGAGGCCCGCATCGGGAACGTGTCAGCGGACTGACGCCTCCCGCGGCGTCGACAGCCTGAGGCTCAGGGCATGGACCTGCGCCTTGAGTTCCTCGGCCAGCACCGCATGCACGCGCCGCTGCCGCTCGACGCGGCCAAGTCCCTCGAAGCCGGCTGACACGATCGCAACACGGAAATGGGTTTCGCCGCCCGGCCGCGCCCCGGCGTGGCCGGCATGCCGGTGGGACTCGTCCTCGATGACAAGTTCCTGTGGCGAAAAAGCCGCCTCGAGCTTTCTCCGTATGGTTTCTGCGACCCGCATGACACCTACGACTTGGGCAGTGCCGGGCGCAAAGTCAAGCGCGAGCTTTTCTTGTCTTCTTTACCTTCGTCCGGAATACTCGACCCCGCATGGGTGAGGAAACAAGACACGCGTCGAAGTGGGCGAATGACCTGCGCGTCAAGCGACAGCCGGTCACCAAGCCCACGCGCCTGTGCGAGAAGCCTGGCTGCCAGGGCGCCGGCGAACACCGCGCCCCCAAGAGCCGCACCGCGCTCAACGACTATTACTGGTTCTGCCTCGAGCACGTGCGCGAGTACAACCTGTCGTGGGATTATTTCCGCGGCATGTCACCGGGCGAGGTCGACGCCTACCAGCGCGCCGCCGTGGTTGGCCTGCGCCCGACCTGGAAGCTCGGCGAACGGTCAGCCGGCCCCAGCCAGAAGCTGCACGAGTTCTTCCGGGGCGCCTATGTGGACCCCTCGATGGTGTTCAATGACGGCCCGAGTGCGGGATCGACCGACAAGGCCGCGGACAGCCGTAAGGTCAGCGAGGAAAAAACAGAGCGGAAGCGCTCGAAAATGCAGATGGCCGCCCTCGAGACCCTGCACCTCGATCCCGACGCAACCTTGCAGGACGTCAAGACCCGCTTTAAGGAACTCGTCAAGCGCTATCACCCCGACGCCAATGGCGGCGACCGTGGGGCCGAGGAACGCCTGCGGCAGGTCATCAAGGCCTATGGGCAGCTGCGCTCCTCAGGATATGTGTGACAGAGTGTGACCAAACGCGCTTCCGGCAACGGCCCGCGGGGTTGTAAAAGGGAAGCCGACGCAATTGCCAACGAAAGCCTGAAACCGGATGACGACGAACCAGAACGGTCTGTCCGCCGACAGCCGCCCCGACACCAGCGTGGATGTCCGCAAGACCTTCGGCCTTGACATCAACATGACCGTTAAGGGCTTCGCCAAGCCCAACGAGTACGTGCCCGAGATCGATCCGTCCTACCGGTTCGACCGCGACACGACGCTCGCGATCCTCGCAGGCTTTGCCCATAACCGGCGCGTCATGGTCCAAGGCTATCACGGCACCGGCAAGTCGACGCACATCGAGCAGGTGGCGGCACGGCTGAACTGGGCCTGTATCCGCATCAACCTCGACAGCCACATCAGCCGCATCGACCTCGTCGGCAAGGACGCGATCGTGCTCAAGGATGGCTTGCAGGTGACCGAGTTCCGCGAAGGCATCCTGCCCTGGGCGCTGCAGCACCCCGTGGCGCTGGTCTTCGACGAATACGACGCTGGCCGCCCTGACGTGATGTTCGTGATCCAGCGCGTGCTCGAGCAGTCGGGCAAGCTGACGCTGCTCGACCAGAACCGCGTGATCCGCGCCCATCCTGCCTTCCGCCTGTTCGCGACCACGAACACGATCGGCCTCGGCGACACGACCGGCCTCTATCACGGCACGCAGCAGATCAACCAGGGCCAGATGGACCGCTGGAACGTGGTCACCACGCTGAACTACCTGCCGCACGACAAGGAAGTCGAGATCATGCTCTCCAAGCTTCCGGGCTACAACTCGGCCGAGGGCAAGAAGAAGGTGGGTGCCATGGTCCGCGTGGCCGACCTCTCGCGCAACGCCTTCATCAACGGCGACATCTCGACCGTCATGAGCCCCCGCACAGTTCTGACCTGGGCCGAGAACGCCGAGCTCTTCGGCGACGTGGGCTTTGCCTTCAGCGAGACCTTCCTGAACAAGTGCGACGAACTCGAGCGCGCCACCGTGGCCGAGTTCTACCAGCGCTGCTTCGGCGAGGACCTGCCGGAATCCGCCGCAAAGGTGATGGTGGCCTGAGGCGACCGTGGCTCCAAAACCCGAAAGCCCGATCGAGCCCTTCAAGCAGGCAGTGCGCAACACGCTCCGCGCGATGGGCGCCGAGCCCGAGCTGGAGGTGAGCTATGGGACCGAGGCCCCCCAGCTCAGGGGCCTCAAGGCGCGCCTGCCCTTGCCGGCACGCGAGCTGTCGAAGACCGAGATCGCCCAGACCCGTGGCGCCGCCGACGCCTTCGCGCTGCGCCTTGCCCTCCATGACGAGGGTACCCACGCGCAGTTCGCACCACCCGGATCCTCGGCGCGCGCCATCTTCGAAGCGGCCGAACAGGCGCGCGTGGAAGCAATCGGCGCGAACGCCATGAAGGGCGTGGCGAGGAACCTCGACGCCGCCCTCACGCACCGCCTGAAGCAGAAGGGCTATGCCAAGGCGCGCGACCGCAACGAGGCACCGCTCGCCGAGGCCGTGGGCCTGATGATGCGCGAGCGACTGACGGGCCGCGCCACGCCGGAGGCGGGCAAGGCCGTGATCGAGGCCTGGCGCAGCCACATCGAGGCCAAGGCCGGCAGCGATCTCGAGAAGCTGCACGATGTCATCCGCGACCAGGCCGCCTTCGCGCGCATGACGCGGCGCATCCTGACCGACCTCGGCATGGGCGACGAACTCGGCGACGACCCCGACGGGTCGGACGACGAACAGCAGAGCGAACAGAGCGAGCAGCAGTCCGAGGAATCGCAGGACCAGTCCGGCGAGACGGCCGAGGCACAGGGCGCCTCCGCCGAGGAAACGGAAATGTCCGAGACCGATGGCGAGGAAGGCGACCAGCAGGCCGTCGAGGTCGAGACCGAGGAGCGCGCCGCGCGCTCGGAAGCCGACGACATGGTCGACGGCAAGCAGCCCTTCCGCCCGCAGGGCCAGCAAGGCGCACGCTCGGAGTCCGGCTACAAGGTCTTCACTGTACAGTACGACGAGGTGATCGGCGCAGAGGAGCTTTGCGATACCGAGGAACTCGGCCGCCTGCGCGCCTATCTCGACCAGCAGCTCCAGGCCATGCAGGGCGTGGTTGCAAGGCTTGCCAACCGCCTGCAGCGCCGCCTGATGGCCAAGCAGAACCGGACATGGGAATTCGACCTCGAGGAAGGCATGCTCGACGCGGCGCGCCTGTCACGCGTGGTCATCGACCCGATGCACCCGCTCTCCTTCAAGATCGAGAAGGACATGAACTTCAGGGACACGGTCGTCACCCTGCTCCTCGACAATTCAGGCTCGATGCGCGGTCGCCCCATCATGGTGGCCGCCATGTGCGCCGACATCCTCGCCCGCACGCTCGAGCGCTGCAACGTGAAGGTCGAGATCCTCGGCTTCACGACCAAGGCCTGGAAGGGCGGCCAGTCGCGCGACCGCTGGCTGCAGGAGAACAAGCCCCCCGCGCCCGGCCGCCTGAACGACCTGCGCCACATCATCTACAAGTCCGCCGACGCCCCCTGGCGCCGCGCCCGCCGCAACCTCGGCCTCATGATGCGCGAGGGCCTGCTGAAGGAAAACATCGACGGCGAGGCGCTCATGTGGGCGCATAACCGCCTGATCGCCCGCCCCGAACAGCGCCGCATCCTGATGGTGATCTCAGACGGCGCACCCGTCGACGACAGCACGCTGTCGGTGAACTCGGGCAACTACCTCGAGAAGCACCTGCGCGAGGTGATCGAGGCCATCGAGACGCGCTCGCCCATCGAGGTGATCGCCATCGGCATCGGCCACGACGTGACGCGCTACTACAAGCGCGCCGTGACGATCGTCGACGCCGAGCAGCTCGGCGGCGCCATGACCGACAAGCTCGCCGAACTTTTCGACGAGGACACGGGCAAGGCCCCCGAGCGCACGTCGCGCGGCCAGCCCATCCAGGCCCGGCACCGCCGCGTGCCGGTCCGCGCCGGCTAGCCGCATGCGCCACCTGCCGCGCACGATCGCAGCCCTCTTCCTGTCTCTCGCGAGCACGGTCGCCTGCGCCGAGGAAAAGGCACGCCCCCTCGAGATCAGCGCCAAGCCGCTGCCGCTGTCCTACACCGACCGCCAGGCCACGACCCTCGGGCCCCTGCGCCACCGCGGCACGCTGAAACTCACCTCGCCAGACAGCGACTTCGGCGGCCTCTCCGGGATCATCGTGTCCCCCGACGGCAAGAGCTTCCTCGCGATCACCGATGCAAGCCACTGGCTCACGGGCGAACTCGCCTACGACAAGGGACGCCTTTCAGGCATCCGCGGCACCCGCATCGCCCCGCTGCGTGACGAGGACGGCAAGCCGCTCTCCGGCAAGCAAGGCGACGCCGAAGGCCTCGCCGGCACCCTCGACGGCACCGTCTATGTCAGCTTCGAGGGCGACCACCGCATCTGGTCCTATGCCTTCGGCCGCGACGGCCTCGACGCCCCTGCCCGCGCGGTTCGCGTGCCCGCAAGCCTGGCTGACGCCCCCGGCAACGGCGGTCTCGAGGCCCTCGAGCAGTTGGCCGGCGGCCGGCTTCTGGCACTGACCGAGGGCATGAAGGACAAGGCCGGCCACATGCGCGGCTGGCTGATCGATCCCAAGGGCGGCAAGGACGAGGCCCTCTCGGTCGTGGCGCGCACGCCTTACGAGATCACCGACGCACGCCAACTGCCCGGTGGCGATGTGCTGACCCTCGAACGCCGCTTCAGCCGCACCGGCGGCATCGGCTTTGCCGTGCGCCGCATCGCATCGCCCGACATCAAGTCCGGCACGCCGATCAGGCCCACCCTCGTCGCGGACGCCGGGATGGAACACGTGATCGACAACATGGAAGGACTGTCGGTGCGCCCCCACGAGGCCGGCCGTACGCTTGTCTATGTCGTGGCGGATGACAACTTCAACCGCCCCCTGCAGCAGACGTTGCTGATGCTTTTCGAGCTGAAGGACTGAGGCAAGCCTCAGTCCCAGTCCTTGGGTTGGCGCGTCTTGTTCTCGTCGCCGGCCTTCAGCGTCCATGCCACCGCGCGCTTGAAGACGGTACCCACCGCATCATCGAACGACTGCACGATGTCGGGCACCTTCTCGCTGGCGGCCGGCTTGATGGACTCGAAGCTCTCCGAGGCGACGATCATCCCGACGGCCTGGCGCACAAGCTTGAGGTTCACCCTCACGCGAACCTGCGTGCCGCCATCCGGCGTCTTCTCGGCCTGGAACTCGCGCAGCTCCGTCTTCAGCACGAAGTCCGAGCGCAGCCCGATCGACTGGCGCCCGACCGACACGATCTTCTCCGAATTCTCGAAGGACTGGATCAGCAACTGCTGGATCATGCGCGGCGCACGGTCGGCCCAGCGCGAGCCCGCAAGATACTTCACCTCCAGGGGATGCGGCGCGATGGCGATGCGGTCGGTATCGATGCCTTTCGCCGTCGATGGCTCCTCGACCACGAGCTGCCAGTCGACGGTCGGGAGGCCATCGGGGAACGTGCTCTTCGGCGAAAGCACATAGAGGTCCGGCGGCGGCCCGGATCCGATATCGGGCAGCGCGCACGACGCAAGCGACAGCGACAGCAGGGTAAAGGCAGCAAAACGTGTTGCACGCATCAGCGCGATCCCCCGGACTTGTACTCGACCGCCTTGTCGCCGAACAGGATCGAGGACGGGCTCGACTCAAGACGCTGTGCGGCCCGGTCGACCGACGCAATCATCTGCCGCGCATCGCTGATCGTGAGCAGAAGCTCCGGCAGGCCGCGGCGCGCGAAATCCTTCAGCGGCCCGCGCGCATCCGCCATGATCTGCCGCAGCTCGTCGGCAACCCCGCGCACATCCGCCAGCGTCCCCTTGGCATCACCCGCGATGATGCGGTCAAGGTTCGTGGCGATCGAGTCGAACTTGTCCGACGCACGCGCCAGGTTCCCCGTGAGCCGCTCCACATTCTCGATCGTGCGGCCGAACTTCCCCTCGTTGTCGTCGCTGAGGAAGGTCGACAGCCTGTCAAGCACGGCATTCCCGCGATTGATCAGCTCGGGTGCCCCGGCGAACAATTTCTGGAACGTCGACTTGCGCGTCTCGATGAAGGGATAGTCCTCGCCCTCCTGCACCGGAATCTTCTCGGCCTTGCTCGAGCCACCGGCAATCAGGATGGCCGCCACGCCCGTCAGGCCCTGCGTTTCGAGGCTCGCATGCGAATCCGTCTTCACCGGCGTGGTGCGCTCGACCTGGATCTGCACGAGCACATGCGAGGGATCCTTCGGATCAAGCTTGAGATCAATCACCTCGCCCACCTTGATGCCGTTGTAAAGAACGTCCGCTGCCATGCCGAGGCCCGACACCGAGCCCTCGATCCGCAGCAGGTAGATCTCGTACTGCCGACTGAACTCTAACTTCCCGATCCACATCAGGAACAGCACGGTCATGACCGAGATGCCGATGGCAAAGCTGCCGATCAAGAGGTGGTGTGCGCGCGTCTCCATCAGGTCTCCCCCTTCGTCTCGATGCCGGCGGCGTTGCGATCCCGGGCGGCCACCGCCACCCGCCCCCGCGGACCATGAAAATACTCCCGTATCCACGGATGCGCCTGCTGGGCCATCTCGTCAATGGTTCCCGTGACCAGCACGCGCTTTTCCGCGAGGACAGCGATGCGGTCGCAGATCGCGTAAAGGCTGTCGAGGTCGTGGGTAACCATGAATACGGTCAATCCGAGGGTCGCCTGCAGGTCGGCGATCAACTCGTCGAAGGCCGAAGCCCCGATCGGATCGAGCCCTGCCGTCGGTTCGTCAAGGAACAGGACCTCGGGATCAAGCGCAAGCGCCCGCGCAAGACCTGCCCGCTTGCGCATGCCGCCCGAAAGCTCGGACGGAAATTTCGGCCCCGCTTCCGGCGGAAGTCCGGCGAGCGCTATCTTCACCGCCGCAATCTCGTCCATCAGGTATTGCGGCATGTCGAGATGCTCGCGCAGCGCCACCTGCACGTTTTGGGCGACCGTCAGCGACGAGAACAGGGCCCCATCCTGGAACAGCACGCCCCAGCGACGCTCGACGGCGCGCTCCTCGGCCACGCTCATCTCGCCGCGTACATGGCCGAACACCTCGACCCGCCCGGACACGGGCTTGTTGAGCCCGAGGATCGTGCGCAGCAGGACTGACTTGCCGGTGCCCGACCCGCCGACAATCCCGAGCACCTCGCCGCGATGGATGTCGAGGTCAAGCCCGTCATGGATGACCTGCCGCCCGAACTGGTTGCGGATCCCGCGGACAGAGATGATCGTGTCCCCTGCCATTGCTCAGATCCCGAGCTTGAGGAAGAGGATCGAGAAAATGGCGTCCACCACGATCACCGTGAAGATGCCCTGAACCACCGAAGCCGTCGTGCGCTGGCCCACCGACTCCGCGCTGCCCGACACCTTGAGCCCCTCGAAGCATCCGATCAGCGCAATCATCAGGCCGAAGAACGGCGCCTTCACGAACGCCACCGCACCATCCCAGAAATCGGCAGCCGCATGCAGGCGCTCGAGATACATGGCCGGCGACATGCCCAGTTCCAGCCACAGCACAAGCCCGCCACCCAGAAGACCCATCATCGCAGCGATGAAGCCCAGCAAAGGAACCATCAGCACCAGCGCGATCACGCGCGGCAGCACCAGCACCTCGACGGGGTCGAGCCCCATCGTCCGCATGGCATCGATTTCCTCGCGCAGTTTCATCGAGCCGATCTGTGCCGTGAAGGCACTGCCCGAGCGGCCCGCCACCATGATGGCCGTCAGCAGGATGCCGATCTCGCGCAGGAAACCCGCCGCGAGCAGGTTGACGGCAAAGACCTCGGCACCGAACCGTTGGAGCTGCTCGGCGCCCTGGTAGGCCATCACGGCACCGATCAGGAACGTGATCATGCAAACGATGGGCACCGCGTTCAGCCCGGCATGCTCCATGTGGTAAGCCGTCGACGTGACGCGCAGGCGCCGCGGATTGGCAAGCGTGCGCCCGAACGTCTCAAGCACCAGCCCGAGGAAGGCGATGATCGCCCGCGTGGTCTTGCCCGCCTCATGCAGCGCCCGCCCCATGCGGATGATCATCTGCAGCAGCGGCCCGTCGGGCGCATCCTCCGGCGGAAGCGGCCGGTCCCCGCGGGCCACGGCCTCGATCAGCGTCTGATGCGCGCTGATCGCGCCTGACAGCGCAACCTCCATGCCCGCCCGCGCAAACGTGCGCTGCGTCCGGTGGATCAGCCACGCGCCCGCAGTATCGAGGCGCAAGAGGCCCGAGAGGTCCAGCACCGCCGCCTTGCGCCCATAGGCGTCAACCGCCCGAAGCTCTGCGTCGATGGCAGCGGCATGTGAAACGGTCCACGCGCCGCAGGGCCTCAGCGTGAGCGTCTGCGCATCACCCACCACCTCCAGCCATGCCCGCGCTTGATCGCTTCGATCAGACATACGTTAACGCCGCCCCCCGGCAGCAAAGCCCATTGAGTCGCAATTTTGCCCTTTGCCCGGGCAACCGACAAGGCAACCCCATCCTTAAAGCGTCACATGAAAGGCACGACAGCAACCCGAGTGGCCATGGTCACACGATCCGTCCTTGTATTGCCGGCAGGACAAACGAGAATCCGGTCGCTAACCACGTCTTGCAATCGCAGCAATACGCATCAGATCCACGGGACACGTATGCATATCTCGGCCAGGAAACGACGCAAGGATGCCGCTTCGGCGCCGGACCGCGCCGGCCGCCTGCCCATGCATGCCATTCGCGTGCGCCGCCCCGTGCTTGTCGACGCGCTCGCCTCTGACGGCCTGGCACCCGGCGACGAGCAGCGTTTCCGCACCCTGTGCAACTTCCTCGGCGCCTACTTCCACCATGAATTCTACGCGCGACTGACGGGCCTGAAGGACATCCACGTCCGCCTGTCAGAATGCGGGGACATGACAAAAGCCGCAGCGCTTCATGCCGAACTCGAAAAGGGCCTCGTCATGGTGCTTGGGCAGGCCAACTTCGAGGAACTCGACACGAGGGCCATCGCACAGGGCTCAAGTGCCCATCCCCATCTCGAGGTCCAGACCCGCACGCCGCATGACCAGTACGAGACGGCACGCATCTTCTACAGGGGTGTCCGCGAGGACCGCCTGACGAGACGCCGCCTCCTGCGCCAGCGCGAATGGCGCGAGGACGTGCTCGACGACGTTGTGATCTTCGTGCGCTTCCGCGACACAGGCCACCATCAGGCCACCGGCGCCCTGCCCGGCAATGCAAGCCCCGGCAGTGTCCTGATAAAGTCATTCCGCAACGTCGCGCGCAACGAGTTGCCGATGCTGCTGCCCGGCGTCGAAGTCGTCATGAGCCGCAAGGACGCCATCCTGATCGGCGGCCCGGCGCTGCTCGGCGGCATTCCCGTTGCCCTGAACATCCTTCCCGCCTTGTCGGTCATGCTCGTGCTGGCGGGCGCCCTGCTTGGCGTGTCGGGAACCGTCAAGCAGGATGACATGATGAAGGCCGTCGGCGCCCTGTCAGCTCTCGTGGGCGCCGGCGCCTTCATGTTCCGGCAGTATGCAAGCTATGCCTTCCGCAAGTTGCGCTACCAGAAGCGCCTCGCCGACAACGTCTACTTCCGCAACGTGAACAACGACACCGGCGTTTTCGACACGCTCATCGGTGCCGCCGAGGACCAGGAAATCAAGGAAGTGATACTCGCCTACCACGCCCTGCTGGCGCATGGCCCGGTACGCACCAGCACCGACCTCGACCGGCGGATCGAGGCAGGGCGCGAGAGGAACTTCGGTCTTTCGGGCGAGTTCGAGGTCGATGACGCGCTGGCCAAGCTGCGGCGCCTCGGTTTTCTGTCGCAGGACGGCGATCAACTGGCCGTGGGCGGATTGGATCATGCCCTGTCCGGCCTCGACACGCTCTGGGACAGGCTCTACGATTTCAGGGACAGCAAGTCGGCAGCGGGAACCTGAGTCCACAATGTCACAGCGCGACGCCACCTCACGCCTCGGAGCCCTGCAGATGGCAGGGCTTGCAGGACTCATGCGGTGGCTGGGCCTCGTGCCGTGGGCCGTTCTTCTGTTGGCCCTTTTCATCCAGTGGAGCGACTTCGGTCGCGTGCTCGAGGGCCAGCGCAACAAGGTCTTCGACTTCTACCAGAATGCGGCGCCGCGCCCCTATGTGGACGCGGGCGTGCGCTATGTCGACGTCGACGAGGAAAGCATCAGGCGCATCGGCCAGTGGCCATGGCCGCGCACGACGCTTGCAACCCTCACCCGTAATCTTCAAGAGTCCCGTGTGGGTGTGATCTCGTGGGACATGGTGTTTCCCGAGGCCGACCGCACCTCGCCGCCCCGCATCGCCCGCAGCCTGCCGGATGCCGCCGAATGGCAGGCCACGCGCGAGCAACTGGAAACGCTTCCCGACAATGACGCCGTCTTTGCGCAGGCCCTGAAGGAAACGCCGAGCGTACTGGGCTTCATCCTCGGGCCAACCGACACCGGCCGCACGCCAATCCTGAAGGCCGGCGTCGCCCGCGTGGGAGACCCCGACAGCAGCCTGCTCGAGGCAGTGCAGGGCTTCTCAGGCGCAACGGTTCCCCTTGACCTGCTGCAGCAGGCGGCACCCGGCACAGGCGCCTTCAACACGATCACCGACGACGACGGCATCATTCGCCGGGTGCCGCTGTTCGTGGGCCTGGTGAACCGCGGCAAGTCGGAGATCTATCCCGGCCTCGCACTGGAAACGCTGCGCGTGGCCATCGGCAGCGCGACCGGCACCTATCCTACGATCCAGGTGAAGATGGCAGGCGGCGGAGGCGAACTGGCCGTGGGTCAGCCCAATCGCGTCATCTCGGTCAAGGTCGGTCCGGTCGTGATCCCGTCGACCAGCGACGGTCAGATGTGGGTTCACTTCACGACGGACCAGCCATCACGCCGGATCCCGGCCTGGAAGGTGCTCGAAGAGCCAGGGTCGCTTGGAGACCTCGAAGGCGCCGCCATCTTCATCGGCACCAGTGCCGCAGGCCTGCTCGACCTGCGCACCACACCCATGCGCATCGACACGCCCGGGGTCGAACTTCACGTGCAGGCGCTCGAGCAGATGCTGCTTGGCCACTATCTGGGCCGACCGGACTGGTCCGACGGCGCAGAGCTCGGCTTCGCGCTGACACTGGGTCTGCTGGTGCTGCTGAGCATCAACCGCGTCCCCGTATTCTGGATCGCCGCGGTCGCTCTCGTGGCCGTGGTATTTGCCGTCAGCGTCTCATGGTGGGCATTCACCGAGCAGCGATGGCTGCTCGACCCCGTTGCGCCCTCCCTCAACATCGCCCTTGTCTTTGCCGCCGCAAGCATCGTGAAGTTCATGCGGACAGAAACCGAGCGCCGCACCGTCCGAAATGCCTTCGCGCAGTACCTCCCCCCGGATGTGGTCAACGAGATCGCACAGGATCCCTCAAAGCTCAGGCTGGGCGGCGACACGCGCGAATTGTCGATCATGTTCTGCGACATCCGCGGGTTCACGCCGATCGCAGAGAGCTTCCGCTCCGATCCGCAGGGACTGACCCGGCTCATCAATCGCGTGCTAACCCCGCTGTCACGCGACGTGCTGCAGCACCAGGGTACAATCGACAAGTACATCGGCGACTGTGTCATGGCGTTCTGGAACGCCCCCCTCGACATCGAGGACCATCCAACCCATGCCTGCGACTGCGCCCTCGACATGCAGGACTCCCTGACAGCATTGAACAATGAACTGATGGCAGAGGGGTTCTTCCTGAAGCATGCGGTCAGCCCCATCGCCGTGACAGTAGGCATCAACACCGGCACATGCGTCGTCGGCAACATGGGCTCGGACCTGCGCTTCGACTATTCGGCGCTCGGCGATGCCGTGAACCTGTCGGCGCGCATCCAGTCCTTCGCGGGCAACTACGGCTTCGCGCTGGTGGTCGGCGAGGACACGGCGACACGGGTCTCCAGCAAGTTCGCCCTCCTCGAGCTCGATTTCCTCGCCGTGAAGGGCCGCGCGGCGCCCACCTACCTCTATGCACTCATGGGCCATGCCCATGTAGCCGAAACAAAGGCGTTCCAGGATCTCGATACATCGCTGAAGGTGCTCCTCGCAGCCTTCAGGTCACGCGACTGGGACGGCGCTCGGGCAGCCATCGCGCAAGGCCGCGCCCTGCCGGGAGCACCTGCCGAGATCTTCGACACCTACGAGGAGCGCATCCAGCACTTCCTCTACGAGCCGCCCCCTGAAGGCTGGGACGGCTCGTGGTCGGCGCGCGACAAGTAACGGTCGGTTACTTTGGAAGCGCTTCCTTTGACGGCGCGAGCTTGAAGGCAACGCTGACCTGCGCGGGCGTCAGACGCACCGGCTTAAGGGCGGGGGCCGGTGCTGCACCCTGCGACAGCAGCATCGTCCCGCCGACGCCGGTCGACGCAACAACCTGCGACTTGCGGAACTCGTTGTAGACCTGCGGGCCAGCGACCACGAGGCCGATATTGGCCGCGACATTCGACGCATCGACACCGCCAAGCGCCGTTACCAGGCGCCCGAACACGATGGTCTGCTGGTCCGGCTTGAAGACGGTCGCAATCGGGAATCCCCCATTGAAGGCATTGACGGTATCAAGCGTGTCCGCGCCGTCCGCCTGGAAGCCAACCGCGATGAACAGGGCAGTGCAATTCTTCTGTGTGTTGGCATCGCAGAAGCGGATCGAGGTCGAGTACTTCAGCCCCTTGTAGTCGAAGTTGATGAACTGCACGCCATCCGACGTCTGTTCTTCAATGCCCGTAGCGCCAACGCCGGCGAGCACAGCCTTCACATTGTCCTTCGTGAAGGAGGCGAGCGGTGCCGCAGTTGCAGACATCGACAGCAAGGACACGGCTGCGATGGAAACAGGAAATTTCATGATGACGACCCCAATGGCTGGCCGCGGCATCCCTGATGAAGCCGCCGGCAACCGGACGCTAGTAACACCGGGATGGTGCTTCAAGCTGAATCGCCGCATGCCCGCGACCTTTGTCGCCGCCGCTACAGCCTGCGCGCGCGATACCATTGAACGTAACCCTCACAAGCGAAACAAGGCCCATCGGCGATTGAGCCACACATCGCTCTTCGCCTGCGGGACGAGCACGCGTCGATGTCAGGCACAGGAACTTGCCCGCACCCTGAAGCTGGCTGAAAGGCCACGATCGGGCGTATCGCCCAGTTCCAGCACCGAGCCATAGGCGTCAAGAATGTCACTCACGATCGCAAGGCCAAGGCCTGCGCCCTCAGGGCGCGTGTCAAGCCGCACGCCGCGCTGCATCACGGCGGCGCGCGCGGCCTCGTCAAGCCCGGGGCCATCATCATCAACCACGACCTTGCAGAACCCGTCTCCCGCAGACACCACCGATACATCCACGCGGCCACGGGCATGCCGGGCCGCATTCTCCATCAGGTTTCCCATCAGTTCGGCAAGGTCTGTCCGGTCGATCGCAAGCCGCACCCCGGCTGGAACAGTGATGCCGATCGTCACGCGTTCGCCCGCAGGCGTGCGCCGGATAACACCGGCGACCTGCGCGACGACCGGCAGGAGCGACGTGTCGGCCGCACGCACGCCATGGCGGATGCGTGACCGCGCAAGCTCGCGCTCGACCTGTGCCGACATGGCATCCACCGCTTCATGGATCCCCGCCGCGATCTCGGGGGAACCGCCGGCAGCGATGCGCGCAGCATCAGCCTTCAGCGCGGCAAGCGGCGTCTTGAGGCCATGGGCAAGATCCGCCGCACGCGCGCGCGCGCGTTCCACCTGCGCGTCGGCCCCATCAAGCAGGGCGTTGACCTCGTCCACGAGCGGCCTGACTTCCTGGGCGGGTGCAGGCGGCAGCCGCGGGATCTGCCCGGCCCTGACCGCGGCCACCTGTCGCCCAATGCCCGCCAGGGGTGCCGTTCCCATCGTGATCTGGATCAGGCTGGCGCCACCAAGAACCATCCCGAGGACAACAAGCGCAATCACAAGGTCGCTCGCAAAGTCTGCTGTGAGCGCCTCGATATCGGCCCTGTCGATCGCAACCGCAAAGCGCAGGGCCCGCTCACCCTTGCCATCCGGCAGCATCAGCCGCCGCTCATGGGCACGCAGGCGTTCCCCGCCAGGACCTTCGGCGTCATGGACGTCGATCACGCCGATCGCCGGCATGTCCTGTGGCAGCCGGAGCCGCGCATCCCAGAGCGACCGTGACCGCAGCATCCGGCCGGTCGCCTCGTCCTCGACTTGCCAGTAAAGCCCGCTGCGCACGCGCACAAAGCGGGGATCAGCCGGTTCCCGCTCAAGCGATAGCGTGCCGTCGGCCATGACCAGCGTGGCTGATGCGATCTGCGACAGGTGCAGGTCAAGCTCGGCACCGATCCGGCGCTCGACATGGCGCTCGAACAGTTGCACAAGCCCGAACCAGGACAGCACGAGCACGCAAACCAGCGCCGTCACGGCACCGGCGGCAAGCCTGAGGCGAACCGAGGACAGGATCGCCCTCATGACGCTTCGGGGGAGACGACATACCCGAACCCGCGGCGTGTCTCGATGAAGGGCACGCCCAGCTTGCGGCGGATACGCCCGACAATGACCTCGATGGCATTGGACTCGCGCTCGCCCCGGTCACCATGGATCTGCTCACCCAGCTCAAGCTGCGAGACGACACGCCCGGCGTTCAGCATCAGGTGGCACAGCAGCCTGAATTCCAGCGGCGTGAGATTGACCGGATTGCCGCCAACCGTGGCGCGCATGCTCCGCTGGTCAAGCGCCACGGGTCCGATCTGGAGAAGCGGCGAGGCAACGCCAGAGGCCCGTCGCACCAGTGCCCGCAGGCGCGCAAGCACCTCCTCCACCACGAAGGGCTTGGCAATATAGTCGTCGGCACCCAGGTCGATGCCCTCGACACGCTCGCTCCAGGTGCCGCGCGCCGACAGGATCAGGACCGGCATGTTGCGTCCCGACTTGCGCCAGCGCCGCAGCACGGTCAACCCGTCAAGCCCCGGCAGCCCGAGGTCAAGCACGACAGCCGCGTAGGTTTCGGTATCGCCACGGAACCACGCGTCCTCGCCTTCGCCGGCATGGTCGACCGTCCAGCCAGCCGCACGCATCGCTTCGCTGAGCGCACGCGAGATTTGCGGATCATCTTCGACCAGGAGCACGCGCATCAGTCATCATCCCGACGGTCATCCCCGCCGCGCCCACGGCCACGCCCGCGCCGGTCATCGATCTCGACAACACGGCCACTGCGGGCGTCAACCGTGACCTCGCGCACGCGCCCGCGGGCATCGATGATCTTCACCTCACAAACGGCGACCCCGTCCTCCACTTCGAACTCCACTTCGATGACCTCGCCGCCACCGGCCGCCCGAAGGGCAGCTGCCATGATCTGTTCCAGGGGCAAGGTCTCCCCGGACTCGAAATATCGCATGGCTTCGTCATGGTCGCCATGACCGCCACGCCCCTCGCGCGCCTGAAGGCTGCCCGTGGTAAACGGGAGGACCATCAGGACGATCATGGCGCAAAGGGCCAGCCTTGCAGGGGAAAAGGATCTCATCGGACCATCTTCCCCGATCCATCCTGACAAAACGCTGACAGGACGGGTCGGCCGCCTGTCATGCGCACCGTGTCACAATGAACCTCCTGACCAACCAACCCAAGGAGAGACAAGATGAAGACGACACGAACCCTTCTCGCCATCGCCGCCGCAGCCACCCTCGCTGCCAGCCTCAGCCAGCCGGCTGCCGCCCGCCGCGGCGACGATGACCGGCGAGGAGGCGATGACAGCCGCCGTGGCAGCGACGACATCTGCACCACCGCGCCGCGTTCCCAGTGGCTGCCCCTCGAAGGCTTCGCGCAACGCGCCCGCGAGCGCGGCTATGCAGTGGTGAAGATCGAGATCTCCGGGAGCTGCTACGAGGTCTACGGGACGAAGGGCGGTGTCCTGTACGAGCTCTACTTCAATCCCGCCACAGGTGAACTCGTCAAGACCGAGCGCGAGAACGACGATTGAGCCTTCACCGGGGTCAATGACCTCGCAGGTCATTGCGCTGCAGGCGCCATTGGGGCAGCTCTCTCCCCGAACAAGGGAGAAGCACCCCATGACCCGGACATTTCAGAAGCAGTGGCTGTACTTCACGTCACTTCTTGTCGGCGGCTTCGGACCCGTCTTTTTCCTGGGTACCATCGAAGCGACACTTGAGCCGGCACGCCTGTCGCTCGACATCCTCAGTTGGCCCGTCGACGGCAACATCACGATGGCAAGCAGCGAGACGCGCTTCCTCGCGGCCCTCACCGGCGGGTTCCTTCTGGGCTGGGGAATAACGATCTTCTGCCTCGCCCGTTGGGTTTATGACCTGGCACCCGACCAGGTCCGCAAATGCGTCGTGACAGGCCTGTGCGCCTGGTTCCTCCTCGACAGCGCGGGCTCCATCGCCTCCGGCCACCCCTCGAACGCCCTGTTCAACGTGATCGTTCTCCTGCTCGCGGTCGGACCGATGTGGCGCCCGGCAAGGGCCTGAACCGCCCGAGGCAAGCCCGGCGATTGTCGCCGCCCGGTCAAGCCGGTATCATCCCCGCCGCGGACCAATCCTCGCGCGGAGCGACAGCCCATGAGCACCGGATCCACTGCACCCCTTGACGCCGTCGTGGTGGGAGCCGGTTTTGCCGGCCTCTACATGCTCCACCGGCTGCGCCAGCAGGGCATGAGCGCTGTCGTGGTCGAAGCCGCCCCCGACCTCGGCGGCACCTGGTACTGGAACCGCTATCCGGGCGCCCGGGTCGACGTTGAAAGCGTGGAGTACTGCTACAGCTTCTCCTCCGCCCTCGACGAGGAATGGAAATGGAGCGAAAAATACGCGCCGCAGGCCGAGATCCTCGCCTACCTGAACCACGTCGCCACGAAATTCGACCTGCGCCGCGACATCCGCTTCAACACCCGCGTTGAGGCCGCCCGCTTTGACGAAGCCCGCAATGTCTGGACCGTGGTGACCGACAAGGGGCCGCTCGTGGCCCGCGCCGTCGTGATGGCAACCGGATGCCTGTCGGTACCGAAGGATCCCGACTTCCCCGGCATCGGGCGCTTCCGGGGCCAGTCCTATTTCACCAGTCGCTGGCCACATGAACCTGTCGACTTCACGGGCCTTGATGTGGCCGTCATCGGCACGGGTTCCTCCGCGATCCAGACGATCCCCGAAGTGGCGCGCCAGGCCCGGCACCTGACCGTCTTCCAGCGCACGCCAAACTACAGCCTCCCGGCACGCAACGGTCAGATCCCCGCAGAAGAGCTCGAACTCTGGAAGCTCAACCGCGCGCGTTTCAGGGCAGAAGCCGCTGCCGCAGGCTTCGGCATCAGGCATGTGTTTCCCGAAGACCGTCTGCTCAGTGCGACGCCTCCGGACGAGGCCGAGCGCATCTTCGAGGAGCGCTGGCAGCGTGGCGGCTTCTGCGTATTGGGCGGCTTCGCCGACATCGCGCTCGACGAAAAGTCCAATGCCATTGCCGCGGACTTCCTCGCCCGCAAGATACGCTCGCTCGTCAAGGACCCGCGCACCGCAGACCTCCTCACCCCCAAGACCTACCCGGTGGGAACCAAGCGCATGTGCGTGGACACCGACTACTACGCCACCTTCAACCGCAGCAATGTATCGCTCGTGGACGTGTCGCAGGCACAGATCGAGGAAATCACGCCTGACGGCGTGCGCACGGCAGCGCAGGAGTACCGCTTCGACGCAATCATCTTCGCGATCGGGTTCGATGCGATGACAGGCGCGCTCGACCGCATCGACATTCGCGGCCGCAAAGGTCAGAAGCTGAAGGACAAGTGGGCCGCCGGCCCGAAGACCTATCTGGGCCTGTCAGTGGCTGGCTTCCCCAACCTCTTCACCGTCACCGGCCCCGGTTCCCCCTCGGTCCTCTCGAACATGGCCCCGACGATCGAGCACCATGTCGACTGGATCGCAGGCGCGCTTGCCAGCCTGGCAGCAAGGCGCAAGAGCACGATCGAGGCAACGCAGGACGCCGAAGACGCCTGGGGCGCACACGTCAACGAGGTCGCTCACATGACGCTCTACCCGCGCGCCAACTCCTGGTACATGGGAGCCAACATTCCCGGCAAGCCGCGCGTGTTCCTGCCTTATGTGGGAGGAACACCCGCCTATCGTGCCAAATGCGCCGAGGTCGTGCGCAACGGCTACGAGGGCTTCACCCTCGCATGAACGCAGGCGCGTTGTTCTCCCGGGACTACTTCGAGGCCCGCAGCAAGTTCCGCCTGGCCGCAACACATGCGGGCGCCAGCCTCTTTTCCTGTCGCCACCCGCAGGCAACCGGCCCCGCGGGCGAGGAACTCTTCATCGACATCGCCGTGACCGGAGAACCCGGCGACCCGGTGCTGCTTGCCGTCGCCGGCACCCATGGCGTCGAGGGCTATGCAGGCTCGGCCGTGCTCGCGGGATGGCTGAAGACAGGCCGCCCGCAGGTGAACGGCATCCGCCAGGTCCTCGTCCATGCGCTCAACCCGCACGGTTTCGCCTGGGATCGTCGCGTGACCGAGGAAAACGTCGACCTGAACCGGAACTTTATCGACTGGTCGGCATCGCCACCCGAAAACCCGCACTACACGCTTCTCGCCGAAGCAATCGCGCCCGCCGATCTCTCCGAGGCCACAACCGATGCCGCAAGCCGGGCGCTTCGAAACTACGCACGCGAGCACGGCGCCTTCGCCATGCAGGAGACAATCAGCAAGGGCCAGTACACGCACCCCGGCGGCATGTACTATGGCGGCACGCGCGCACAGTGGTCGTCAGAAACACTCCGCGCGATCATCGACACGCATGCACGTCCATGCCGGCGCGCTGCCATCCTCGACTTCCACACCGGCCTCGGTCCCTATGGCGAGGCAGAGCTCATCAGCGAGGACGCGCCCGAAAGCCAGGCCTATGCCCGTGCCCGCGCATGGTACGGCAACGATGTCTGCTCCACGCGCGCGGGCGACTCGGTATCGGCACAGGTTTTCGGCAGCCTCGATGGCGCCATGCCATCGATGTTTCAGGGGGCTGAAACAACAACGATATGCGTGGAATATGGCACCCAGTCGACGCTGGAAGTGTTCCAGGCACTTCGCGCCGACAATTGGCTGCACACGGTGGCAGGTCTCGGACACCCAGACCGCACGGCAATCAAGGCCCAGATCCGCAGCGCTTTCTATCCCGAGGCAGAGGACTGGAAGACCATGATCTGGACCCGTGGAAAGAAGGATCTCGACCAGGCGATCGCGGG